>JBDKKE010000108.1:0-2701 GCA_039796255.1 Verrucomicrobiota bacterium | reverse complement strand
GTAGAGTATATTCAGAAGAGTACTCACCTGTGCATTGATGATCTTCTGGCGGCGAAGGGCAAAAACCAAATTCCTAACATTAGTAGTTGCTTACTTATTTTAAGATTTTTAAGAGTAGTTGTTAGTGGTTAAAAAAGTCTCAAAAGCACCAAAAAACTTGGTTGAGCCCTCCAAAACCGCCTCGCGGCGATCAGTAGTATCAGTAATAAACCCAATTCCTATCAGTCGCTGGACGCCGGTGCATCCGGGTGTCTGGCCAAGGAAGCCTTGGGCCAGTTGACGGAAATGCTGAAAGCCACGCCGACGGTCTTGCCTTTTCCCCATGCGCCGCCTCCTTCCCCGTTCCGTTCGTCGCGCGCTCTGCGCGGCGCTGATGAGTTTGCTGTTTGTCCGGGCACTGGCGCTGCCGTTCACGTATCAGGGGCGCCTGGTGGACGGAACGGCTCTGGCGAACGGCAACTATGAGCTGACTTTCCGGCTGTTCGACAGTCTGACGGTAGGCAACCGGGTCGGCCCTGAACTGGTGCTGACGCCGGTTGAAGTGACCAACGGTTTGTTCACGGTGGCGCTGGACTTTGGGAACGCCGCGTTTGACGGGACCGCCCGCTGGCTGGAAATGGCGGCCCGGCCGAGCGGGACTGGGGTGGCCCTGTCTGTGTTTGCGCCGCGGCAGGCGATCACGGCGGTGCCCTATGCGCTGCATGCCTTGTCTGGTTCCGGTGACGCTGGAGCTCTCACCACGGGCACCCTGGCTGACGGTCGGCTGAGCGGGAATGTCGCGCGGACGTCCGATGTGTTGTCGGTCAGCAACTCCCTTTCCGACCGGTTGGTGGCGACGAACGATGTTCTGGCGGGATTGATCGGCACGTTGAACACCCGCGTGACGGACGTGGGCGTCTCGGCAACGACCGTAAGCAATGTCCTGAGCACGCGGTTGGTGGGCACCAACGACGCGTTGGTCAGCCTGATCCTTGCGCTCAGTTCGCGCGTGATCGCTCTGGAGGCCAGCAGTGGGTCCGCCTCCGGTAGCCTTCTGGCGTCGGCCCTGCCGGCTGATCCGGTGTTGCTGGCCCAGGGCTTGACCCGGGCGGGGGGCATCCCGGCTCCGGCCTGGGTCAGAGGAAGCGGGGTCGATGCTCCGAGCGCTCGCGAAGGGCACAGTGCCATTTGGACCGGGCAGGAAATGTGGGTTTGGGGCGGATCCCTCGGTGGGGCGCAGTACTCCCTCTCCGGGGGTGCCTATCAGCCGGATACCGATGGCTGGACGATCCTTTCCCCGCTCGATGCGCCCACGGCCCGCAGTGGACACACGGCGGTCTGGACCGGGACGGAGATGATCGTCTGGGGTGGGTTTTCCGGCAGCGCGGCGGTGGACACCGGCGCCCGCCATGGCGCGGCCACCCAGTCGTGGCGCCCCGTGAGCAGCGTCAACGCCCCCACGGCGCGCGACTCCCACCTTTCCGTCTGGACCGGCAGCGCAATGCTGGTCTGGGGCGGTCGGAATCGAAGCACTTTGGCGGCCGCTGGAGCCCAATACCGCCCGGGCACCGATGCCTGGGAAGGGCTGCCGGTGGCCAACGAACCGGTGCCGCGGATGTCCGCCGCCGGAGTCTGGGCCGGTGATCGCTGGTTGGTGTGGGGTGGAATGTCCACGAGCGGATACGATCAGTCCGGCGGCCAATTGCTCTGCCTTGGAGGCACCCCGACCGCCTGGCAGGCCATGAGCACGGTGGGCGCGCCTTCCGGCCGCGAGGGCCATGCCGCGGTCTGGACCGGCACGCGCCTGCTGGTCTGGGGCGGGCACCACTTCGGCACGCCGCTGAATGACGGGGCCGCCTATGACCCGATCACGGACCTCTGGACCCCGATCTCCGCGGTGGGCGCCCCGTCGGCCCGCAGCCTGCCGGCCGGAGCCTGGACCGGATCCGAATGGGTGCTGGTCGGCGGCCTGACCGCCTCCGGGGCCGCGTCCGGTGGTGCGGCCTATACCCCGGCCACCGATACGTGGCGCACCCTGGACAATCCCGGATCGCCGGTGGCCCGCAGCGGTGCCGCGTCCGTCTGGACGGGTTCGGAAATGATCCTCTTCGGCGGACGCAACGCCACCACGCTGCAAGGCAGCCTGGAGCGGCTCACGCCTCAAAGCGCCTGGTACTTCTATCGTAAGCCATGACCAAATCTTCCCTCCGCCTTCGCAGCCTTGCCGCCGCCTTGACTGCGTGCTGTGGCCTCACCGCCGAGGCCCAGTGGCAGACCCAGTCCATGACGCTGCAGCCGGGGTGGAATGCGGTCTACCTGCACGTCGATGCGTCGCATGTGTCCCTCGACACGCTCCTCGGCTCCACTGGCACGATCGATGAGATCTGGCTCTGGCAGACTCCGGCCTCGCAGCTCCAGTTCGTCAAAAGCCCCCAGGAGCCCATCACGCCCAACACCCAGTGGGCCGTGTGGAACCGCTCCCCGGGCAATGTCGACACCTTCACCCAACTCCGGCCCAACGCCGCCTATCTGGTCCATCATACGGGCAACGCCAACGTGGTCTGGGATCTCGTCGGCAAGCCCGTCCTGCCGCGCTACGACTGGACCACCACCGGCCTGAATTTCATCGGCTTCCCCACCCCCGCCGGGGCGCCGCCCAGCTTCGAGAAGTTCCTCGACCAGGTGCCAGCACTCGCCCTGGGTGCCGAGCTCTTCCGCTACG
>JBDKKE010000107.1:0-25038 GCA_039796255.1 Verrucomicrobiota bacterium | reverse complement strand
CGTACACGGAGTTGGTGGCCCCCGGCGTTCCCGCGCTGGAGCCGGCCACCAGTTCGGCATCCATCAACAGATCCGAACTGCTCAGCGACGTGTTGAACACCTGGAGCGCCAGGAGATTGGTTCCTTCGCGAAGTCTGAATTGGGACGAATCCAGGCTGAACTCCGTGAACGCCGCCGGCTCGGGGGCATTCTCGGTGGTGAACCCGGTTCCGGCGGCGCCTCCATTGAACACCGGGGTTCCGCTGGTTCGCAGGGAGGGCGTTATGGGAATGCCGTTGATCCAACCCACACAGCCGTCATCCACCCGCAGTCTCAGGGCCAGGCTCCCCGGAATTCCGCCCGAAGGCAGAACAAACGCCTTTCGTAAAAAGACTGACCAGTAGGCGCCCTGCATTCCCGTTAGGGGGGTGGCAATGTCGGGTTCTCCGTAACCCAGCGGCAGACGTTCGGCGGTTTGCCAGGTCCCGTCCTCCACGAACTCCGATCTCCGCCAGGCATCCACCGGCACCGATGCCTCCGTGGTGCCGGGACGATAGCGCCATCCGGCTGAACCCTGCGGGATCAGTTCCCGCACGGCACCCGACCGCCAGGAACCGCCCAGGTCATTGTCGAGTGAGGGATGCAGCAGCTCCAGGCTGGAGCCCGTCCCGCGGGCCGCCGTGGGCCAGGGGAAGCCGGCGCCATAGGAAACTGGGTCGACGACCCGACCCGCAGCATCCCGCAGTTGAATTCGTTCCCCGCGATTGCGGAGAGTTCCGGTCCAGGGCCCCAGAGGAACCTGGGCGTACTTCGCCTGGAAGTGGTTGACGTTTTGCGCCACCACCCGGAAACCACCGGCGGGAATCGAGATTCCCGCTGGAAAGGTGAACTCGATCGCATCCTCCAATCGCCAGCCCCCCAGATCGACGGGCAGGGAACCCGCGTTGTGCAACTCAATGAATTCTTCCTGCCGGGTCGGATCCGCCGGATCGTAGTGGATCTCGTTGATGACGACCTGGGCTCGAGCCGCCAGCGGAACAAGAACGGACAGGATCTGGAGGAGACGCCACATGAATCAGCGTGACGTTAGCCACGGCCCGACGAGGCGCAATGTTCACCTGGTGTCCGGGCACTGAGTGGATCGGTGAGGCGTCCGGCCGCCGCCGCCCTGCGACGGAATCCTTGCGGATAGGCCCGCAAACAAAACGCCCGCCGGGAAACCGGCGGGCGTTTTTGAACCGCTGATGCAGAAGGGGCGGAATCAGCCGGCGATGGCGCTGTCGAGAGCCTTCTTCAGCTCAGACTTCGGACGAAGTCCCACCATTTGACCCACCACCACGCCCCCCTTGAACAGGAGCAGGGCGGGAATGCCAGAGATGCCGTAGTCGACCGCGAGACTTTGCTCCTGATCGACGTTGACCTTCCCGATGATGGCTTTGCCGGCATATTCGTTGGCCAACTCATCCAGGAGGGGAGCGATCATCCGGCACGGGCCGCACCATTCCGCCCAAAAGTCCACCAGGACAGGGACCGGCGACGCGCCGACCGTCTGGGGGAAGTTGGCGGCGGTGATGGTGACGATATGAGGGGAAGCCATGATTTAGGAGGCCGCGGGAACCAGGGTCAGAAGGCGCAGGATGATGCCGACACCGATCGCCACGGTGGCGAACGCGAGACCGATTTCCAGCGGACTGATGGTTGCGGCCGCCGGACGGGGAGCGGCTGCCGGAGCCGGAGCGGGCTTGGCGGCAGCAATGGGAGCCGCCGCAGGGCGGGCGGGTGCCGGAGCTGCCGAGGCCGGAGGGGCTGCCGAGGCCGTTTGGGCCACAGGCGCTGCCGCGGGGGCGGCTGCCGGAGCGCCGGGCGTCGGGATCTTGATGGAGGGACCTGCCGCCGGCTTGGGCGGAAGGCTGATGCGGACAGTCTGTTTCTTCTGGGCCGCATCGGCCGCCTTGGGCGGCTCGGGGGCCGGCGCGGGCGCGCCCGGAGTGGTGGGATCAGCCATAGTGGAAGTTGTCTGCCGGCACGCTAGGAAGGGCCGGAGGGAGAGTCAAACCGTTTATGCCCGCGAATGAATTCGAGGTCCTCTGGCGGAGCGAGATCAGGGACGCCTTCCACCGCCCATTCGGCTTCGACGGCTGCGAGAGAGGCGAGCAGGCAATGGGCATCCCGCCGCGCTATTCGCGATCCCGACTCCAGGGCCGTTCGCCGCGATCCCGTTCGCCGCGCCATCCGCCTCCACCGCCGCCCCCACCCCCGCCACCTCCGCGGGGACGGTCACCGCCACCCCCACGATAGCCACCGCCACCACCACCACCGCCGCCGCCACCACCTGAGCGCTCCTCGCGCGGGCGGGCGATGTTGACGGTGAGTTGCCGGCCGGCGAGTTCCTTGCCCTGGAAGAGTTCCACCGCTTTCTCCGCCTCCTCCGGGGTGCTGAACTCGACAAAGGCAAACCCGCGTGAGCGGCCCGTTTCGCGGTCGAGCATGACATTGACGCTGGTAACCACCCCGGCCGGACGGAAATGGTCTTCAAGGTCCCGATCCACGACCTGATAGGGAAGGTTGCCTACAAACAGCCGCCGATTGCTTTCCATAACACAACGCACATCGGCCGCTGATCCGTTGAACGTGGACCGGTTGGCTGCGACCTGCAGCCACTGAACCGGGAGGACATTTCCGCCCTCCGGACAGTACGGTGGATCCCGGCACGAACGTCTCAGCGACCGCGCGGAGTTGTCGCCGAACGTGCGGTCAAGTCAACGCCGAAACCCACATCGTCGCTTGCCTGTCACGCGACCGCGTCCGCAATCTGGCGCGCCTTCGATGAAACTCCCTGCCCTGTGCCTGATGTTCTCGCTTTTCGCCGGTTCCTCCCTCGCCGAAGTCCGCAGTCCGCAACCGCTCTGGCCCGGCGCCGCCCCGGGGGCTCTGGGAACCTCAGAGCACGACATTCCAACCGTCACGCCGTATGTTCCCGATGCCGGGTTCGCCACCGGTGCCGCGGTGGTGATTCTTCCCGGGGGAGGCTACGGCGGACTGGCCGGACATGAGGGCCAGGATTATGCGCTGTTTCTCAATCGGTACGGCGTCACCTGCTTTGTGGTCCGCTACCGGCTCGGTTCCCACGGCTACCGGCATCCGGTGATGCTGCAGGACGCCGCCCGCGCCGTGCGCTGGACGCGTCAGCAGGCCGCTTCCTTTGGAGTGGATCCCCAGCGTGTGGGCATCATGGGCAGCAGCGCCGGCGGACATCTGGCCTCCACCCTGATGACCCACTTCGACGCCGGGAATCCCCAGGCTGAGGATCCGGTGGACCGGGAGAGTTCGCGTCCCGACTTGGGCATCCTCTGCTATCCGGTCATCTCGATGGGTCCCCTGGGACACCGTGGATCGCGCGACAATCTTCTGGGTCCCGAGCCTTCCGAGGCGTTGGTGGAGCTCCTCTCCAATGAGAAGCAGGTCACCCCGCAGACACCCCCGGCCTTCATCTGGCACACCGGGGAGGACTCCGCGGTTCCGGTGGAAAACTCGCTGGAGTTCGCCGCAGCGCTGCGGCGTCACCGGGTGCCCTTCGACCTCCACCTCTACGAATTGGGACGGCACGGAATCGGATTGAGCGCCAAGCCCCCGGAGTTCGCCGCGGCGCATCCCTGGAGTCAGGATCTGGTTTACTGGCTTCGGATTCGGAAGTTTGTCGGCAAGTGATGGTTGTCGATTGTCGGGTGGAGGTAGCGGGTGTCCCAGAGGATCGACTCATAAAATCTGGAGTGATGCGCTTCCGATTCCCTTCCCAACCCTCCTCTGCGGCCTTCGCGGTACTCTGCGTGAGGCTTACCAAAAACCACGGTCCGATTGCGTTCGCGCCTCCCGTGGATTAACACTGCGCGGCTTTATGGCGGAACCCATCGTAGTCATTCGCGACCTCTCCAAGGTGTACCGGCAGGGCGACATCAACGTCATCGCGTTGAACGGGGTTTCCCTCGGCATCTCCGCCGGGGAGTTCGTGGTGCTCATGGGGCCGTCCGGTTCCGGAAAGTCCACGCTGCTCCACATCATTGCCGGAATTGACAGCGCCACCTCGGGCGAGGTCCGCGTGCAGGGGATCAACGTGGCCAACCTCAATGAATCGCAGTTGGCGGACTGGCGGAATCAGAACGTCGGATTTGTGTTCCAGAGCTTCAACTTGATCCCCGTGCTGACCGCGCACGAGAATGTGGAACTGCCGCTGCTGCTGACCGCCCTCGGACGGAAGGAGCGACGGCAGCAGGTGGAGATTGCCCTGGGCTTGGTCGGCCTGGCGGACCGCGGACACCACCGTCCGGACCAGATGTCCGGCGGACAGCAGCAGCGCGTGGCCATTGCCCGCGCCCTGGTCACTGATCCCGCGCTGATCGTGGCCGATGAGCCGACGGGTAATCTGGACGCGCGTTCGGCGCAGGATGTCCTGGGGATTCTCCAGAGCCTCAGCCGGGACGCCGGCAAGACGGTGATCATGGTGACGCACGATCCCAAGGCGGCGGTGTATGGCACCCGCGAGCTTCACTTGGAAAAGGGCGAACTGGCCCGGGACTCGGTGCCGTCATGAAGGGGATTCTCCAAAGCATCGGCCACGTTCTTTCGCTGCTGAGTCCCATGACCTGGCTGGGCGGACTGGCCCGCCTCTGGGTGCGCTGGTTCGGGCTCGGCCCGTTTTCGTTTGTCCTGATCAATGCCGTCCGCAACCAGCGCCGCGCCACCCTCACCGTGCTCAGCGTGGCCAGCAGTTGCGGGTTGCTGGTGACGCTGCTGACGCTGCAGCGCGAGCTCACCGTTCCCCCGGAGTCGGAGGGCGCTTCGCTGCGCATCATCGCGCGCAACAAGGTGTCCCTCGCCCAGCCGCTTCCTGCGAAACAGTTGGCCACCGTGGAGAAAATTCCCGGTGTCGTCGCGGTCTCCCCCTTCACCTACTTTGGCGGCAACTACAAGGGCGAGGAGATGACCAGTTTCGCCCAGTTCGCCGTCGATCCCGCGCGCTTTCGCGGACTGCTGGTGGAGGGGCGGATCTCCGATGGTTCCTATGACGAGTTCATCAAGGACCGGAACTCCTGCTTTGTGGGTGCGGACACCATGAAGCGCTACGGGTTGAAGATCGGGGACAAGATGAAGTTCACCGGGACCTTCTATCCGGTGGACCTCGACCTGAAGATTGCCGCGGTGTTTCAGGGAACGGTGGACGACCGGGGCGTGTTCTTTCACCACAAGCTGCTCGATGAACTGAACGGCGATCCGGGAACGGTGGGTACCTGGTACCTGCGGGTGGCCTCGGCGGAGGTCGCCAACGACGTCATTGCGCGGGTGAACCAGGCCTTTGAGAACAGCACCGCCGAGGTGCGCGCCGAAAGCGAGCGGGCTTTTCAGATGGGGTTCATCAGCATGCTGGGGAACGTCAAGGTGCTGACCCTTTCCATCAGCGGGGTGGTGGTGTTCACCCTGATGCTGGTCACCGTGAGCACCATGAGCATGGCCATCCGCGAGCGCTTCCGGGAGTTGGCCATTCTCAAGGCGCTCGGTTTCCGGCGGCGTGACCTGTTCTCGTTCATACTCGCGGAGAGCTTTGGCCTGGCGGCCCTCGGGGCGCTGGTGGGCATTGGCGGTGCCTGGGCGCTCTGGACCTTCCTGGACCTGCAGAAGATGACCAATGGGTTCCTGCTCTACTTTGAAGTCACCCCGCGCATCATGGCCTCCGGTGCCATCGTGGCGGCGGTTCTGGGAATCCTGGCGGCGATCGGCCCGTCGCTGGCGGTGGCGCGGATGAGTGTGGTGGACGGCCTGAAGACCCTCGATTGATCCCCCTCTCCAATGGCCCTGCCCCTTCGCTATAATTTCCGCAATGTCGTCGTCCGCTGGAGGACCACCGTGTTCACCGTGCTGGGGGTGGCGGCGGTGGTTTCGGTCTTTGTCCTCTTGCGCGCCCTGGCCCGGGGCATCGAATCCACCAGCGGCAACACCGGGGACCCGCGAAACATTCTGGTGGTGCGCAAGGGATCGCAGGCGGAGTCGGGAAGCCTCGTCACCCGGGAGCAGTTTCGCACCCTGCAGTACTTCGACGAAATCGACCGCAACGAGCGCGGCGAGGCGGTGGTGTCCGCCGAGTTGGTGATGATCGTCAATGCGCCGCGCCGCGCCGGCGCGGGCGACGCCAACACCCTGCTGCGCGGGGTCACCCCGCGCGGGATGGAGCTGCGCCCGCAGGTGAGCCTGGTCGAGGGACGGTGGTTCACGCCCGGGAAGCGGGAGGTGGTGGTGTCCCGGCGGCTGTCCGGACGGTTCGAGGGATTCGAAATCGGCGGCACGCTCAAGGCGGGACCGGACCACCTCACTGTGGTGGGGGTTTTCGACGGACAGGGCAGCGCCTTTGATTCCGAAGCCTGGATGGATGCAGACGAGTCGCGCTCGATCTTTGATCGTGATCAGTACTCCAGCGTCCTGCTGCGTCCGCGGGACGCCGCGGCGGCCTCCAACATTGTGGCGCGCCTGGAAACCGACAAGCGGCTGGCACTGCGGGCGGAATCGGAGACCGGCTACTACGCCAAGCAGACCATGACCGCCATGCCCTTCAAGATCCTGGGCGGCATTCTCGGCGTGGCCATGTCCATCGGCGCCGTGTTTGCGGCCATGAACACCATGTACGCCAGCGTGGCGGCGCGGACGCGGGAGGTGGGAACCCTCCGCGTGCTGGGCTATTCCCGGCGGGCGGTGGTGATGTGCTTCATGATCGAGGGAACCCTGGTGGCGTTGATGGGCGGCGTTCTCGGATGCGCCATTGCCCTGGCGCTGAATTTCTATGTGCAGGTGCGGGGGGTTTTCTTCGGCACCATGGATTTTCAATCCTTTGCCGAGACGGTGTTCCAGTTCCGGGTGACGCCCGACCTGGTGGGACTCGGACTGCTCTTTTCCGTGGTCATCGGGGTGGTGGGAAGCTTTCTTCCCGCCCTGCGCGCCTCGCGTCTGCCGGTGATCTCCGCCCTGAAATCCGTATGAACAACGACCAACTCGAACGTCTCCGCATCGCCTCGGACCAGAAGCGGCGTCCGCGCGGACCCGTATGGCTCATCTTCGGCGGAGTCGCAGTGATCACCGCCACGGTTGCCTGGTTCGCCGTGCCGCGGAGCGCGGATTCCATCCGCACCGGAATGATGTCCAACAAGGAGGTCGCCAAGGCCCGGGTCGACGCGGAACTCAAGGCGCGCGCCGCGAAGTCCGACACGTCGGCGGGGTCCGCCCGCGCCACCGGATCTCCGGCAGCCACGGGGACCAACGCCCCGCCGCCGTCGTTTGGTCGGGTCGAGGGATCCCTGCTCACGGTCAGTGGCTACATCGTGAACCGGGAGCGCATTGAGATCAGTCCTCGGTTCATGGGACAGGTGAAATGGATCGGCGTGAAGAAGGGGGATGCCGTCACCAACGGCCAGGTGGTGGTCCTGCTCGATACGTCCGAGTACCTCGCGCGACTCAGTGAAGTGAACGGGCAGATCGCCGCCGCCCAGGTGGGCATTGAACGGGCGCAACTGGACCTGCGCCGCGCCGAGGAACTGTTCCGCCTGAAGGTGGAGATGGGCAAGGTGCTGGACGACGCCCGCCTGCAGGTCCGCTCCGCCGAGGCGCAGTTGCAGCAGTTGGTGGGTTCGCGCCAGGTGATCGAAACCTACATCGACTGGTGCACCATTCGGTCGCCAGTAAACGGAGTGGTGCTGGAGAAGTTGGTGGATCCGGGTGAGCTGGTGAGTCCGCAGACCTTCGGCGGCACCCGGGGCCCCAGCACGTCGCTGGTGGCCGTGGCGGATCCCGCCGATCTCCAGGTGGAGATCGATCTCAACGAGTCCGATCTGGCCAAGGTGTCGCTCGGACAGAAATGCGTGGTGAGTCCCGAGGCGTATCCGGACCGCAAGTATGAGGGCGTGGTGGCGGAGATGGCGCCCGAAGCCAGCCGCCAGAAGGGAACGCTGCAGATCAAGGTGCAGATCCGAAAACCGGACCACTTTCTCACCCCGGAGCTGAGCGCCAAGGTGGATTTCCTGCCCCTGCAGTGATTCCGGGGCGTTCGGATTTCCCGCGTGCGACAAAGCCCGCGAAGGGATACCGATCCTCCATGGCAATTCGTCCGATCCCGTGGATTCTTGCGGCCATGCTGCCGCTCGCCGCGCTCTCTCAATCGCTGAGGCCGGTGGCCGGACGCTACATCACCCGCTCCGAGGTGCTCGCCCCGCATGGCATGGTCTGCACCAGCCATCCGCTGGCCACGCAGGCGGGGCTTGAGGTCCTGAAAGCGGGCGGATCCGCCGTGGATGCGGCCATTGCCGCCAATGCCTGCCTGGGATTGATGGAGCCGGTGAGCTGCGGCATCGGCGGGGATCTGTTCGCGCTGGTGTGGGATCCGGACACCCGGCGATTGCACGGACTCAATGCCAGCGGGCGCTCTCCCTACTCCCTCACCCTGGAGGAACTGCGGGGGCGCGGACTGGCCTTCGTGCCGTCCTACGGACCGCTTCCAGTCACGGTTCCCGGATGTGTGGACGGCTGGTTCGCGCTGCACGGGAAGTTTGGCCGGCGCCCCATGGCCTCCAACCTGGCGCCGGCCATTGCCTACGCCCGGGAGGGATTCCCCGTCACCGAGATCATTGCCGAGGCGTGGGCTGAGAACCTTCGTCTGCTGGAGTCGTATCCCAATGTCATGGCGCTGTACGCGCCGTCCGGACGGGCCCCGCGCCTGGGTGAACGGTTTCAAAATCCCCAGCTCGCCGAGACCTACTCGCAGATCGCGAAGGGCGGACGGGACGCTTTTTATCGAGGCGCCATCGCCCGCACTCTGGTGGAGTTTCTGCGCACCCAAGGAGGCTTCCTGGAGGAACGGGATTTCGCCGATCACACGTCCAACTGGGTGGAACCCATCACCACCCGGTATCGCGGGCATGAGGTCTGGGAGTTGCCCCCGAACGGGCAGGGGCTGTCGGTGCTGCAGATGCTGAACCTGCTGGAGGGATTTGATCTTCGTGCCGCCGGATTTGGGAGTCCTTCGGCGATGCACCTTTTCATCGAGGCCAAGAAACTCGCCTACGCGGACCGGGCCCGGCTTTACGCGGATCCGGAGTTCTTCAAGACGCCGGTGGCGGAGCTCGCTTCCAAGGCGTATGCGGACAAGCGACGTCCGCTAATCGATCCCGATCACGCCGCCCTGCAGGATGATCCTGGTCTGCCGGCGCTCAAGACCAGCGACACCATCTACCTGTGCGTCGCCGACGAGCGCGGCATGATGGTCTCCTTCATTCAGAGCAATTTCCGGGGAATGGGCAGCGGCATGGTGGCCCACGGATTGGGGTTCTCGCTGCAGGATCGCGGGGAAGCCTTTGACCTCACGCCCGGGCGTCCCAACACCTACGCCCCCCACAAACGTCCCTTCCACACTATCATCCCGGCGTTTGTGACGCGGGACGGGGAGCCGTTGATGGCCTTCGGGCTGATGGGCGGGGACATGCAGCCTCAGGGGCATGTGCAGATTCTGGTCAATCTCCTGGACCATGGCATGAGTCTGCAGGCGGCGGGCGACGCCCCGCGCATTTATCACTCTGGATCCAGCGACCCCGACGGCCACGAAATGAAGGACGGAGGAACGGTCTATTTGGAGCCCGGATATTCTGCGGAGAGCGTCGCCGCCCTGGAGGGCCGCGGACACCGCATCCTCACCCGCCGCAGCAGCGCCTATGGCGGTTACCAGGCGGTGATGTGGGACCGCACCAATCGCGTTTGGATCGGCGCCACCGAATCCCGCAAGGACGGACAAGCGGCCGGGTATTGAGGGGGCGGTGATCGGTGGTCGGTGGTCGGTGGTCAGTGGTCGGTGGTCAGTGGTCAGTGGTCAGTGGTCAGTGGCCATTCTCCATTCTTCATTCTGCCTTCTGCCTTCTGCCTTCTGCCTTCTGCCTTCTGCCTTCTGCCTTCTGCCTTCTGCCTTCTGCCTTCCTCCGCTATCGGCTATCGGCTATCGCCTACGGCGCCCGCCGCCCTAATTTCCCTCGCGGTTCCGGTAAGGGGCTCGTAATTCTTGCGCATGTTCGCCCCGCGCTTCCGGCTCTCCGCTGCCCTCGTTCTCGCGCTGTTGCCGCGGGGATGGTGCGCCGCCCCTCCGCCGTCGGCGGAGGCCGTCGCCAAGCTTCCGGCCGCGGCTACGCGGCCGGTGGATTTTGTCCGCGACATCCAGCCCATCCTGGAGGCGAGTTGCGTGAAGTGTCATGGACGCGGCAAGTCCAAGGGGGACTGGCGGCTGGACACTCGGGAAACTTTTCTCCAACCCGGTGAATCAGGCCCGGCCCTGGCGGCCGGCGGCAGCGCCCAGAGCCGCTTGATCCATCTCGTCGCCGGCACGGATCCCGATGAGATCATGCCGCAGAAGGGGACCAAGCTGACGGCCGAGCAGGTGGGATTGCTGCGGGCCTGGGTGGATCAGGGGTTGAAATGGCCGGCGGAAATCACCTTCGCCAAGCCCCCCGACCGCAACCTGCGTCCGCGGCGTCCGCTACTCCCGGCGGCATCGGCCGCGCAACCTCTGGATGCGCTGCTCGACACCTATGCCGGACGCCACGGGGCCTCGTTCCCAGCGGTGGTGGATGACCGGCTCTTTGCCCGGCGCGTCTGGCTGGACGTCGTCGGACTGTTGCCCTCCCCGGAGGATCTCATGGCCTTCGTGGCCGATCCTGCACCGGACAAGCGCGCGCGTCTGGTGCGCCGTCTGCTGGCGGACAATCCGCGCTACGCCCAGCACTGGCTGACCTTCTGGAATGATCTGCTGCGAAACGATTATCGGGGCACCGGATACATCGATGGCGGACGGAAGCAGATCAGCACCTGGCTCTATGCCGCCCTGCGCGACAACAAGCCCTACGATCAGTTCGTTCGCGAACTGGTGAATCCCACCGAGGCCAGCGAGGGCTTCAGCCGCGGCATCGTGTGGAGGGGCACGGTGAATGCCTCCATGACCCCGTCCATGCAGGCGGCGCAGAACATCGGACAGGTCCTCATGGGAGTGAACCTCAAGTGTGCCTCCTGCCATGACTCGTTCATTGACGACTGGCAGCTCAGCGACGCCTACGGACTCGCCGGGATCTATGCCGACGAGAAACTGGAAATGGTGTTATGCGACAAGCCCACCGGGAAGTTTGCCCCGCTCAAATTCCTCTTTCCCGAGTTGGGTTCCGTGGACGCCTCGGCCCCGCGGACCAACCGTCTGGAGCAGCTGGCCCGCATCATCACCGGACCCGACAACGGCCGCCTTTCCCGCACCGTGGTCAACCGCCTGTGGGCCCGCCTGCTGGGACGCGGCCTGGTGGAACCCCTCGACGTCATGCAGAACGAAGCGTGGGATCCGGACCTGCTGGACTGGCTGGCCGAGGACCTCGTGGCTCACCGCTGGGATCTCAAGCGCACCTTGGAGCTCATTCTCACCTCCCGTGCGTATCAGCTTCCTGCGGTCAGCCTGCCGGAGAAGCCGGATCCGGCCTTTGTCTTCCACGGCCCCGGGATTCGTCGGCTCACCGCCGAGCAGTTCCGCGATGCGCTGGGTTCGGTCACCGGGGTTTGGCAGGACAAACCGGAGGGCGGTCTCGATGCGCTGCTGGTCGAACCCGGCGCTGCCCGTCCCCTGCCCGCCGAGGCGTTTTGGATTTGGTCGGATCCCCACGGCGCCACCGGAGTGGCACCCGGCACCAACTGGTTTCGCCGTACCCTGGTTCTGGAGGCGGTGCCCTCCGAAGCCACGCTCTTTGCCCATGCCGACAACTCGGTGCGGGTATTCGTCAACGGAGCCCGCGTCCGGGGTGCCGAGTCGTCGGATTGGAGTCGCCCGGGCGTTTATGATGTGCGCAAGGCGCTGAAGTCGGGAACCAACGTGGTCACCCTGGAAGCGGTCAACGGCGGCGACGAACCCAATCCCGCCGGGGTGCTGGCCTATCTCAAACTCCGGACCCGACAGGGGGAAGGCGAGCGGGTGTGGGATGTGGCGTCGGATGCGACCTGGCTCGCCACCACCAACCGGGTGGAGGCTACCCAGGAGTCTTCGGCTGCCGTGACCTGGACGAGCGCCCACGTTCTTGGACCCCCCGGATTGGGACCCTGGAACATTGGCGAGGCGCTGGCCCAAAGTGTGGCGGGACGCCCGGTGTATGGACAGGTCCGCGCCTCCCTGACTGGAGCGGATCCCCTGGCGCTGGCGCTGGGACGTCCGAACCGGGAACAGGTCACCACCGTCCGTCAATCCACACCCACGACCATTCAGGCCTTGGAACTGACCAATGGGGATACGCTGTCCCGCTTGCTGCAGCAGGGGGCGGAACGTCTGGTGTCCACCGGCGCCGACGGTCCCACGCTGGCGACCCGCGTCTTCGCCCAGGCCTTGTCCCGTCCCCCGACCCCGCGCGAGTTGTCGCTGGCCGTCGAACTGGTGGGATCTCAGCCGCGACGCGAGGGCGTTGAGGATCTCTTGTGGAGTGTGGCCATGCTGCCGGAGTTTCAACTCACCTTTTGAAGACCTGAGTGAACGGGGCATGGATTCCCACGACCCGGACCTTGTAAACCGAGCACTTTGACGGAACCGTTATCGACGACGACTGCCATGAACACCCGAGACTTCACCCGCCGCGAATTTGTCCAATCACTCAGTGCGGCCACCTTGGGCGCCCTGGGCGCCGGATACCCGCGTGCGCTGCTGGGCAATGAGCCCGTCGAGTCGCTTCCGGCGACGGCGGACTCGGTCATCGTGCTGTGGATGGGGGGTGGCATGGCCGCCACCGAGACCTTTGACCCCAAACGGTTCACGCCCTTCGAGAAGGGCATGAACCCCAACACCGTCCTTTCCACTTTCCCGTCAATTCCCACGTCGGTGGATGGCATCCGCTTCAGCGAGGGACTGGAACGGCTCGCGCAGGTCATGGACCGGGGCACGCTGATCCGCAGCTACACGGCCGGCGATCTGGGATTCATCCTCCACTCGCGTCATCAATACCACTGGCATACCGGATACGCCCCGCCGCAGTCCGTGGCCTGTCCGCATCTGGGCGCCGTGGTCGCCCGCACCCTCGGACCCAAGAATCCGGCCGTGCCTGCCTTCATCAACATCGGCCAGCGTCTCGACGTCGGGGAGGGCGAGGAGCTCAAGGCCTTCACCACGGCGGGATTCCTGGGCAGCGAGTTTGGTCCCTTCAACGTCGCCTTTCCCGACGCCGCCAAGGATGTGGTCACTCCCCCCGGGGGCATGAGTCCGTCGCGCTTTGCCAGTCGGGACAAATTCTATCGGGAACTGGTGGAGGCGTCCCCGGTGGGACAGTTGGGAAGCGGGTATCAGAAGGACTCGCTGCTGCGCTCTCTGGACAACGCCAACCGTCTGCTGAGTTCCTCTGCGGCGCAGGCCTTTGATCTCAGCCGGGAGACGCCCGAGACGGTGGCCAAGTACGTGCCGGGCGGTTGGGATTTCTCCAAACGCCTCGGCGGGGACTTCACCCGCGAGGGCAGTTACGAGAAGGCCAACATCCAGCGCTTCGGACTCGGCTGCCTGCTGGCCCGGCGTCTGGCGGAGGCCGGCGCCCGCTACATCGAGGTGACCACCGAGTACATTCCGTTCCTCAACTGGGACACCCATGAGCACGGCCATGAGAAGCTGGCCAACATGAAGCACGCGATTGACGGCGCCATTGCCCAACTGGTGCTGGACCTGGAAGAGCGCGGAATGCTCGACCGCACCCTGATCGTGGTCGCCAGCGAGTTCAGCCGGGACATGATGCAGGAGGGCAAGCCGGACAAACCGATCAAGGATCAGGTCCCGGTGCCCGACAAGATCGAGTCCCTCACCCACTACGGCATGCACCGGCACTTTACCGACGCCGGCAGCGTTCTGCTCTTTGGGGGCGGCGTGAAGAAGGGGCATCTGCACGGCATCACCGCCGATGAGCGTCCCTGCAAGACGCTCAAGGACCGGGTGGTGATCGAGGACCTGCACGCCACGATCTATCGGGCCCTGGGTATCTCACCCAAGCTGTCCTACGAGATCGAGAAGCGTCCCTTCTACGTGACCCGCGACGGCGTCGGGCAACCGATCAGCAGCCTGTTCGCCAAACCCGTCTGACCCGCACGGGGCGCAGAACGTGCGCCGGCGAGGGGGTTGGTGGAAAGCAGGGGAGTTCCACGACAGGGATGTCGAGGACGCCGGGGAGTCGTTGCGCAATCCGCCGCCGGGCCGTGAGAAATCTCGCTGCCGGCTTGAGACTGTTCCCACGGCCCGCAATACTGGCCCGGCGTCAGCCTGCATGGTCCCCCTGAACATGTCCCCCGAACCCGGCGCGCGGTTGGTCCGCCATGCCGGAGACGTTCTCACCTTCACCCTCTCCGGGCTTCCCCCGGGGTTTCATGCGCGGTTGCGGACCAATCTGGGCCGGGTTGATCGGGTGCGCGATGAAGTGATCCGCGCCCACTTTGAGCGCCTGCCGCTGGCCGGCGCCTCCTGGCGCGATGTTCCCATGCGGGAGGTCGGCAATGGAGTTTGGCGCTTTGATTTTCCGCTTTCCGAAGTCGGATTCTTCAAGGCCAAGGCCTATGCCATCCAAGGGGACGGAACTCCCTGCTGGCCCGCGGGGCCGGACGTCGCGGTCAGCGTCCATCCCTCGTGGACCCGCAGCGGCAATATCCTCTACTGCGCGTTTCCGCGAATGTTTGGTCCGTCGAAATCCAAACGGGTCACCGTGGATCCGTCCCTGGAGGCCCGGTTGCGATCCCTGGACGACCAGGGCTACTCGGTGATTCCACCCAGCGGAACCCTGCGCGGTCTGATGCGCGAACTGCCGCACATCGTGGGCACACTCGGCTGTCGTATCCTGCACCTGCTGCCGATCAGCCCCACCCCCACCACCTCGGCCCGCTTCGGACGCTTCGGATCGCCGTACGCGCTTCAGGACCTGACCGCCATCGATCCGGCGCTGGTGGAGTTTGACCGCCGGAGCACCGGACTCGAGCAGTTCGCCGAACTGGCCTATGCGGTGCATTCCATGGGCGCGCGACTGATGCTCGACGTGGTGATCAATCACACCGGCTGGGGAAGCCGGTTGTGGGAGGAGCACCCGGGCTGGTTTGTGCGGCGTCCGGACGGCGAGTTCGTCTCGCCGGGCGCCTGGGATGTCACCTGGGAGGACCTGGTGGAACTCGACCAGCGGCATCCGGATCTCTGGGAAGTCCTGGCCGAGGCCTTTCTCATTTGGTGCCGGCGCGGGGTGGACGGCTTCCGCTGCGACGCCGGCTACAAGATTCCTGCGCACGTCTGGCAGTACATCACCGCACGGGTGCGGACCGAGTTTCCCGACACGGTGTTCCTGCTGGAGGGCCTGGGGGGATCCTGGGAGGCGACGGAGTCGCTCCTGGGGGAGGGCGGCATGCAGTGGGCCTACAGTGAGCTGTTCCAAAACTTCGGCGGTCAGGCGATCGGCGAGTATTTGGAGTACTCTTTCCGCACCTCCGCCTCGGCGGGGACGCTGATCCATTACAGCGAGACGCATGATAACTCGCGTCTCGCCGCGCAGGAGCGCGGCGAAGTGCCGCCCGAGTCTCCCAACCTGGCCTGGTCGCGCTTGCGGAACCGCCTGTGCGCGCTGACCAGCGTCGGCGGCGGATTCGGATTCACCAACGGCGTTGAATGGGCCGCGACCGAGCAGGTGAACGTGCACAGCGCCCGGGGCATGGCCTGGGGCAGCGAGACCAATCTGGTGGCGGAGTTATCCCGACTGAATCATCTGCTCCTGGATCACCCCTGCTTCGTCGATGGCGCACGTCTGGTGCGGCTCAGCCCGACGGGTTCGCCGGTGTATGCCCTGCGTCGCGATTCTGCAGAGGGATTGGATTCGGTGCTGGTCTTGGTGAACACCGAGCCCGGGCGCTCCGAATCCATCAAGCTCTCCCCCGATGTCTGGGCCGCATTCGGCGGTGGACGTCTGGACCTGCTGGCCGGCGAGGGCTCTCCGGCGACAGCGATCGGGGAACGCGCCACGCAGGGCTGGGTGGAACTGGTCCTGGAGCCGGGGGCGGCGCACTGCCTGGCGACGACCTCGCGTCCCGTGGGGCTGGCCGGCGAGGCTTACCGGCGGGCCCGCGCGCGGGCTGACTGGGGGCTTGCGGCCTTTGGCCGGGCATCGGGCGCAGAGGGCGTGGAGTTGCCGGAGGACTGGACGCCCTGGACGCGGCTGGGGGATGCCGTGGATGTGGATGCCGCCGGAGTGCTCGCCAGGGCCTCCGGGGTCACCACCGGATATCGCCCCGTGGTGATCTGGCAGTCTGCGGATGCCACTCGCATCACGCTTATTCCTCCCGGGCACTGGCTCCTGGTCCGGGATGTGGTGCCGTTTCGCGCCCGCTGGCAGGCCGGTGGTGGAGTCCTGGGGCGGCAGGCGGAAGCGGTGCCGGTCCAGGGCGGCTATGTCGCCTGTTTTCCGCCACACACGCCACGCGCCTCCTTCGATACCACGCTGGAGGTTGAGCGGTACCATGGATCGCTGCGTCACCTGTCTGGGCGGGTGCGGTCCCTCGCGGCTGATCCGGATTTCCGGGCCGCCGGACTCCCCCGTTCACCGGATTCCCTCGTTCTGCTGACCAATGGTCGGGGGGCCATGAGCCATCTGAGGGTCAATCTGGGGACGGTCCGCTCCAAGTATGACTGCCTGTTTGCGGCCAATCTCGACTCCCGCGTCCCGGTGGACCGTCACGTGTGGGTCAAGCGGGTCCGGGTTTGGGTCAATGCGGACGGCTTTATCACCCCGCTGAATTTCGACAACCTCCTGGCCTTTGAACCCGGTCCACCGGCGCACTGGCGCTTCGTGGCCAATGCCGGCGATGGACGCGCGGTGGAGGTCCATGTGCTGGCCGATCTGCTCGAGGACCAGAACACCTTTGTTCTCGATTTTCTGCGTCCGGAACAACAGCGCGGGGTCAGTCGGCTGGGGCGTCCGCTGGAGCCGGAGGCGCGTGTCGTGCTCACCGTCCGACTGGATCTGGAAGACCGCAATTTTCATTGGGAGACGAAGCGCAATTCCGGCGCGGACCATTTCTTCAACACCGCAGTCCGACCCGTGAATCGGGGTGTGGGTCGTGATTCCGCGTCTCCGGACGGGTTTGAGTTTGTGCCCGCACCGGAGCGTCAGTTGCGGGTGTGGACGCCTTCCGGGCGCTTTCAACACGATCCTGAATGGGCGATGAACATTCCGCATCCCGTGGAGGCCAGCCGCGGACAGGAAGGGTCAGGGGATGCGTACAGTCCGGGATGGTTTGAACTCCCGCTCCTGGCGGGCGGCGACGCCACCCTGGTCGGAACCTCGGAATCCGCGGATCCGGATCGCGAGGCGATTGCCGGGGCCATGGAGGCGCGGGTCCGTCGTCTGCGGGAGGCGGTGGATCTTTCGGGCGTTCCGGTGATCGATGGATTCGCCCGCCAATTGGTGAAGTCTGTCCAGGCCTTCGTGGTGCGGCGCGAAGACACCCGATCGGTCATTGCCGGGTACCCGTGGTTTCTGGACTGGGGACGCGATTCGCTGATCGCTGCGCGCGGACTGCTGGCGGCCGGCATGCGGGATACCGTGCGGGATCTGCTCATCACCTTCGGACGTTTCGCGCAAGACGGCACGCTCCCGAACTCCATCCACGGTGCGGATGCCTCCAATCGGGACACCACGGACGCGCCCCTGTGGTACGGCGTGGTGGCGGAGGAGTTGGCGGCACTGGATGCGGGAGCGGATCCGTTGGCACCCGCCCGCTCTCCCATCTACTCGCTCCCGGTGGATGCCGACGGACGCACCCTGGCCTCGGTGTTGCGGTCCATTGCCTGCGGGTATCTGAAGGGCACTCCGAATGGCATCCGCGTGGACGCTGATTCCGGACTGGTGTGGAGCCCCAGTCATTTCACCTGGATGGACACCAACTATCCGGCAGGCACGCCCCGTGAGGGGTACCCGGTGGAGATTCAGGCGCTCTGGATCCGGCTTCTGAGGCAGTTGGGCCGAATGGGGGCGGAGCCCTGGGAAGGCCGGGGCGAGCCGTGGGCCGATCTCGCCAACCGGGCAGAGGACAGTCTCCACCGATACTTCTGGCTCGACGAGTATGGATGGTATGCCGATGTGCTGCTGGCCTCCCGGGACCTGGCGGCGCGCATCGCTCCGCCCAGCAATGCCCTGCGAAGCAACGCGCTGCTGGTGGTCGCCCTCGGGATGGACCGGCACCCCGATTTTGCCCAACGCGCCCGCCGTCTGGTGGAGGCCGCGGCGCGATACTTGGTCGTGCCCGGAGCCCTCCGTTCCCTGGCACCCCTTCCGGTAGTGCCGGGGTGCCCCGTTTACGGAAATCAGGGTGGCCTACTGAATGATCCGGACAATCCCTACTGGCCGCACTACGAGGGCGACGAGGACACCCGCCGAAAGCCCGCGTATCACAACGGCACTGCCTGGACCTGGACCTTCCCAGCCTTTTGCGAGGCGATGGTCCGGGCTTATCCGGAAGATCGATTGGCCTGGGCGGCGGCTCGCGCCTACCTGGGAAGTGCGGACCGCCTGATGGGGGAGGGCTGTCTGGGACAGTTGCCGGAGATTGCGGATGGCGATGCGCCCCACACGGCGCGCGGTTGCGACGCGCAGGCCTGGAGCGTTACCGAGGTGCTTCGCGTCTGGCGGTTGCTGGATTCGTGGCCGCGGCCGGCGGCAACGTAGCCGGGCCGGCGATGCCTCGAAGTTGGCGGGCCCTTCGTGCGTCTGAACCTCATGTTCCGTTTAGAGTTCAGGAAATGCCTCGCGGCGACGTTGCTCGCTTTGGTGAGCCTTTTCACGGCGGCGGCGGCGGCGCCCAATCCACAGCCCTTTCCCCCGGCCGCGTCCAAGAAGGGCCTCCAGGTTCAGATGGTGGAGGACGCCTTGGCCCTGGGGGTGAAGCACGCGGCGCTGAATTTTAATCTGGCGCAGTTGATTGACCCGAGCCTCGGAACCAACAACCCCGGATGGGACCATGCGGGGAAGACTTACCGTTTTCATCGATCCTACCTGGAGGCGCTCGATCAGCAGATTCGTCCGCTGTCCGAGCACGGGGTGATCGTTTCCCTGATTCTCCTCAACTACGTCAGCGCCGATCCCGAGGTGCGCCGCATTCTTCAGCACCCGGGATACAGCACCAATTGTCCCAATCATCTCTCCGCGTTTCAGGCATCCACGTCCGAGGGGCGCGACTGGCTGGTGGCCTCGATGGAGTTTCTTGCCGACCGCTGGTCGCGTCCCGACAGCCGCCACGGACGGGTCTGGAACTGGATCGTGGGCAACGAGGTCAACTCCCACTGGTTCTGGGCCAACATGGGGCGGGTGGGTCTGGAGGAATTTGCCGATGACTATCTGCGCACCGTTCGAGTGGTGCATGCGGCCGTCCGGCAGTCCTCCGATCATGCGCGGGTGTACGTGTCCCTCGAACACCACTGGAACCTCCGGTACCCGGGAGGTGACGACCAGCAGGCGTTTCCCGGGCGGGCCTTTCTGGATTACTTCAGCCGTCGGGCCCGGGAGGGCGGAGATTTCGACTGGAATGTGGCCTTCCATCCGTATCCGGAAAACCTCTTTGAACCCCGGACCTGGAAGGATGCCTCGGCCACGGGGGATTGGCAGACCACACCCCGAATCACCTTCCGCAACCTGGATCAATTGATGGTCTACCTGGAGCGTCCGGAACTGCAGTATCGGGGCCGAACGCGCAGGGTGATTCTCAGCGAGCAGGGGTTTCACACCCCCGACGGTCCGGACGGCGAGGCGATCCAGGCGGCGGCCTATTGCTATGCGTGGCGTCGGGTGGCCGCCCTGCCCGGAATCGACTCGTTCATTCTGCACCGCCACGTCGACCACGCCCACGAAGGCGGATTGAATCTCGGAATCTGGCGGCGCGCCCCG
Organism: Verrucomicrobiota bacterium; assembly: GCA_039796255.1. Taxonomy (GTDB): domain Bacteria; phylum Verrucomicrobiota; class Verrucomicrobiia; order Limisphaerales; family UBA9464; genus UBA9464. The sequence continues at coordinate 5,086 of JBDKKE010000107.1, read as the reverse complement.
GGCAGCGTGGCCACGCCGGGCGAGCGCAAAAAACTCTACGACGTCTTCCTCCGCGCCGACACGCCCCGTGCCGATGACGCCTTCGCCTTCGCCCTACCCATCATCGGAATCACGCGCTGGGAAGAACTACGGAACACTCAAGTCGCGATCCCGTAGGTGAAGACCAAGGAAGAAGGAAGAAGGCAGAATGCAGAAAGACTACAGACACCTGATCACTGGCCACCGATCACCGACCACCGATCACCGACCACCGATCACCGACCACCGATCACTCTACTCCTTCTTCCCCGGTTCCCTCCGGAGTCCATTCTCCAGCCACAGTTTCCAAACCATCCACAAGGCCTCGCGGACGATTTCCCGTGAGATCTTGGAGGTGCCGAGGAAGCGGTCGGTGAAGATGATGGGCACCTCGGAGATTCGCATGCCCCGGCGCCAGACGCGGTGGGTGAGCTCGATCTGGAAGCTGTAGCCGTTGGAACGAACGGTCTCGGGGGAGATGGCGAGGAGGGTGTCTCGGCGGAAACACTTGAAGCCACCGGTCGGATCGGTGACGGGCATGCCGGTGATGATCTGGACGTACTTTGCCGCGGTGATACTCAACAGGAGACGATTGAGCGGCCAGTTGATCACACGGATGCCGTCCCGGTAGCGGGAACCCAGCACCAGGTCCGCGTTGTCGCGGCGGGCGACCTCCAGGAAGCGCGGGACATCGGCGGGATTGTGGGAGAAGTCGGCGTCCATCTCGAAGATGAACTCGTACTGCCGCTGCAGCGCCCAGGCGAACCCGGCGAGGTAGGCGCGTCCGAGACCGCTCTTGTGTTCGCGGTGGAGCACGTGGACCTGGGGATGAGCGGCGGCGAGTTCGTCGGCGAGAATCCCGGTCCCGTCGGGCGAATTGTCGTCGACCACCAGGAGATCCAGCTCGACCGGTTGGGCCATCAGACGCCGCACCAACTGCGGGAGATTCTCCCGCTCATTGTAAGTCGGTACGACAATGAGTGTTTCAGCCGCCATGCCTGGGAAGGCAGGGTGGGGACGTCAGAGGTGGGGAACAAGGGAAGAATGGGGGGGGGTGGGGGCAGTGATCAGTGATCAGTGACCAGTGACCAGTGACCAGTGACCAGTGACCAGTGACCAGTGACCACCGACCACCGACCACCGACCACCGACCACCGATTACTGATTACTGATTACCGATCACCGATCACCTCCCCTCCCCTCGTTTCTCCCGATTGACGCTTTGGCGGTCCTTGGTAACGTCCGGGTTCCGTTTTTTGGCGGCATTCCCGCCCGACGACGCAACTCGCATCCAGCAACACGTCACGACAAATGCCAAAAGCTCCGAAATACGTTTATACTTGGGGAAACAAGAAGGCCGACGGCGACGGGTCCATGAAGGCCCTGCTCGGCGGTAAGGGCGCCAACCTCGCCGAAATGACCCGCATCGGTCTCCCGGTGCCTCCCGGATTCACCATCACCACCGAGGTCTGCACGTACTATTACGCGAACAAGAAGACCTATCCCAAGGAGCTCCAGGCCCAGATGGAGGCCGGTGTCGTCAACATGGAGAAGATCATGGGCACCAAGTTCGGCGCCACTGACGGAATGCCGCTGCTCGTCGCGGTCCGCTCCGGCGCCCGCGATTCCATGCCGGGCATGATGGATACGATCCTGAACCTCGGCCTCAACGACCAGTCCGTGGTCGCCCTGGTCAAGGCCACCGGAAATGAGCGTTTCGCGTGGGATTGCTACCGCCGCTTCATCCAGATGTACGGCGACGTCGTCCTCGGGGTGCAGAAGCGCGAGGGCGAGGACCACGAACCGTTCGAAACGGTCATCGAGACTTTCAAACACGAGAAGTACCACGGCGACATCGAGGACTCGAAGCTCACCGCCCAGGACCAGCAGGAACTGGTCAAGCGCTTCAAGGCGCTGGTCAAGGAGCGCACCGGCAAGGTGTTTCCGAACAACCCCTGGGACCAGCTCCGCGGCGCCGCCGGTGCCGTGTTCAGCTCCTGGATGAACGATCGTGCGACCGTCTATCGTCGGAAGTACAACATTCCCACCGAATGGGGAACCGCCGTCAATGTGCAGGCCATGGTGTTCGGTAACACCGGTGAAACCTCCGGTTCCGGCGTGGCCTTCACCCGCAACCCGGCCAATGGAACGAACGAGTTCTACGGCGAGTTCCTGATCAACGCCCAGGGCGAGGACGTCGTCGCCGGCGTCCGCACCCCCGAGCCCGTGCTCAAGCTCAAGGACGTCATGCCCAAGAGCTACGCGGAGCTGCTCAAGGTCCGCGCGACGCTCGAGAAGCACTTCAAGGACGTGCAGGACGTCGAGTTCACGATCCAGGACGGCAAGCTGTTCATGCTCCAGACGCGCAACGGCAAGCGCACCGCGGCTGCGGCGCTGAAGTTCGCTGCGGACATGGTGAACGAGAAGCTCATCGATTGGGAAACCGCCGTGCTGCGCAACCCGGCCGACCAGTTGGAGCAGCTCCTGGCCCCGATCTTCGACCTCGCCGAGGTGAAGAAGGCCAAGGTCATCGCCACCGGTCTCCCGGCCGGCCCCGGTGCCGCCACCGGCAAGGTGTACTTCAATGCGGACCGTGCCGTGCAGGCCGCTGAGAAGGGTGAGAAGGTCCTCCTCGTCCGCGTGGAAACCTCGCCGGAAGATCTTCGCGGCATGATCGCCGCGGAAGGCATCCTGACCGCCCGTGGAGGCGTCTCGTCCCACGCCGCGCTGGTCGCCCGCCAGATGGGCAAGGTCTGCGTGTGCGGCGCCGCCGGCGTCGCCATCGACTATGATGCCAAGACCACCACGATCGACGGCACCACCTTCAAGGAGGGCGACTTCCTGTCCATCGACGGCACGTCCGGCCTCGTCTACGCGGGCCAGATCAAGACCGCCCCGTCGGAGATCGTCTCGGGTCTGCTGAACGGCGACAAGGCCGCCCAGAAGACCGAGAAGTACAAGAACTACGTGAAGCTGATGGAGTGGTGCAAGAAGGCCACCCGCATGTCCGTCCGCACCAACGCCGACACGCCGGAGCAGACCGCGCAGGCGATTGCGTTCGGCGCCGAGGGCATCGGACTCACCCGCACCGAGCACATGTTCTTCGAGGGCGACCGCATTGACGCGATGCGCGAGATGATCCTTGCCGATTCGCTGGCCGCCCGCGAGGCGGCCCTGGCGAAGTTGCTGCCCTACCAGCGCGACGACTTCTTCGGGATCTTCAAGGTCCTGAAGGGATTCCCGGCGACCATCCGTTTCCTGGATCCGCCGCTGCACGAGTTCCTGCCCCACAGCAAGGAGCAGCAGATGGATCTCTCCCGGAAGCTCAGCATCCCGGTGGAGAAGATCATGGCCCGCGTGCACGAGCTGCATGAGTTCAATCCGATGCTCGGATTCCGCGGCTGCCGCCTCGGGATCAAGTATCCGGAGATCACCCGCATGCAGGCCCGCGCCGTGCTCGAGGCGGCCGCCGATGCGACCAAGAAGGGCTTCAAGGCGAAGCCCGAGATCATGATCCCGCTGGTCGGCTTCAAGAAGGAGCTCGATCTCCAGGTGGCGATCGTCCACGAGGTCGCGGCCCAGGTGCAGAAGGAGAAGAAGGTCAAGATCGCCTACTCCGTGGGCACCATGATCGAGATCCCGCGCGGCGCCCTCACGGCCGACGAGATCGCCCAGACCGCCGAGTTCTTCAGCTTCGGCACCAACGACCTCACGCAGACCTGCCTCGGCATGTCGCGCGACGACTCCGGCTCATTCCTCGGCGCCTACACCGAGAACGAGATCGTGAAGAAGAATCCGTTCGCCTCGATTGACCAGACCGGCGTGGGCCAGCTGGTGAAGATCGCGGCGGAGAAGGGCAATGCGACCCGCCCTGGCATCAAGCTGGGTATCTGCGGCGAACACGGCGGCGACCCCGATTCCGTGAAGTTCTGCCACAAGGTCGGCCTGACCTACGTCAGCTGCTCGCCGTACCGCGTGCCCGTCGCCCGCCTCGCCGCCGCCCAGGCCGCGATCGAGGAGAAGCGCAAGGCCGCCGCCCCGAAGGCCAAGAAGAAGTAATCGCCAGGCGACAACGCCCGGAGGGACGAGCTTCGCGAGTCCCCCATCAATTCCCAAGCCGCCCGGCGCAATCCGGGCGGCTTTTTCGTGCCGCTCACCGGGCAATCCGCAATTCAGTCACTGAAGCTGGAAGGCCAGTGGAACAGCAAAGGCGCAACGAAGCGTGGGAGGACCCATGGAAGAAGACGGGGCAATGCCTGCGACTCGCAACTGTTCGCTGTGCGGGCGACAACAGAGTGCCAGGTTGTTTGTCTGCCGTGGTCGGTCCACAGTCCGGGAGACACATCTCACGGATTGTGGACCGACGGTTCGTCCTCGAAGTGCTGGAGCGACAGAAGTTCCGCCAGTTCCTGGGCGAATACGCCGCCTTTTGCGGGGTTCGGATTCTCACCTGGTGCGTGCTCTCCAACCATTTCCACCTCCTGCTCGAAATCCCGCGCAAACCAGACGAACCGCCGCCGCTGGAAGCGTTGATCGCCCGCCTGGAGTTCCTCTCCAGTGCCACGGTCAGCGCCGCAGCAGCGCGCCAGTGGGTGGCCCGCTGGGCGGCCGCCGGTGATACCGAGTCACCGGAACGGCTCCGGCAACGGCTCTGGGCGCAGATGTACGATCTGAGCGCCTTCATGAAGCTGCTCAAACAACGCTTCAGCCAGTGGTTCAACCGGACTCACCAGCGCACCGGTACCTTGTGGGAGGAACGCTTCCGCAGCGTCCTGATTGAGGGATCCGGACCCTCCTTGGCGACGGTGGCCGCCTACATTGACCTGAACCCCGTACGTGCCGGCCTGGTGGAGGATCCCAAAGACTACCGCTGGTGCGGCTATGCCGAAGCGGTGGCCGGGAATCCGGAGGCCCAGTGCGGCCTGGCGACCAGTCTGGGCGTGCCGAAGGAAGCGGTGCTCACCGAGTACCGGAAATGGCTCTTCGGTCAGGGGGAGGAACGGGCGGGAACCGATGAGGCGGGGCAACCGTTGCGCCGGGGCTTTGATCGGGCGGCCGTGCTGGCGGT
>JBDKKE010000106.1:0-6679 GCA_039796255.1 Verrucomicrobiota bacterium | reverse complement strand
TTCGGGAATGCCTGCTTGCAAATGTTACGTCCGTAAACAACACTTCAAGGAAAGTTCACCATGGAAACCATTCCATCCGGCACACGCCTGTCTCGGCTGTTGGTTTGGTGCGAGCAGCAGGACGCCTCGGATCTGCATTTGCGCGCGGGTTTTCCGCACGTCTTTCGGGTGCACGGGCGGCTGCAACCGGTGCCGGTGACGGAGTTCCCGCCTCTCGATGCACTCGCCCTGAACTCATGGCTGCTCGACTGTTTTTCCCAAGAATTGGTGGCTCGGGTGATCGCCCAGCGGGAGGTGGACGCCAGCTTCTATCACGGAGAGGTGCGTTACCGTTGTAACTTCAGTAAACAGCGTGGCAGTCAGTCCTGTTCGTTCCGACTCGTCCCTCAGCACCGGCTCAAGCTGGAGGATTTGCAACTGCCTGATTCGCTGTTGGATCTCCTGGAAGAGCCCCGCGGCCTGATTTTGGTGACGGGGCCCACCGGCCAGGGGAAGAGCACCACGCTCAGGGCGCTGCTGCAGCAGATCAATGAGCAGTCCGCCCGGCGGATCGTGACTGTGGAAGACCCCATCGAGTACGTGTTCACGGATGCGGTGTCTCATTTTGAGCAGCGCGAAGTGGGCATCGATACGGCCAGTTTTGCCGATGGGATTCGCAATGCGATGCGGCAGGATCCCAATGTGATTTTCGTCGGGGAGATTCGCGATCGCGACAGCATTTGGGCGGCGATGCAGGCGGCAGAAACGGGGCATTTGGTGATGACCACCCTGCACGCTGATTCCGTTGCGCAGGCGATCGGACGCATCCGGGAGTACTATCCGGCGGACGAGAAGGACAACATCAGCGCCCTCCTGGCCCGGAACCTGAACGCCATTCTGTGCCAGCGTCTGGTTCCCAACGTCGAAGGGACGCGAACGCCCTGCCTGGAGGTCCTGCGTCGCGATGCCGGAGTTCAGGAGGCCATCCGCGAGAATCATCTCCACCTGCTGACCGGTATCGTGGAATCGGCCAACCATGTGGGCATGCATTCCTTTGATCAGTACCTACAGGAATTGTTGGCGGCCGGGATCGTCTCCGAGGAGGTTGCCCGGAGCTTTTCCGTCAACCGTCACCGTTTGGATCTGGCCCTTCGGGGCATTGTGGTTTCTCAGCCGATCCTGGAACCTGATCCCAACCGCTGAGTACCGTGAAACTTCTCATTCTACGCATTGTTCTGACCACAGCCTTCGTGCTGTTGCTGCGCGACGCTTCCAAGGAGTCCTCGGCGAACCTCAACAATGATGTGCTCAATGCCGGCCGCTTCGCACTGGCCGTGGTGGCGGGGTTTGCGGCGTCGCTGACCTGGGCGCCATTGTTGGGCGAGATGGTGGCGGGACCGGTGACCGGATTGATGAAGGATGGTTCGCCTTCCGACGGTAACTCGTGGCTGATCGGGGTGATCCGGCGCTGTGAGGCCCGAGGTTGGAGGCGGGTGACCGTGGCTCTGGCTTTTATGGAGGCGGTCCGGCATCCGAACCTGCCCGCAGCCTACATCATTGGACTCAATCAGGCGCGACCGTGCTCCTGGTTGGAGCGCGTATTCGCCCAGGAAGTATGGCGTTTCAATCACATCGGGAACTGCGTACGCGCGCATGATATCCTCGCCCTTCGTCATGACCGACGCCCTCCGTTGCATCCGGTTCCGGAGGTCAATCTGGCCCTGATGGCCCATCTACGGGTACCGCCGCCCGCTGCGGACATTGTTCCGGTACCTCCCGCTCCCCCGCCGCCTCCCCTGACGCGACGGCGGAGCATCAAATTGTTCGCAGCAGCGGATGAGCCCGGGACCGCCGGTCCGTCATGAGTGTGTTTGTTCTTCTCAATCGCGGCCTGCGTTTCCTGATCGTCTCCATGGTCCTTCTGGCCCTTTGGATGGTCTGGGAGAGGCGCGAGCGGGCTCGTCCCTGGCTGGATCTCTATGTCGTCTGGGACGAGGCAGGTTATCGGATTCCCCCTCCACTTTCTCGGACACCGGCGGTGGTTACCCGGGTTGTCTCCGAGAACGTGCTCCAAATCCGCGATACCAATGGAGTGACTTGGAACGTTGGTCTTGCAGGTCTGGGTGGAGTGCTCACCGATGGGGTTGAACCGCGATGGCGGCGATTTGCCAACCAAACCCGGACCAACCTGACGGAGCAATTGGTGGGGAGCCCCGTGCTGATTTCCTTTACGGAAACCCAGGTCAACCGAACGGGCATGGGGTTCGTCTACTTGGGCACCAACGCGGAAAGCCTGGCTTTGGACCTCGTCAGCCACGGACGGCTTCGCTGGTTGAAGGATTCCACCCGCATGTTGCCGCTCACCGAGCAGGCGAAGCTCAAGGGAGTCGACCGACAAGCGCGGAAGGACCAAATCGGACTCTGGAAGATCGCCGCCGAAGGGGGCCCGTGAAGGGGCGTGGGGTGCCTTTTGGGCTGGGGGAGTCTTAGGGTTTCCCGGGCCCTCGGGGATGGAGCGTGCGCGCGGAGCGGGTCATCAGGAGGGAATGGAGTGGGAACGGAGATCCTCGAGGTCAACAAACTCCAGGGCAGATTCGTGGGTGGCATTGAGCTGGACCGGCGGTGCGCATCCGGCGGTAAGCGCTTCCTGCCAACGGGTGACGCAGAGGCACCAGGAATCCCCGGGCTTTAAACCGGGGAAGTTGGACGCGGGAACAGCCGCGGACAGGTCGTTACCCCGGTTTCTGGTGAATTCGAGGAAATCTGCGGTGACTTGGGCGCAGACGGTATGGAGGCCGTGGTCGCCGGGTCCCGTCCGACAGAATCCGTCTCGGTAGAAGCCGGTGGCGGGAAAGCGGCAGCAGCATTCCAGTTCGCCGCCCAGCACGTTGGTTGGCATGACCTAGGGTACTCGATCACTCCGTGCCTGCGAGGCGTACTTTCACTTTGCCGTCCATGCCCTCGCAGTGTTTTCATCCGGGTCCATTCACATGAGATCCCTCTTCTGGCTGACGGCGTTGGTGATGTCCGGACTCTTTCTTCGGGCAGCCGACCTGAGTTCGATCAATGGAACCTGGGTCATCGCTGATGCGGAGTATGACGGGAACTCCGTCTCGTCGGGGGATTTGTCATCGGCGGTCCTGACGATTCAGGACGGGAAATACGCGTTCGACATGGGAGACACTCATGCGAAGGGAACCGTGGCGGTCGATTTTTCGAAGACACCGGCGGTCATGACCTCCCATGAAACCGAGGGGCAGAACGTCGGGCGAACTCTTGAGGCGGTCATGGAATTGACCCCCACCGGATGGCGCGCCTGCTATGCCATGGCCGACGGTTCGTCCGTGAAGGGATTCAAGACCGAAGCAGGTAGCGGCCTCTTCCTGGCGCGCTATGAGCGAAAGCCGGGCACCGTGCCGTCGGTCCGTCCGCTCCGCGTGCTGCTGATCCTGGGGGGATGCTGTCACGATTACGCGACGCAAAAGGACCTGCTCAAAAAGGGGCTGGAAGCACGCGTCAACGTCCAGGTCGATTTTGTGTACTCTCCGGACGGAAGCACCCGGCCTCCCCTGCCGATTTACGGGAAGCCGGACTATGCCAAGGGGTATGATGTGGTGCTTCACGACGAGTGCGCCGCTGACATCAGTGATCCGGAAATCGTGCGTGGGGTCCTTTCCCCTCACCGTGATGGAATTCCTGGAGTGAACCTGCATTGCGCCATGCACAGCTATCGCACCGGGAATCCTGGACAGCCGGCGGTCCCCGGAACACCCCACGCGCTTTGGTTCGAGTATCTCGGGCTTCAATCCAGCGGGCATGGCGCCCAGACGCCGATTGCGCTGTCGCTGGTGGATAATTCACATCCCATCACCCGCGGAACGACCAACTGGACGACCCTTAACGAGGAACTCTACAACAACATCAAGGTGTGGGAGTCGGCCCATCCGCTGCTCCGCGGACGCCAGGGCGCCGGAGACCGTCCGGGGCAGAACGATGCGGTGGTGGCTTGGACGCACGAGTATGGAGCCAAGAAGACCCGGGTCTTTTCCACCACGATCGGGCATAACAATGCGACCGTGTCCGATCCCCGCTATCTGGATCTGGTGAGCCGCGGGTTGCTGTGGTCGTGCGGCAAACTGACGGAGGATGGGCTTCCGGTCACTGGATTCGGTGTCGGAGGAAAATGACTCGGCCTTAGGGCTATTGCAGGGTGAGCTTTAGGGAAGACAGATCAAACCAGGCTTCGCCTCGGTCCGCGCGGATTTCGATGATAAAATCGACTTCCCGATCCTCATCCAGTTCAAAATCAAACCGGAGGGGCTTCCAGTCCTGGTCTTCGGTGAGCTGATTGTGACGGTCGAGTCCGCTGATGCGAATGCCCGCCCCCCGTCCGGGCGGTCCATCCCGCGCCACCAAACCCTGGGTGCGCGCCATGGCTTCGAACACATAGGTGCCGGCATCCAGAGAGCGGGAAGTCCGGAAAGAGGCCACGGTACCTCCCTTGGACGCGACCAGGTGGACGGTCTGCCGGCCTTCGATACTAACGGACTCCAGTTTTGACAACCCCTGCTGCGGGCGCGGCTGCCATCCGGTCAGGATCTGCGGCTTGCGGGCGATGACACTCAACTGGGCGAAGGCTGGCTCGGGTGGCAGGTCTAGTTGGCGACGGGCGCTTCGGATCCTCCCCGCCATCCGTTTGGCCACCCCCTGAAGTTCCCGGGCCCAGTCCTGGCGCTCCCCGGGGCTTCGCTTCCCAAGGCCCGGCTGAAGGCGGGCATCGACGGACGCCAGGTGATTGGTGACCCAGGTCCAGGTGAAGCGGTTGGTGACGATGGACCGAAGTCGGTCCCGGTATCGGGCCTGCATGGACGGTAACTCGAAGACGCTCCATGCCACCATTCCCTGCCACTGCGGATCCAGTGGGGCATTCAATTCCCGAAAAAGTTGGTCCATTCCGTGGGGAATGAAATTCGCTCGCCCGGTGCGCGGGTCAAAATAGAGCCGGTAGTTGTTTCGGTTGCGTCCGTACCCGTCCCAGTCATCGGTCAGGGCCTGAATGGCGAGGAAGGTCAGGAAGCGATCCACGTCCAGAACCCGTTCCAATTCCGGCGCCCGCCGTGATTCAGGAGTATTCGCCGCTTTGCGCAGTTGCCGAAGATCGGAATAATCCTTGGGCCCGTTTCCGGCATCCAATTCCAGTTGCTGGTCCACATCCTGGAGGAATCCCCCGTCGTACAGGTTTCCCGGCGCGTTGGTGCCCGGAAGGAAATTCCGCTTCAGGAATAGGGAATCGTAGCCCTCCTTGAGCACGTAGAGCCCCAGATCGCGGCCGTTTAGATTGACGAACGCATGTCCTGAGCGCGCGGTGGGCACGCCGCAGTCCAGGTAAAGGCGGCTGGCGATGCTTTCGGAAAGGTAGGTGTCGTCTTGAACCGAATTATTGAGATGCAGCTTTTCCAGGCCGTTGCACTTCTGTCCTTTGACGAACTTGTCGAAGTTCAGCGTCAGCGCCGGCCGGTCGTCGAAATCCCGGGTGCTTCCCGCCGCACCCTTCAAGTGGATCCCGACGTTGGTGTACACCGTGGTGCCGACCTGAACGGTTGCCGGCACGTAGGTCCGGGGTTCACGACGAAGTTGATTGGCGGCCTTGGGGGTAACCGTGATGAGAAATGTTTGGCTCGGCCCGGCGAAAAACGCCGTGGATTCCTGATCCCGTCGTCCATCCGGGGCCGACTGTACTGTGAGCGCATGGAGGAATGCGGCGGAACACGTCAACAGCAGCAGCAGGAGTCTTCGCACGGTCAAGGATCGTCGCACGATCATGATGGACGAACATCACGGTCGGGTGTTCAAGCAACGAACCCGTGACGGGGGAGCCCTTCGCCGGATCAGGCAGCCTTGGGCGGCATCATGCCCGTCTTGCGGGCGTAATCGAAAATGCCCCCCGCATCCACCACGGGGCGAACCTCGCCCAGGGGTTGCAGCGGGTAAACTTGGTTGGTTCCATGGTGCCGGATGGTGTTGGCGTCAATGTCCACAGTGGCCACGTCGCCGGTCTGGAAGATCTCGCACAGGCGTTCGTTGCATTCGATGGGATAAAGCTCGCCGGTGGCGACGCAATTGCGGAAGAAGATCCGCGCAAAGCTTTGGGCAACCACGCATTGGCACTCTGCGGCGCCCATGGCGATGGGAGCGTGTTCCCGCGAGCTTCCGCATCCGAAATTCCGCCCCGAAATTACAATGGGGTACTCGGTGTCTGCAGAGCCTTCCTTGACGAATCGGGTCGGATACTCGGCGTCTGGCAGCCCGCACAGGGCGTAGCTGCCCAGTTTCTCGTACTCCTCCTGGATGGTGGGTACCAGGTTCAGGTACTGCGCGGGAATGATTTGATCGGTGTCTATGTTGTCGCGGACGACATACACCGGTCCGGTAAACGTGCTCTGCATGACCGGGAAAGTATGCGGGCTGCCGGGGCGCCGGACAATCCGTTTCGAGGGCTCGGATGTGCGGTTGAGGGGCGGAGGCTGCGAACGGGGGCGTGGGAGGGGTGGACGTTGGGCGGTTTGCGATGCGAACGCGGTCCTTCTGAAAACCCGGCCTTTATCGCCCGGGTGACTGGGGTATCGTCCGCTCATGCGGCGGACTCTAGTTCGGATACTGATTGGTTTGGCTTTGGCATGGAGCGGAATCCTGGTCCGCC
>JBDKKE010000105.1:0-5100 GCA_039796255.1 Verrucomicrobiota bacterium | reverse complement strand
CAGGTATGTGAGGAACGGCATGGATCATCCTCATCGGAAGTTTGCTGTATCCGACGGGTAGATCTGGCATGGATGGATGGATACGAAAGACGCTCTCGGTGTAGTTGATCTCGATGACTTGATCCTCAAGTACGCTGTTGCCGATGATTCCGTGTTCGCCCGGAAAGGTGTTACCACTCTTGTGTTCGAAGAGTGGGACGTTGGTCCAGGTCAGGGAGCCGATATGAACAGTGTTTCCGCTGCTCATTCCGATGGATTCAGTCCCCTCAACAGCCCCCATTATTGCCGAACCGCCGAACCGGACACCGGATCTCGAGGCGCTTTGGGTGGCGATACCGCTTCCCGTCGTCCCGATATCCAAAAGAAACCGGAGTTCGGGTCCATCGTTGATTCGGGCTGGAATATAGGGTTTGTTGTTGAGCCGGGTCGAAAGGGGGATGGCGACCAGGAAATGGGTTGCGGTCGATGGGGTTGGCCCAATCCGGTTAATTTGGGCTTGGAGGGGTCTTCGCGGCTCTATTCTGAGTAGACATTTCTGCGTCTTGTTGAGGAGCACCACAAAGTCATGGACCTCCGACTCCTTCACCCGGAAGGAGATCGATTCGATGTCGGTGGTAAAGGTGATGTTTCGTGGTTCCTTGGATCTTCGGTACTGATACCTATCGGGCTTGGCACTGGGTACCAGAACCCCGCGTTCGCTGGTTGCACCATCCTCGACGAGGACCGATATCGAGTTGGCCCTGATGCTGGGCACCAGGTTTGTGCTCGTTTCTCCGGAGAGCCCCCAGGAATTGAACGTGGTGAGGGCTATGACCGCGATCGTGGCACGCGTTCCAGACTTGGTTCTAGGCCGCGCGCTTCCAGGGCATGGACTCCTGAGTTCACCTTGCGTCATGGCTGCGAGAACACGCGCGCCCTGCTGAATGTTTCGAAGGAAGAATCTGCAATTCGGGGGAAACGGGCTTTGGGTCGTGAACGCCCAGACCCTGGGGACAGGACATCTATCGCAGAACCTGTCTTCGGACCCCAGGAACGTGAACACTTCGTGCGTCTCCCCGCGGTCAATCGCGCTGCCAGCGCTTTGAGGTCGTGCTTCTTCCGCACCGCTCCCACGTACCGCAGACGTCCCAGTCTGCTGTATCGCAGGTTTCCCAACCTGCGGGCAGCGCAAACTCCGGACGCGCCACTCATGGCCACGCCCTGCCGATTCGGAGATCGGCGGTACAGCAGGTTTGGAAACCCGCGCTACGGTGCCGTCGCCTCCAGGCCAAGCAAACGCCCTGTCCGTCGGGCAACACTCCAACCGCATCCCGGATCGACGCCGGACCAGGCCTTCGGCGACCCTTGGTGACGCCCCAGAACCCCCAAACCCGGGGGGCGCCCCAGCCACGGCCCCACATGCAACGCCTCGAAAACCGGATTCCGCCCACCCTCAGCGCGATTCTCACGGGCGCCGCCATGTGGGTCGCCACGGGGGAACCGGGCACGATTCCCATTCCATTGCCGGTGCGGACGCTTCTGACCGGTTCGCTTGCCCTGGTTGCCGTGGCCCTGGAAGGCCTCGCGATCCTGGCATTCCGCAGGGCCCGGACCTCCTTCAACCCGGTCCGCATCGGCTCCGCGTCGCGGGTCGTCACCACGGGAATCTTCCGACACACCCGCAACCCGATGTACCTCGGCCTTGTCGTTGCGCTCGGAGCGTGGGCCGTGTGGCTGTCATCCCCGTGGGCCCTGATCGGACCGGCCCTCTTCGCAGGGTTTACCCACCGCTTTCAAATCCTGCCCGAGGAACGAGTCCTGACCGCCCTGTTCGGTCGCGACTTTGAGGACTATCAGCGCCGGGTCCGACGATGGCTCTGACGTTCTCAGGTTCCTTCAGCAAGCCGTTTCTGATTGGCATCAAAGGTCAGAAACTCCGAGGCGCCCAGAGGCAATGCGGCGGCGCCGTGCAGGATAAGCGATCTCAAGAACGAGGTACCTACGAAGGCCGTCATCCTTTTTCTCCTTCAAGCTCGGCTTCGCGCATGGCGATGACTTCCCCTTCGCTGAACTCCCGATCACCCCAGATGGCCTTCTGCCGGGCGGCAAAGTCCGGCATCTCCACTTTCTTGCCTCGGGCAGGCCGCATCGCGGTCAACATCGCGATGGGAGTCCCGCGCCTCTTAATGCACACGGACTCACCATCACCGAGCCAGCCTTCGAGCATCGCAAAGTTGTTCCGCAGGTCCCGGACGGTCGCCGACTTCATGTGGACAGCTTTGGTTCACATCGTGTTTTGGTCAATTGCCTGAGCCATGACACCCCTCCGTTAGGGCGAGGCTCTCCCGCCGAGCCGTACGTGCAACCGCGGTTGACCTGGTGGTGACTCCACACGCCCACGGCTCACCGGGAGGTTCGCCCTACCAGAAGATCACGCGGGTATCCTGTCCCCGGCATCCCGGGAGCCTGGACCGCAGCGGGGAAAATGCCGGAGAGCCGCCACCGGGTCTGTTCGCCGGCACGAATTCCGTACAGGATCCTTCCCGCGATGCCACAAAGCACTCCACTTCGGAGCCAACCACGGACGGTGGTCGTTTTGCTGGGAGGGCCAGGATCCGGCAAGGGCACGCACGGACTGGCACTCGCTGCGGCCCTGGGCTATCGCCATCTTTCCTCGGGCGAACATCTCCGGGACCATATCAGGAGGGAGACACCGCTGGGTCGGCGCGCCCAGGAGGCCATCCAAGGCGGACGACTCGTCTCCGATGACGTGGTCCTCGAGCTGGTTCGGACGATGCTGAGCGCAGGTTCCGAGGCCACGGGCTTTGTGATGGATGGCTATCCACGCTCGCAGGCGCAGGCGATGTCCCTGGAGACGCTTGTGTCGGCGGCGAATTGCGTCGTCACACAGACCCTCTACCTCGCGATCTCGGATTCTGAAATGATGCGGCGGCTTTCGGGACGCCTCACGTGCCGGAAGTGCGGACGGACCTGCCAGGAAGGCACGAAGGGGCCGGTCCCGGGCGGTTCCTGCGACGCCTGCGGGGGCGAGCTTTTCCGTCGTGCCGATGATGAACCGACGACCATTCAGCGGCGGATCGACGTGTTTCACCAGATGATCGAGCCACTGCTCCAGTTCTATCGCGCTTCCGGCCGCCTGACGGAAGTGGCTGCCGAGGGATCCGTTCAGAAAGTCAGCGCCCGCGTCGTAGCCGCAGCGCGATGCAGCGGCTGACGGGACTGCCGACCAGAGTGTTTGGTTGAGCAGCAGGGCCCAGAGTGAGAACCTCCTGATCATGGAAACATACTTCGAAAACATGGAGCAGGCCCAGAGCACGCTCGCGCGCCAGCGGGTGCTGGCGGACATGAAGTCACTGGTCCGGAGCTCCGAGTATCTCCTCCAAGCGACTGCCGACGACGTGAACGCGAAGGTCAAGGACGCCCGTGACCGCGTGATTGCAGCCCTCGATCGATCCAGGGTCCTCTGCGAGCATCTGCAACAGGAGACTGCTGCCAACGCTCGAGCTGCCGCGACGAAAGCCGATCACACCATTCGCGCGCACCCGTACCAATCCATGGGCGTCGCGTTCGGCGTCGGTCTGCTGATCGGCGTTCTCGTCGAACGCAGGTGAGTCATCATGAATGGAAGCGGACCCAATCCGGGCCGCTGCTGGAACTCGCTCCGAAGCGGGCGCAATTCGGAGCTAGGACAGGCGCGAAGCCAGATTGGATGAGCAAGGCAGGATTTGGGTACACGGCGTCGCCAAGACCCAACGAGCCGGCATGATGGGTTGAACCTGGAAAGAGCCGTTGGAGGAAACCGCAGAGAACGCAAAGAGCCCAGAGAAGGTCGCTTGGAGAAGCTGCCGTACTCGTCGGGAGTTCCTTCGTGAGATGAGGCGTTCCCGACGCAGTCAGCGGTCGTCTTGTTCGATCCTCCGTTTCGCGCCGACGGTGAGTTCGAAGTCGAGGCTGGCCCGTTCCATTCCTGAGGGCTGCATGGGTTGGAATGTTGACTTGACCGGACGCCCGTTCGTGGTGACCTCTGCGCCCTCCGTTCCCGAAAGCCAGAAGAGCCCGGACAAGGGTGCGTCACCCGCGGTGTGGGTGACGGTGGTGATAATCCGCCTTCCGACCCTTCGCTGCTCCAGGGTGAAGCGGTGGGGACCGATCCGGCAGTCTTGGAGCTTGAACCAGAGCTGCAAAAGATCGCCGCCTCCCGAGATGGTTTCGTCGAATGCGCCGAGCATTCGTTCCCCGAGCGTCCCTCTGAGAATTCTCCGGATCCAATCACTCCAGATGTTCATTTGATATCAAGCGATTTCCCTGGTGGACTCCTTCGGACGCCGTTCCCTTTACTCCACCGTGCAATGGATCGCCCAGAGGTGCCGTTCGCGATTCTGCCGGTTGTTCGTCTTGATTAGGAGTTGATTGGCGCCCTGGTTGAGCATCACCGGAATCGTAACGGTATCGAATTCATCGGAATGATCCAGCAGAGCCACTTGCTGGCCGTTGACGTAGACCATCGCCCCATCATCCAGGCCAACGCGGAGTGTGGCACGACGCTTGGAAAGGCTGGTCAGGGTTCCCCGGACGTAGACCGACTGATCCGTGCGCGGATAGGGGTAGCGGGTCTGATACACCCCTTCGAGCCGAACCCAGCCATATTTCGGGGTGAGTTTATGGACGGTGAACTCCGTTGCGCCCACGATGACTTTCTCGGGCCAGTGCCCTTGCGATAATTGCCGCACCAGTTCGTCCGCGGGTTTCTTGAACGTCTCCATGTTCTGGCCATCGGGGAATGGGCCGACGACCTGCCAGTCCTGGGGCGCTGCGAACGGTGGCGCTTTAGACCCCGGCACTTTGTAGAAGTAGGAGACGGCCTCGTAGTCATCAGGCCGGGCGGCCGAGGTGAAAATGAGGGACGAGCGGAACGGGATTGGGTCGGGGCCGAAGAATCGGTAGAAGACGCCGTCCTGATCCAGGCGCCCGCGGTTGTCGCGGTAAGGGCAGCCGACCCACCGAGTCTGGTACTGGTTGAAGCCCCAAGAGAAGCCGAAGTCGTCTTCGACATTGTGACCGCACATCACATGGGGGTCGGTCTGACCATCGATCAGGAGA
>JBDKKE010000104.1:0-5727 GCA_039796255.1 Verrucomicrobiota bacterium | reverse complement strand
CCAGTGACTCCGTCGGGGGGATTCCACTGCGAATCCCGGCTCCCATCAGGATGCACCATCACCAGTCCGGGCATCGGGTCCCCGTCGTACTCGGAAAAGGCCCCCACGATCAGGATTCGCCGCGCCCGGCCCGCGGGATCCCGATCGGCAAACACTCCGGTGATAAACTGGCTGGCACCGATGGTGCCCCCCTCCAGCCGAAGTCCGCCGGTGGCGGAGTTGGTGGTGAACCCCGTTTCCATCGTCCCGGAGGCGATCCCCGCAACCGCCGCCGCGCTGCGTTCACGCCCGGCGTCATTCGACACCTCCGCGTGATAGGCAGCGACATCCCTCAGGAGACGTCCTGGAATCACCAGGGACGGCGACGAGACACCAACGTATCCGTCAGCCGCCAGCAGCGGACTTCCATTTCGATACCATTGCCAGCGCAACGGTGGCGTTCCCTCAGCGCCGGCGCTCAGCGTCACCGATGCGATGGCCTGGGTCGCGATCACCGACGCCGGATGCATCACCAGATGGGCGGGGATCCGCGGTTCCATGGGCGGAATGGTGACCCGGACCAACCGTGGCGAACCGCGCCCGTCGACATTCCCGAATCGCCCGCCGACCAACACCCGGCCGTCAGGCTGCTCCTTGAGTTGAAACACGTCGTCGTCCGGACCGGTTCCCACATCAAAGGCGGGATCCACCGCGCCGTCGGATCGGAGCAACACCAGACGCCGCCGGGGCAGGCCGTTCCACCGGGTGAAGTTTCCGCCCACGAGAATGCGTCCATCGCTGAGTGCCGCGATGCTGGACACGCCGCTCCCGGGTCCGACGCCAACGTCAAATTCTGGATCCACCGAGAGGTCGGCGCGCAACCGCACCAGATTCGTCCGCGGAAGACCTCCCACGCGGTCAAAGGATCCGGCAACCAGAACCCGGTCGTCTGGCAACCGGACCATTGAGGACACGCTCACCGGTCCGCCATCGCGGCTCTCCAGCAATGGACCGGGGGTCGACTCCCCGCCCGCTGTGTAGCGGATAAGCATGGGAGGCCCGGACCCCAGAGTCTTCCCCCAGAGAAGAAGGTGATCCGCATCCCACGCGACGAAGCGCTGAATCGAGGTGTTAGCCCGGTTGCGCGGGGCCATCAGGGCCTTGAAGGCGGGATCCGGCGACCCGTCGGGAAGCAGGCGCGCGAACAGGACCTCTTGCGATGGGCCGACGGAAGGCTTGAGAAACTCAAAATTCCCGGCAATCAGGACACGCCCATCTCCCAAGCGGGTGGCGTCGCTGACCCACGCCTGACGAAATTCGTTGGGTGCCTTCAAGGCCGCAGCAAACGAAGGATCGCGGGAACCATCCCCATTCAACACCACGACCAGCGGCGAGTTCGTCTCCCAATTGACGGATACCAGATCACCTGCCGCGAGAATCCGGTCATCGTCCAATGCCACCAACGCCCGAAACGTCATGCCCGGGGCGGAAGCGACTGCGGTAAATCCGCCACGCACACCGCCACTGGAATCCAATCGCAAAAGATCCTGCTGATACGCCACTGCCCCCGTTGTCACATTGGTCCGGAGCCCGGTCGCACCGGGAACCACCAAGTCGCCCTGCGAATTCAGGGCCAGGGCAAAGACCGGCCAAGGCAGTTCCGCATCCTGAAACGGACCAGGATTGAAGCCCGGATTCACCGACCCATCAGGAAGCGTTTCCAGCAGCCAGTTCCACATTCCTTCCCCGGAGACCGTCACTCCGTCCAGCGCCCACAGCACCCGCCCGTCCGCGAGGGGAAATGGGGCGGCACCCCCAACGGCACCGCTGAAGGTCAGCGGAAAGGAATCCCCGACCGGGGAGATTCGGTAGGGAAACTCAATGGGCAACCCGACCGGCCATCGCTCCGCCAGCAGCAAATTGCCGGAGGCATCGAAGGAGGACCGGACGACGGGCTGTGAAAGAGTCGAAGGTTTCACGAAGGTCGGGTCGATTGCTCCGTTCGGCTGCAATACCACCAAGGCCCCCTCCGGAAAGGCATTGGTCACCACCCCGCCCAGGGCGATGCGGCCATCCCCGGCGACGGCCACACAGTACCATTCACCGGCCATCGCGGCCGCGGGCGGACGAAACGCCGCGTCTATGGTCCCGTCGGACCGCAGGCGCACCAGATTGGTCAGCGCCAAACCCCCGAACTCTTGGAAACGCCCCACCAGGAGGACACTGCCATCGGCCGCGAGGGCCATGGCGTTCAGGGAGGCGCCTGCCGGAACTTCCGGCGCGAAGGAGGGGTCGGGGCCGTTCACGATCTGGAGTCGCCGCAGCAAGGGTCTTAGTTCCCCGTCCTGCCACTGACGCCCCAGCACTAGGGTGTTGCCGCCCTCCAGCGCCAGAACCTGGACCACTTCCCCGTCCCAAGCCGGTCCAGCGTTGAAGGAATTATCGATCGATCCATCGGGTTTCAGGCGGACCGCGTGCCCGCTGGCGGGCTGGCCGCCCCAATTGGAAAACTCACCGCCGACGACGACCGTGCCCTCCGTCCCGGTCGTCAGCGTGCGAATGGGACCGTCCGGTCCGGTGCCGGCGTCCCATCCGGGATCCAGGGTGCCATCCAGTTTCAATTGGGCGATTCCCTGCCGCCGGACCCCGTTCACCCGCTCGAAGCGACCGGCGATGATGACAGCGCCGCCGGAAGGAGAAACCATTGCAATCACTGGCCCGTCCGGACCACGGGCAATCGGCAGTTGGAAAGGGCGGAAGGTGGAGTCCAAGGCATCCGCCCCGAGGCCGAATGCCGAGGCGGCGAAGATCAAAACAGCCCAGAAGGAAGAATCAGGTCGCATGGGTTGCGGGAGGCCTCACGGTAATCAGGCGAAGAGCCGGATGCCATCCCTTACCACGTTCCATTGGAAGCCATCCAGGCGAAGCCTGAATTCGATGCCGTATATCGCAAGGAATTGAGATTCGCCGTCGAATTTTTCCGACGGCGAAACCCGCGATGCCACTCCGCAATCGTCTCCCGATTCAACCCCCGCGGACGCTTAGGCCCGGTGACGGCGCAGGCGACGCCAAACCCCAAATCCGCCGAGCAGAAGCCCTGCCATGGCAACGCTTTCCCCTGGCTCAGGAACTGCGGTGAGCTGAAAATCAAATCCGTAGCTGATCACCGCCGGCCCCGTTTGTTGGATGAGGAACGTATACGAACCCGGTCCCAGGGGCCCGCTGAAACCAATGGCCCCGCCAGCAACGGAAGCCCCAAGGTTATCGAGGACATCCGTCCCCGGCTGCGGCGCCTGTACATGGGTTCCGAAATGGGAGTATCCGAGGAGCGTGGAGACGTCAAAATTGCCAGCCCCTCCCAGCCCGTTGGCCCAAACTGCCCCCTCCTGAACCGCAATGAACCCACGAACGTCGGTGCTGGAATAGGAAACCAGCTTGATCGCGGACAACTGCTGTCCGGCGCCGACGGTGAAATTGATCAGATCATAGTCACCCGAGGAGGTCTGACCCGAAATCGTATTGCTGCCCACGGCA
The DNA here is from genome assembly GCA_039796255.1 of Verrucomicrobiota bacterium. Classification (GTDB taxonomy): domain Bacteria; phylum Verrucomicrobiota; class Verrucomicrobiia; order Limisphaerales; family UBA9464; genus UBA9464. The sequence continues at coordinate 2,214 of JBDKKE010000104.1, read as the reverse complement.
AAGCCCAGCGAGGAGGGCGAGCTACCAAAAAGAGTGGGAGCCAAAACGTTGCCCGACAGGTCGCCGTCGCCGGCTTCATCGAATTGAAAACTGGCTGCCTGGGAGGTGGTCGCGAATACGGCGCAGGCTGTGAAAACCGAGGCCTGTAGAAGGGAGAGGGAACGAGTGTGGATCATGTTGAGTTCGAGCTGGAGGGTAAGTTCGAGGGCCCCGCAACCCATGGCGCGGCCGGGAGGTTCCCCAAAATCTGAGCAATTGCGGAATTCGGATCAAACACCGGCCCGCCCCTCGAAGGTCAAGCCCCAATTCGCTGGAGCCATTGTTGTTTTGAGCGTGAGCTTCCCCGGCAGCAACCGGAGAGTCAGGAGGTCATGTCCGACGTCTATCAACTGGTGCAGCTGAAAAACGGATCCTGGAGCGTGCGCTCGCTGACGGCGGCCGAAACGTTTCACCCCGTCGTTGGCCCAGTAGAGGAAGCTGAGGCATTGTATGTTCGCCAACTGAGACTGCCGGAACGCGTTGCCGCATCGAAGGTTCCCTTTGTGATCTGGGACATCGGCCTGGGTGCCGCCGCCAACGTCCTGGTCGTCCTGCGCTCCCTGCAAAGTCTGCCGGTCACCATCCGAATTGTCAGCTTCGACCACACTCTCGAACCCCTGCGCTTTGCGGCAACCCATGGCGAGCGCCTGGGCTACCTCCCACCGTTTGCGACCGCCGTGAGGTCCCTGCTCGCGGAGGGTCGGGCTAGATTCCCCAACGGCGCCGGGGACGTTGATTGGGAATTTCACCCGGGAGATTTTCCTGAATTGCTGTCCGGTCCAGAAGCAGCCTCCTGGCCCAAACCGCACGCCATCCTTTTCGACGCCTACTCGCCAGCCAGAAATCCGTCCATGTGGACGCTTCCACTCTTCACCCGTCTTCGTCAACTGGCTCCCCCGGAAACCCCCTGCGCCATGGCCACCTATTCCCGGGCCACACTTCTCCGGGTGACACTGCTTCGGGCCGGATGGCACGTGGGGGTGGGTCACGCGACCGGAGAAAAGAACGAAACAACCCTCGCGGCGAACCGTCCGGACCTCATCGCGGAACCCCTGGGTCGTTCCTGGCTGGATAGGGCCTACCGATCCACCAGCGCGGAACCGCTGTCCGATCCGGTATATTGCCAACGCCCGCTCTCGAATGCCAGTCGCCGGGAACTGGAGGCGCATCCCCAATTTCAAGGGGCTGATTGCAGCACGGAGTGACACTCGATGCCCGACACGAGAAGGGAACGAGACATTTAGTCTGCCTCAGTTTATTTGAACAAAGGGAAAACGAGTCAGGGAACAAAACCGTTGCCTCGTTCGGCACGGATATGGCTAAGTCAACCGCCTGATCGCGATCCGTTTCAGCAGCCGTTCCGTTGGCCCGATGGGGAGCATTGCCGTTCAATGAGCCGCCGTCGCATGCAGATCCTCTATTCAGGTCGGGTGCAGGGTGTTGGGTTCCGCTACCAAGCCAGGCAGGTTTCTGCGGGGTTTGAGGTCACTGGCCGGGTGCGAAACCTAGCCGATGGTCGAGTCGAACTCGTGGCCGAGGGAGAGGAATCCGAACTCACTGCCTTCCAAGAGGCGGTCCGGGACTGTGGGCTGCGGGGATTGATTCGCGATGAGCAAGTGACGTGGTCAGCAGCCAGCGGAGACTTCCGCGGCTTCGAAATCACCTCGTGACGCAGATGAAGTACGCCATTATTGCTGACATTCACGCCAATCTGGATGCCTTCCAGGTGGTTCTCGAGGACATCAAAGTCCAAAAGTGCACCCACATAGCGTGCTTGGGCGACATTGTCGGCTACGGCGCCAACCCCAAGGAATGCCTGGATCTTGTCCGGGGGATGAACATTCCCACCGTGAAGGGCAACCACGACGAATACATCGGTGTGGACGACGATCCGGATGGCTTCAACGACGCGGCGGCTGAGGCCGTCGCGTGGTCTCGCGCACAACTGACGGAGGAGGACCGTAAATGGCTGCGCGAACTGAAATATCAACGCCTGGTGGCCAACTTTACCATCGTCCACGCGACCCTCGATGTTCCGCAGCGGTGGGGGTACGTGTTCGAAAAGCTTGAGGCGGCTGCCAGCTTCACCTACCAGCACACCCAGGTCTGTTTCTTCGGCCACACCCATGTGCCGGTTGCCTTCATTCGGGACACCGGCGTCCGAGGGGGAACCTA
>JBDKKE010000103.1:0-4004 GCA_039796255.1 Verrucomicrobiota bacterium | reverse complement strand
TCGCCTATCGCCTATCGCCTATCGCCTATCGCCTATCGCCTATCGCCTATCGCCTATCGCCTATCGCCTATCGCCTATCGCCTATCGCCTATCGCCTATTGGCTATTGGCTATCGCCAACGGCGCTCCGCGCCCTCTTCTTCCACTCACCTATTTTTGACGCCTGGGTTTCCTCCGGGCAGCTTGCCCGCCGATGAAGCCTTTCGCCCTGCTCCTTGCCATTCTGGCGACGACTACCGCGCTCACGACCTTCGCCGCCGACACCCCAAAAATGGGCGACACCGCCCCGCGAGTGGAGGCGAAGGATCAGGACGGCAACACCTGGAAACTTGCTGATCAAATCAACAAGGGACTGGTTCTGCTCTATTTCTATCCGAAGGACGACACGCCGGGATGCACCAAGGAAGCCTGTGGTCTGCGCGACCGCATGGGGGATCTGGAGAAGGACGGCGTTTCCGTGGTGGGGGTCAGTCGCGACGATGCCGACAGCCACAAGCGGTTTAGGGCCAAATTTCACCTCAACTTTCCCCTGCTGGTGGATCTGGACGGCAAGCTCACTGAAGCCTTCGCAGTTCCCATGGAGGGCAAACCCATGTCCCGCCGGGTCAGCTTCCTGATCGGAAAGGATGGAAAAATCCTTCACGTCACCGACAACCGCGACGCCCAGGTTCATCTCGACGAGATGAAGACGGCCATCGCGGCGGCCCGGAAATAATCACCCGTACCGGGCTGGTGGCGGGACGCTCCCGTGTCCCCCAACTCCGGATTACAAAAACGACCTCTGCCTGGGTCTTTGGGACTGGTTCCTTGGCGGACTAGGAGGGACGCCTCCGTGGGCCCTGATACGTCCACCAAGGAACACGACCAACCTCACTCCATCTACGCCGACGGTTTCGGCGCGACCTTCACTTCGAGATAGAGATCACGCAATTGGCGCGCAGTCACGGTCGCCGGCGAGGACGTCATCAGGTCCACGCCCTTGGCCGTCTTGGGAAAGGCGATCACGTCGCGGATGCTGTGGCAGCCGCACAGGATGGCAATCAGCCGGTCAAATCCGAGGGCAATGCCGCCGTGCGGTGGGGCTCCATATTTGAAGGCCTCCAGCATATAGCCGAAGCGCAATTGGGTCTCCTCCGGCGGGATGGCCAGAATCTCCTCGAATACGGTCTTCTGGACGTCCGGCTGGTGGATGCGGATGGAGCCTCCACCCAGTTCCACGCCATTCACCACGATGTCGTAGTGCTGTCCGCGCACCTTCTTCGGATCCGTCTTCAGCAGCGGAATATCCTCCGCCACCGGCGCGGTGAAGGGATGATGACTGGAGTACCAGCGGTTCATTTCCCGGTCGAATCCCAGCAGCGGGAACTCAATGACCCAGAGGAAATTAAACTGGTCGGCCGGGAAGGCCAGCTTGCCCTGACCCTTCAGCACTTCGGAACAGTACAGGCGGATCTTGCCCAGGATCTCGCAGGCAGTGAGCCACTGGTCGGCGGCGAAAAGGATCAAATCCCCCTCCTGAATTCCCAGCTTGGACGTCAGCGCCGCCTTTTCCGAATCGGTGAAGAACTTCACGATGGGCGACTTCCATTCGCCATTCTCCACCTTGATGAAGGCGAGTCCCTTGGCCCCGAAGCTCTTCGCGTACTCGGTCATGGTCTCGATCTGCCCCTGGGTCGCCCCGGCCAATCCGCGCGCGTTGAGAGCCTTCACCACGCCGCCACTGGCGATGGCCCCGGCGAACACCTTGAAGGTGGAACTGCGGAACTCCTCGGTGAAATCCACCAACTCCATGCCGAACCGGGTGTCCGGCTTGTCGATGCCCCAGCGGTTCAGCGCCTCCTCAAAGGAGATGCGCGGGAAGGGCGTCGGAATGTCCATCCCCAGCGCCGTCTTCCACACCCGCTTCAACAGACCCTCGATCAGCGCGTAGATATCCTCGCGGTCGATGAACGACATCTCGATGTCCACCTGGGTGAACTCCGGCTGCCGGTCGGCCCGCAAGTCCTCATCGCGGTAGCAGCGGGCCAGCTGAAAGTAGCGCTCGATGCCGCTGACCATGAGGATCTGCTTGAACTGCTGCGGCGATTGCGGGAGGGCGTAAAACGTCCCCGGTTCGCGACGGTTCGGAACCAGGAATTCCCGGGCGCCCTCGGGTGTGGATTTGAACAGAGTCGGCGTTTCGACTTCGAGAAAGCCCTGCTCATCCATGTAGCTGCGGGTGGCGATGGCCACCTTGGAGCGCGTGCGCAGATTGCGGATCATCTCCGGACGCCGCAAATCGAGGTAGCGGTACTGCAGCCGCAATTCCTCGTTCACCTTGTTGGCAATCTCGGGGTCGTCCACCGGGAACGGCAGCACCGCGGCATGATTCAGCACCGTGCATTCCCGGACCAGCACCTCGACCCGGCCGGTGGGAATCTTGGCATTGTCCGTACCCTCCGGCCGAACCTGCACCCTTCCGACCACCTCAATTACCGACTCACTGTGCAGGTGGGTGGCGGATTCGAACACCTCCCGGGGAAGGTCCGCCGGATCAAACACCGTCTGGGTGCGTCCCTCGCGGTCGCGAAGGTCGATGAAAAGGAGGCCTCCCAGATCGCGGCGGGAATGAACCCAGCCCACCAGGGTGACAGTTTGGCCGGCGTGCTCGGGCCGGAGTTCGTTGCAATGATGCGTGCGTTTCATGACAGGACGGCGGGACTCCCCGGGGAGGTTCCGCCAAACGGAAGGGGTATAGTGCGAATCCCCGGCCGCTTGGCCAAGGGAAATGCCCAATAGGGAAATGGACGTGGACGTGGACGTGAACGCGGCCGACAGGAGACGACGAAACTCACTCGGGGGTGAGTACCAATCGGAGGAACAGTGTCGGACGTCCCTCCAGCGCGACACGCCCCGTTCGCTGGAGGAGGCCCCATTCGCCCAACTCCGACTGATAGACCACGCCCTCCGTGGTCCAGCGAATGAGATCGGTGGTCCATTCCACCCGATCCTCAATCCCTACGGCCCGCGTGCTCTTGTCGTACCGGAGCCAAAAGGACTCGGCATCCGCTCCCGGCACAATCACCCCCTCGGAGCCTGGCTCTCCAGGGTTCGATCCCTGGAAGTACTCCATGAGATTCACCCGGGAATCCCGGTCGGGATTCCCGCCGGGCACGGAATTCGCCAGGCCTGGATACCGCTCCAACCACTGCGCATAGGTCTCGGAGGGAAACACCACGCGGTCCAGTTCCTTGGTGGGAACTGGAACAAAGGGAACGGACAGGGTGAGTCCCAGCGTCGGTGTGTAGGGCGGCGTGGCGGGATCCCCCTGCCGGGCGAGCGCGCGGAGGTTGCCGCCCAGAAGGGCCAGCTGGACATCATAGGCGGCGGGAGTGCCGGTCAACACCGCGGTGATGTCGTTGGCAAAAAGTGTGTTCCCCTGGCCGTCCTTCAAGCGGACCACGTAAAAATTGGTGCCGATCACGCCGCTGACCTGGGCATATCCACCCTGCGAATTCTGAAACCACTGCCCGTTGGAGGGATAGTAGGTGAGCACCACGCCGTTCATTTCCACCGTGGATCCTTCGGGAACGTCGGTCGTCCAGGAGAAGGAAAGGAGGAAGGAAACCCGCTCCGGATTGGAGGTGGGAATGTTCACCGGCTGCAGGGTTCCCGCAGTGATCTGCTGCTGACGCTGGGCCGGTGACTGCAGGGCCACTCCATTTGTGCTGCCGACCGCCCGGACAATGAAGGTGTACGGCGTTCCTGGCTGAAGTCCGTTCAGGGTGTAGTTCACTGAACCCGTCGCTGCCGGTATCTCGAAAGACTTCACCGGGCCCGGGAGGAGAATCTCCGCCTGATACCCGGTGGCACCCGCGACCGCCGGCCAGGTCAGGCCCAGGGTGGTGTCCGTGACATTGGTCACCGCGACGCGGGGCGAATCCAGCCGCACGTCCGGGAGGACGGTCACCCGGAGTATGTCGTTGTTCTGGAGCGTGAGGGCCGGGGACGGACCGCTGCGGTCAC
>JBDKKE010000102.1:0-7905 GCA_039796255.1 Verrucomicrobiota bacterium | reverse complement strand
CTGAAACGAGATGATGTGTCCTCAGAAGTCTCTTCTTCCCAAGAACTCTCCTTCCCCATCCGTGTCTATCCGTGCCATCCGTGGTCAAAACCTCTTCGCTCCCATCCATCAATCCGTGGAGAAAAGAAAACCCGGCGGCCCGTGGGAAGAGGGGCCTCCGGTCCAGCAGTAAAACGGGGAGAAGACGGTTTAACCACGGATAGCACGGATAGACACGGATGGGAAAAGACGGGGAAAGAAGAAGAATCTCTGGACCAGTACGGCAGTCCGCGGGGATCACGGGACACGCGATTCGCAGTCAGGCCCGGAAGCTGAATTAGAATCGCTCTCCGGAAACGACAGGAAGTGTCTTCAGGAGGCTCTTCTTCCCATGATCTTTCTCTCCGCTCCTCTCCCTCTCCCCATCCGTGTCTATCCGCGCCATCCGTGGTCAAAACTTCTCCGCTCCCATCCGGCGATCCGTGGGAAGGGGGCTGCCAGACCAGCAGTAAAACGGGGAGAAGACGGTTTAACCACGGATAGCACGGATAGACACGGATGGGAAAAGACGGGGAAAGAAGAAGATCCTCTGAACCAGTACGGCAGTCCGCGGGGATCGAGGGACACGCGATTCGCAGTCAGGCCCGGAAGCTGAATTAGAATCGCTCTCCGGAAACGACAGGAAGCGTCTTCAGCAGGCTTTTCTTCCCATGATCTTTCTCTCCGCTCCTCTCCCTCTCTCCATCCGTGTCTATCCGTGCTATCCGTGGTCAAAACTTCTCCGCTCCCATCCGGCGATCCGTGGAGAAAAGAAAACCCGGCGGCCCGTGGGAAGGGGGACCGCCGGGCCAGTAGTGTCAGTAGAAGTCACGACGGGCCTGTTCGCCCGGCGCGTTCGGGGTGGAAGGAGGGAGAATTGCCCCAACCATGATGATCGGAGCGGCAGGTAGCACCGGCATTCGCTGAACGTTTGTCAGTGCTCTTTCCACGGCTTACCGAGGATGCATAAGGGATGCCAAGCGGCTCCCACGGCCCAAAATCGCCGTGAACGCCTCCTTCGCTGGCAATTTATCGCCAGCCTGTATGGATCCGGTCAGCGCAGATGCACAACCGGGCTCACTTTGAGCTTTGCCCAGAGACAGCCGCCCCGCAGTTTGACGGGCACGACGTGAACGCCCTGCTGGCCAAGATCGAAGCCAACGCCGCTCGACGGCTTCCCCTGCCCCCCGGACGAAAGCCTTCCGAGGAACTCTCGCGATACCGGGGATTCCTCAAGGAGGAGACAGCCCGGCTCCGGATCCTGCACCGCGCGGAGGCCGGGGGCATCAACGTCTGCCGGGGGCGGGCGGAGATGATGGATCTGTTGATCCGCTACCTGTTCGAAGCGGTGAAGGCCACCTTTCCCGCCAAGGGCCGCCCCCCACGGCTGGCCCTGGTGGCCTTTGGCGGCTACGGACGCGCCGAATTAAACCCCTTCAGCGACATCGACCTGATGTTCCTTCACGACGGCCGCAAGGACGGCGAGGCGGCCCGGAATGAATGGACCAGCGCGCTCCTCTACACCCTGTGGGACATCTCCCTCAAGGTGGGACACTCGCTCCGCACCGTGGAGGACTGCGTCAAGGTCGCGAACCAGGACATGCAGTCCAAAACCGCCCTGATGGAGGCACGCCTCATCACCGGGGACGAGAATCTCTTCCAGCAGTTTCAGAAGTCCTTTAAGTCCCGCTGCATTGAGGGTCATGAGGACGAATACATCGCCCAGCGCCTGGAGGACCAGGCGCGCCGGCGCGGACGCCACGGTGACTCCGCAGCCATGCAGGAGCCGCACGTCAAGAACGGGTGCGGCGGCCTGCGCGATTACCAGAACCTTCTGTGGATGGCCTCGGTGAAGCTGGGATACCGGACGCTCGCCGAACTGCAGAGCCACGGACATCTGGTGAAGCGGGATCGCAAGGCCCTGGATGAGGCGCATGATTTCCTTCTCCGAACCCGCAATGAACTCCACTACGGCGCGGGATCCGCGGCGGACGTCCTGACCGCCGTCGTAAAGCCGGCGGTGGCCACCGGCCTGGGATATACGGAACGCTCACTCCGGGTACGCGTCGAGCACTTCATGCGGGATTACTACACCCACACCCGCAATGTCTACCTGATCACCCGCATGCTGGAGCAGCGCATGGCCCTGGTGCCCTCCCCGGTCCGCGGACTGCGGGCCCTGCTCGGCCGCCGGGTCCCGCCGCCGGCAGCGCAGGAGGTGGATGGGTTCCGCATCATCGGCCAACAGCTCAATGCACCGTCCCGCGCCATCTTCCGCGAGGACCCCAACCGGCTCATCCGCGCCTTCCTGTACGCGCAACAGCGCGGACTCACCCTGCACCCGGACCTGGTGCAGATGCTCCGCCAGATGGTGCAGGAGGGGCGCGTGGACGGCGCGTTCGTGCGGGACCCCGGCGTCCACGCCACCTTCCTCGAAATCCTTTCCCAGCGAGGGAACGTGGCCCCGGCCCTGCGGGCCATGCACGAGGTGGGGTTTCTCGGACGCCTGATCCCGGAGTTCGGACGGATGACCAATCTGGTCCAGCACGAGTTCTATCACCAATACGCGGTGGACGAGCACACGCTGGTCACGATCGCCCGACTGGATCACGTGGCCGGCGCCACCGACCTGCCCTACGCCAACTACACGCCGCTGCTGCAGCAGGTGGAGCGGCCCGAGGTGCTCTATCTCGCGCTCCTGCTCCACGATTCCGGAAAGGCGTTTCCCGGACGTCCACACGAACTCGTCGGCGGCGAACTGGCGATCCGCACCGCGCGACGCCTGCAGCTCGACGGCTCGACCACCCACACCCTGCGCAAGCTGATCGAACTCCACCTGGAGATGGTCAAGGTGTCCCAGCGCCGGGATCTGGAGGATGCGTCGGTCATTGGACAGATGGCCAATGAAGTGCAGAACGCAGACACCCTTACCATGCTGACGCTGCATACCTTTGCCGATTCCATGGGTACCAGCGACACGCTGTGGAACGGGTTCAAGGATTCGCTGCTGCGGTCCCTGTACCACAAGACGCGCGAGCGGCTGGCCGGCGGCACCGAGTTCATCCGCGCCAGCGAGCGGCAGCGGGATCTGCTCCGGCAGGAAGTGGTGCAGATCCTGCCCCGAACCTTCGTCCCCGACGAGATCAACGCGCATTTCGAGGGCATGCCAGAACGATACTTCGTGATTCACGATGCCCGGGCGGTGGCGCGGGATCTCACCCTGGCCCACCGGTTCATGCACCTGCAGTTGACCGAGGCTGACCGCGCCCTGGAGCCGGCCCTGCTGTGGCACGAGGAACCCGACCGCGGCTATGCAGCGGTCCACATCTGCACCTGGGATCGTCCGGGACTGTTCTCCAAGCTCACCGGTGCCCTGGCGGCGGCAGGGCTCAACATCCTGGCGGCGCAGATTTACACGCGGCGGGACGGCATCGTCCTGGACGACTTCTTCGTCGTGGATGCCCGGACCGCCAAGCTACCCGAGGTCAAAGTGCGCGAGCGCTTCGAGAAGGTCGCCAACGAGGTGCTGGCCCACGGACTGGATCCCGCCCGCGCCATCGCCAAGGCGCAGCAGTATCCCCCGTTGTACCGGGCCATCGGCGAACGCCTGCCCACCACGGTGCGATTCGACGAACACCAGTCGGCCGTCTACACCATCATCGATGTTGAGGCCGAGGACCGGGTGGGACTGCTCTTCTGCCTGGCCTCCACACTGCACGAATTGGATCTGGACATCGGTCTGGCCAAGATCGTCACCGAGAAGGGGGCAGCCATCGACAGCTTCTACGTCACCGACCACCGCACGAATCCCCTGGGGGCCAAGATTGAAGATGCGGAGCGCAAGAAGAACATCGCCCGGAGGATCCGCGAAGCGGTGGCCGCCACCGCCTGACGCCTTCTGACGCCTTCTGACGCCGCCCCGCCTCGCCCCCCGGTCCGGCTGGCGTTCATCCCCGCTCTTGGTCATCCTGTTCCGCATGTCTCGACTCTTCGCCCTGCTGATCACCGTCTTCCTGACGGGAGTGCTGTGGGCCGGACCCGATGACGACTTCGTCGAGATCTACCAGTTGATCCAGCAGACCGATGCGCAGCGAGAGAATGGGCGATTCACCGAGGCGAGGGCCGGTTACGAGCGCGCCAAGACCCTGTTGCTGGCATTGAAGAAGGGGTATCCGGAATGGAACGAACGGGTCATCGCCTACCGGTTGCGCTACGTCGCCGAAAAGCTGGCCGTGCTGCCCGCCGTGGACCCCGCAGCCCCGCCCGGGTCCGCTCCCGGAGCCACGGCGGAGACCTTGCCGGAGGGGGAAGTGCTGACCCAGTTCCGCAATCTGCATGGAGAGATCACCCAGCTCCGCGGCGAGAAGCAGCGATTGGAGGCCAAGCTGCGGGAGGCGCTGACCGCCCAGCCCGCACCGGTGGATCCCAAGGAACTGCAGGCCGCCGTGGAGCGGATCACCCAACTCCAGTCCACCAACCGGGCGCTTGCGGAGAAGCTGGAGACCCAGCAGGCGGAACGCCGCAACCTCGTGGAGAAGGTCCTCGTGGACGAGGCCCAGCAGGCGCTCCAGGCCGCCAACCAGCAACTGACCGCGCAGGCGGAGAAGACCATCGAACTGGAGGGTCTGCGAAACCGCGCCGAGGCCGAGTTGAAGCGACTCCAGTCCGGCGAGATCAGCCAGCTCCAGACTCAGAACCAGGCGCTCAAATCCCAGGTGAATGAACTGGCCACCTCCACCGACCGCGGTGAACAGATTGCCAACCTCGCCGAGAGAGTCGCCAAACTGCAGTCGGGTCTGCAGGAGTCGCGCGCACAGAACGAGGTGCTGCTGGCCGACCGGGCGAAGCTCGAACGACAGGTGGAGGACCTGCGGGCCCGGCAGTCGGAGGAAAGCCTGGTCCGAACCCGGCAACTCGAGACGGATCTGGCCCTGGCCCGCGCCGAAGGCGAGCGGCAATCGGTTCGGGCCATCCAACTGGAAGATCGCCTGAAGCGGGAACAGGGCGTCCGCGGCACCCTGGAGTTGGACAACCGTTCCCTCTCCAACCGCGTGGCCGAACTGACCGGCAAAGTGGAGGATCTGCAATCGGCGGAGATCCAGTTGCAGGCGGAGAAGGAGGAGCGTCTCGAACTCGAAGCGCAGCTCAAGGCGGCCGAGCAGCAGTTGGCCGCGGTTCCGCTCACCGGTCCTGCCAGCCCCCTCTCCCCGGCGGCGGATCCCGTCCTGACCGCCCGCGCGCAGGCCCTGGAGACCGAAGCGATCCGCCTTCGGGATGCCCTGCGGGAGAGCCGGACGCGTCAGAACGAGCTGCTGGCGCTGGTCGCCGAGTCCGAGAAATCCCGCGCCCGCTGGGAACGCGAACGACAGGAACTGCTGGCGTCCCTCAGCGCCCTCCAGAAATCCCCCGCCCAACAGCAACTGGCCCGCGCCACCGCCTCCATCAGCACGCTGGAAGACCGCGTGCGCCGGTTGGAGAAGGAGCGGGACACCCTCGCCCGCCGACTCGATGACGCCACGCGTAAGTCCCGTGCCGAACTCCAGCAGGTCCGCAAAAACCGCATGGGAACCCCGCGCGAGGAAGCCGCCCGCTTCCGGCTCGAGCGCAACTAACCCGCCGCCTCATTTGCGGATGGGCGCCCGCACGGGTTGGCCGGGAACCTGGGCCTCGGCAGTCACCACCGGACGCCGCCCCGCCCGATAGTCACTGGCCGTCGTGCCCACCTGTCGCTTAAAGGCCACGCTCAGATATTCCACATGCTTGAATCCGGTCCGGTCGGCAATGGCCGCCAGCGGAAGGTCGGTTTCCGACAGCAGGCGTTTCACGCGATCCAGCTTCACTGACAGGATCTGGGCGTGCGGCGCCCGCCCCAGCATCTTTTGAAACCGTGATTCCAACACCCGTCGCGACAGCGGGACCTGCTTCAAAACGTCGGCCACCGTGATGCCATCACACGCGTGCTCCCGGATGAAACGCACCGCGGCGGAGATGTGACGATCCGCCACCGCCACCACGTCCGTGCTTCGGCGCGTGGCCACACCCAAGGGCGCAAACAGGCGTCCCTCCCCGGTCACCGTCGCCCCCCGCATGATGCGGTCGAGCAGCGCCGCCGCCTCGTAACCCGTCCGGCGCACATCCGGGATCACACTCGACAGCGGCGGATCCGCCAGATCACACAGCAGCTCATCGTTGTCCACCCCCAGCACCGCCACGGTGTCGGGCACCGCAAGTTCCAACCGCCGGCTGGCCTCCAGCACCTGGAGGCCGCGGATGTCGTATCCTGCAAAGATGCCCACCGGCTTGGGCAACCCCCTCAGCCAGGACGCCAACGCCTCCAGCTCGGTCTCCCAGTCCGCACGCAAATCGCCCCGCCGGACCGGACGTGGCTCGGTGAACACAGTGCTCCCCAGCCCGTGCCGGGCGAGATGCTGCGCGAAGGCGTCCCCGCGCCAGCGCGACCAGTTGAAGCGCGCGTCACCGCAGTAACCGAAATGACGGAACCCGCGCTCGCGGAGATGCTCGGCCGCCATGTGGGCAATGGCCCGATCATCGGTCTCCAGCCACGGCAGTTCGGGCAACAGGCGCGCTGCACTGACGTCCACCGCCGGCAACCCGGTCGCCGCCACCATCCGCGCCACCGCCGGCGTTTCAATGCGGGCGATGATGCCGTCCCCACACCAGTCCCGAATCCACGCCGGCGGATCCTCACCCCGTCCGGCCTCCGCCAGCCACAGGGTCCAGGATCCATGCTCCCGCAGCCAGGCGCGGACGCCATGGAGCAGCTCCCGCGCATAGGCGTTGGAGGTCTCGATCAGGAGCGCCACCTTGCGCGGACGTTTCATCGCGGGGCCGTTCCTCCGGCGGCCAGGATCCGGCGCGCCTCCGCCTCCTCGTCGGGCAGGACGCGACGAAACAGGGTGTAGGTATTGGTTATTTCCATCGCTTCGCCCGGACTCAGCCGGCGCAGCGGCCCCAGGGTCTCCAGTTCCACATACGGAACCGGATCCGGATTGGTGTACACCTCGACCGAACACCCGTCGTCCCCATAGGTCCCACCACTCACCCGGGGGACATCAATCCGCAGCGCGGCATCGCGGCCGATCCACACCAGGGACGTCCCGTCGTTGCCGATCTTGTGGGAATCCTTGGGATCCCGCGTCAGGCGCAGCAGGTCCCCGGAACGCGTCATCACCCCGGACGGAACCCCCCAGTTCGTGGTCGTGCCCTGCGGAAATCGCGAACCGGAGGGAATGGGCAGGAACACCGCCAGAGGATCCCTCACCTGGGTAATCACCCACACCCCAACCTCCACCGGATCACCACTCACCTTGACGTAGCGGGTGCGGATGCGCAGCACCGGTTCTGACAGCGCCAGCGAGACGCGGCGCTCGGTCCGGATCCCAAAGCGCGGGCTGACCGGCGAAGCGAGCACCAGGGTGTCGCCGTCGGCCCGGACCTCGACCGGCACCGCATCGAAGACATCCGGCGGCGGCCAGTTCCAGGCGCTCTGGGGTGCCGGCCAGGTCTTGTCGCCGCCAAAGCTCCCATGCGCGGCGGTCCACGGCGCCTCCGGCATCGAACGTCCTGCCAATTGTGGATTCTCCCAAAAGGGCCCGTTGGTTTCGCCGGCAAACTGAAACTGCATCACCCGGCCCGTCTCCGGAACCACCACCACCTCCACCGTTCCATTGCCCAGCGTCCAGGCATTCGTCCAGCCGAGGTGCGCCGCACGAGAGACGCGGACACCGGAAGCCGACTGTGCGATTGCACCGGTGGGCAACAACGCCAGCAAGAGAACCACGAAGAAGCGCCCGACGAGGATCACGGCCTTAGCGTCCCGCCTTCGCCCTCCTCGCTCAAGCGCCGAAACTGAACCCGCAAAGGGCT
>JBDKKE010000101.1:0-3778 GCA_039796255.1 Verrucomicrobiota bacterium | reverse complement strand
GTAGTGGGGCGCGGGTGGAACACGCCCCTACCAACCCCACGTTCGGTAGGGATGCGTTCCACACGCGTCCCCATATTCCTCCGCTTGGCGTGCTAGAAATCCCCTCTACTTCTTTTTGTCTGGATACGCGGGTGGCGCGGGGATTCTCACCGGGTTAGCGGCCAGGGCTTTCTTGATCTCTTCCAACGCGCGGTGGAGTTGATCGTCGTCTCCCGCAAACTCGCGCGCAGGATCGTTGTCCACCTCAATGTCGGGAGCGACGCCCACGCCCTCCATGATCCAATCCGTCGCCTCAAGGTCGAAACGGCTAAACTCCGGACGGTTCAGGAATCCTCCGTCGATTAGTGGCAGCGAACCGCGGATGCCCACAACACCGCCCCACGACCGCTGCCCGATGATCGGTCCCAGTTTGTGCTTTCGAAACCGATACCCCACGATGTCGCCATCGCTCGCGCTGTGCTGGTCGAGCAGGAGCACTTTCGGGCCAAGCACCTGGCCGGCCGGATCGAGATTCACGGAGCCGTTGCGAGCCACAGTCCACATCGCCGGCTCGCGTCGCAGTCGCTCGATGATCATTGGGGAGACGTTGCCGCCGCCGTTGCCGCGGGCGTCCACAATCAACGCCTCCTTGTTCAATTGCGGGTAATAAAACTTGGTAAACTCGTTCAGTCCGGGCACGCCCATGTCGGGAATGTGAACGTAACCCACCCGGCCATCGCTGGCCTTCTCCACCGCCTCGACGTTTCCCAGCACCCAGTTCAGGTAATAGAGCGGCTGCTCATCCGCGGTCGGGATGACGGTCTCTTCACGGCTACCCTCCTCCCTGGCCTCGCCGTTAACCCTGAGCTTTACCTGCTTGCCAGCGGTGCCGACCAGCGCGGCGTAAAGGTCAGTCATGTCCTTGGTGGACTTGCCGTTTACCGCAACGATGAAGTCGCCGGTCTTTACGTTCACACCGATCTCGGTGAGCGGACTGCGATACTTGGCGTCCCAGTTCTGGCCGCGCAGGATGCGGTCAATGCGGTAGAATCCGCTGGCGTCGCGGCTGATTTTTGCCCCCAGCAGGCCGAGTGGAATGCGCTGGGGCTTGGGATAGTCACCACCACCCACATAGGCATGTCCAATGTTCAACTCACCGATCATCTCGCCGATGATGTAGGTGAGATCCGCCCGATGCTGGACGTGGGCCAACAGCGGCTGGTAGCGCTGGCGCATCGCCGGCCAGTCCACGCGGTGAAGATTGGGATCGAAGAGAAAGTCACGCATCTGCCGCCAGCATTCGGCGTAGATCTGATTCCACTCGGCCGCGCGATCCGGGGTGACCTGAAGATCCGCAAGGCTCAGTTTCTTATCGCCAACGTCGAGCTTTGCGCCCGGTAAATCCACGATGGCGAAATCGCCGCCCACCTTGACCAGCATCTTCTTCTGGTCGGCGGAAATGCGATATCCAGCCACCTCACCCACCTCGGTTTCCACACCCTTCTCCAGCCCGAAGAAGTACAGCTTGCCCTTCTTGAGGTAGTAGAGCTTGTCGCCGACGGAAGTGAGACCGCCGTAGGAGGAGGCACCCGGCGACAGCACGGCAATGCGCTGCTGGATCCCATCGGCATCCACCTTTACAACCACCGTGTCCGTCTTGTTCGTTTTGCCCGCATCACCCGTGGGAGCGTTGGTCGAGGCAATAGGCAGGTTGGTCACGCTCTCGCCTTTGGCCAACGCCGCAACGACCTGTCGAAACTGCGGGTCGTTCAGCAATCCGGTGAGCGTGGTCACTGGCTTCTCAGCGAGAGCGTCGCTCTTGGCCTTCACATCCGGCGGCGTGTCGCCGGGTTTCTCGCTGTTCTTTTCTTCCTTCACCTTCACTTCATCGGACTTCGGCGCGAACGGCGACGGGGTCCCCTTCGCCAGCGTGACGAGATAGATCCGCTCCATGTCATTGTACACGTGGTTCCATTCGGTATCCCCATAGGTGGGATTGAACGAACGCTCCGAGACAAAGAAGAGGTACTTCCCGTCGCTGCTGAAGGCCGGCGAGTTCACCCCGAACCAGCCATCCGTGACGCGGACCGTGTTCTTCGCCTCCAGGCCGTAGAGGTAGATGTTCGGGAACCGGCGGACCTCCGGTTGGGTGAAGGCGATCCACTGGCTATCGGGCGCCCAGGTAAAGTCGCGAATCTCGAATGCCTCCGCCTCACTGACACGCGTCACAGCCTTGGACTCCAACTCCACAAACTGAAGACGGTTCTTCTTGTCGGTCCACGCGATGCGTTTGGAGTCGGGCGACCAAACCGGATCGTACTTGTAAGTGTCGGCGCCCGTCGTGAGCTGCCTGGCCTCACCGGAGCCGTCCTGAGGGCGCACCCAGACCTCGTCCTCCCCGCTCTGATCACCAATGGAGGCGATCCATTTTCCGTCGGGAGACCACACGGCGTCGCGCTCATGCACTCCGGGTGTCTGCGTCAGGTTGCGTGTGGGGCCCTTGCTGGCCGGCACGCTGAAGATCTCGCCCCGGGCACCAATGACGGCGCGGGAACCATCGGGTGCCACATCAAAGCTCGTGGTTTCCTTACTCACGTCGCGTTGGCGTCCGCGGCCGATGGCGAGGTCCTCGCGAATCTCCACCGCCAGCTTCTCGCTCTGTTCGCTGGCCAGATCGAAGCGGTAGATGAAGCCGCCATTCTCAAACACGATGGCGGTGTCGCCCATCGAGGGAAACTTCACCGCAAACTCGGTGAACGTCGTCAACGGACGCGTCTGTTTCGTCTTCAGGTCGAGTACAAACAGATTGGCCTGCCGATTCTCATCACGCTCGGAGACAAAATAGATCCGGTCGCCATGCCACATGGGGAACATGTCCTGCGCCGGATGATCGGTGAGCCGGGTGGTCTGCCTCGTCGCGAAGTCATAGAGCCAGATGTCATCGGCCTGACCCCCGCGGTAGCGCTTCCAGGTGCGGAACTCGCGAAAGACGCGGTTGTAGGCCAGTTGCCTGCCGTCCGGTGAGACACTGCACCAGCCGCCGCGAGGCAGGGCCAAAGTCTCTGGAACGCCGCCGCCGATCTTCGCGAGCGTGAGGTCGCCCTTGAACGGATTCCACTGCGTCCGACGCGAGCGGTAGATGACCGTCTCGTTGTCGAGCCAGGTCATGACGATGTTGTTTGGCCCCATGCGGTCGGAGACGTCGTCACGATCGAGGGTGGCGGTGTAGGTCAGGCGCTTCGGCGGACCCCCTTCCGCCGGCATGAGATAGACCTCCGTGTTGCCGTCGTATTGTCCGGTAAAGGCGATGGACCGGCCATCCGGTGAGAACCGCGGGAACATTTCGTAACCGCTCTCGTCGCTGGTCAACCGGCGGGCCAGACCGCCCTTGGCAGAAACGGTGTACAGGTCACCCGCATAACCAAACACGACCTGGTCCCCATGGATGGCCGGAAAGCGCAGCAGGCGGGCTTCCGCGGCAGGCGCCAACCGATGGCCCAGCGCGAGGCCCATCAGGAGGAGAACAAGGCGAGCAGAGGAACCAACGGATCGCATTGCTACGGACACTACTCACGTCGGCAACCCGTACCAGCGGGTTCTTGAATCAGGGCCATGTTTTGCGACCAACCCACATTCGGTAGGGATGCGCTCCACCCGCGTCCCCATATTCCCCCGCCTGGTCCGTGGATACAGGACGGGGATCGCGGGTAGCTCCCACACGCCGGGGCTTCCCGCGTTCCATCAAGGGGGCGAAGGCAATGGGGTTATCAGATCTGTTTTATTGACACTTGCTTTGGAT
>JBDKKE010000100.1:0-9694 GCA_039796255.1 Verrucomicrobiota bacterium | reverse complement strand
GAGATGACGCTGGCCGCCCTGCTGTGCCTTGCGCGGGATCTGGTCCCCATGGATCGCGCCCTGCACGCCGGGCGCTGGCCCAAGATGATCGGGCGCAGCCTGCGGGAACTGACCGTGCTGGTCGTGGGCTATGGCCGGATCGGCCGCGCCGTGGCCGCCCAACTAAAGCTGTTCGGATGTGATCTCCTGGTATGTGACCCCTTCCTCCCCGCCGACGCGGCGTGCGAGTACCCGCGGGTAACTCTGCTCGAAGGCCTTGCCCGCGCTGACGTGGTGACGCTGCATGCGGCCGGGGATCAGCCGCTGCTGGGAGCGGCCGAATTGGAGGCCGCGCGTCCTGGACTGATCCTTCTGAACTCCGCCCGGGGCGAACTGGTGGACGAAGATGCGCTCATCAAGGCTCTTGAGTCCGGCCGGGTCGGCAAGGCATGGTTTGACGCGTTCTGGAAGGAACCGTACACCGGTCCCCTTCAGACGTTCGAGCAGGTGCTCCTGACGCCCCATACCTGCACCTACACCCGCCGCTGCCGCCTGCAGATGGAGAGCACTGCGGCGGAAAACCTCCTGCGGGATCTCGGGGCCTGACGAAAGACGGTCCTGCCCCACGGATCGCGGAACTGCGCGTTCCGTTGCCTTCACGATTCCACACACGATTCATGATTCACGATTCTCTCTCCCGCTGGCGGAACGTTCCCGGCCTCTCGACCCACGCAGTCTGGAAAGCCTCCTTTCTGTGGCTGGAGTCCAACGCCGCGACGGCGGCCGAAGGCGACCACCCCCTGGGTCAGGAGGGCTTCCTCGCCCGGGTGATGGGGTATCCACTCAAATCCCGGGATACGGCACGCTATGAAATGCACCGCCGGACCATCGACATCCAGTACACCATCGAGGGAGCGGAGGGCATTGAGGTGACACCGGTCGCTGGGCTCGTCCCGCTGGGGGACTATTCCGAGGCCAAGGAGGTCGAACATTTCGTCACCCCGGGTGCCGGACAGGTGCGCGTGGACAATGTCGCAGGGTGGTTCACGATTCTTTTCCCCGGCGAACCCCACATGCCCCAGCTTCAGGTGCCGGGACACGCCGCGGTCCGAAAAGTGGTCATCAAGATTCCCCTCGCCCTCGTGGGCTGAATTTCACCGGGAGCCCACGGCTTCCCGGAGCACACTCCGCAGAACACACTCGATCTATGATTAATATTGGAATCATCGGCTTCGGAAAAATGGGTCAGACCCGCCAGGAAGCGGCCCTGGCTACTGGCAAGGGAGTGGTGGTCGTGGCGCACGACCCGTACGCGACGGATTTCAACGGCATTCCCTCGGTCGCCACTCCGGAAGAGGTCATCTCGAATCCCAAGGTCGATGCCGTCTTCGTGGCGACTCCAAATCATCAGAACCGCCCGCTCACCATCGCCGCCCTCAAGGCCGGCAAGCACGTGTTCTGCGAGAAACCCCCGGCCTTCACCGCCGCGGAGGTGCTGGAGATCCAGCAGGCGGAAACCGCCAGCGGACGCAAGCTCATGTACGGGTTCAATCACCGGCACCATGGATCCGTCCGGGCCATGAAGGCCTTGGTGGACTCCGGAAAATACGGCCGCCTGCTCTGGATGCGGGGTCGGTACGGGAAGAGCGTGGACAAGAACTACTTCTCGACGTGGCGGGCCAACAAGGAGTTGGCCGGCGGCGGGATCCTGCTCGACCAGGGCATCCACATGCTCGACCTCTTCCTCCTCATGGCCGGAGACTTCGACGAGATCCAGGGAATGGTGTCGAGCCTCTACTGGAAGCTGGAAGGCATCGAGGACAACGTCTTCGTCAACCTCCGGAACCGTTCCACCGGCGTGGTGGCCTCGCTGCACAGCACCATGACCCAGTGGCGCCACCTGTTCTCCTTCGAGGTGTTTCTCGAACGCGGTCACATGGTGCTCAATGGACTCAAGACCCAGTCCGGCAGCTATGGCGACGAGGTCCTGAACATCAGCAAGAACCGAAGTGTCGCGCCGGCCGCCACCTGGGAAGAGGAGGAACAGATCGTGTACCACGCGGACAGTTCGTGGCGCGACGAGACCGAGTACTTCCTGGACTGCATTCGCGAAAACCGACCGGTGATCAACGGAAGTTCCAAGGACGCCCTCAAGGTCATGCAGGTGATTGACCGCATCTACCTGGAAGAGCGCCACCACCGGCACGATCTGCACCAGGATCTGCTTTCCTGACCCTGAATCAGGATTTCCAGGACAGGTGCCTCCGCAGCGCCGAGTCCTGGAGATCCGCCCCAGGGAGAGGCCAAACCCTCCCAAGCACACAGGCCCACCATGAACGCAGCCCACGGCGCCGCCGCCACTCCCCTGCCGCGGCCACGATCCCGACTGCAGGAACTGACGGCCCAGGTCACCCGCCGCCGAGGGGAGATTCTTTCCTCGGCCTCCATGTTCACCAGTCCCGCGGTGAACATGCTCTACGGGTTCCTGGTGGTCCGCTACCTCAAGCCGGACACCGCGGGTCTCCTGAGCACGGCGGCCCTCCTGCCGGTATACCTCACCTTTTTGCATCTGGGCGTCCTCAACGGCATGCAGCGGGAACTGCCGGTGGCGCTAGGGGCCGGAGACCGGGAGCGCGCCGACGGCATTCTCCGGATCACCACCAGGGTCGGTCTGCTGGCCGGGACGGTTGCCGGAGTCATTTGTCTGCTAGTGGCAGCGGGCTGCCTGCTACTGGGAAAACCCCTGCTCCTGACCATGGCCTATATCGGGTCCGCCTGTGTGTCGTTTGCCTATCCGATAACCGTTCAGATTGACACGGGATTGCGCGCGGAGAACCGGTTCCTGCGACAGGGATGGGCGGTCCTGGGGACCAACCTGGTCGGCCTCGTGACCTGCGCACTGATCCCCCTGGCGGGCGCCTACGGGGCGGTATTCCGCGGCGTCATCTCGTCTGCGGGAGCGCTGCTGACACGTCTTCGTTCCGGCGTATGGCGGCCGGGCGGCCAATGGCAGCGGGCGGAGGTCACGGCCCTGGCACGGGTGGGATTGCCCCTGCTGGTCTCGGGCACCATGGGAGGATTCATGATGGTGGCCGACCGGACGGTGGTGGCCATGATGATGTCGCACGAAGCCATGGGGCAGTTCTCCCTGGCTTCCCTGGTGGTGAACAGCATGACGCTGGTTCCCATGTCACTCTCGCTGGTCCTCTTTCCCAAAATCGCCCGCGCCTATGGAGAACATCGTTCCCGGCGCCGGCTCCGGCGCTTTGTCTGGATCAGCCTGATCTTCAATACCGTCATGATCGCGCCGCTCTGCGTGATTTGTTTTCTGGTGATTCAGCCGGTCGTGCAGAACTTTTTTCCGGATTTCGCGCCCGGAATTCCCGCCGCCCGCCTGGCCTGCGTCACCTGCATTTTCTGGGTCTACCTCGGTGTGGGTTCGGTCATCGGAGTCATCAACCGGATGACCCCGTACCTTTGCTTTCTCGGATTCTGCCTGGTCCTCATTTTGGGAGGATCGGCCTTCCTGATTCACCAGGGATACGGAATCATGGGCGCGGCCTGGGCCCGTCTGGCCGGAACCGCATTGATGTGCCTGTTCACCATCAGTTACTCCCTATACCTCACGTCCAGTGACGGGGAAGAAAAACCGGAGGCCCGTGTCGCCGCATAGCATCAACCTGCAGGATCCGCTTCAGGGGCGCCGATGGCTGCAACTGCTGGTGCCGGATCCCGGCTGCGGATTCCGGCTGCAACCGCAGCTCGACGTTCCACAAAGCACCCTGGGATTCTCCCTGCGATCCAACCGATTTGGTCTTCGCGGCCCCGACGATGACCGGGGCGACAACGTCATTCTGGGGACCTCCTTCGCCATGGGCATTGCGGTGAACAACGGCGAAAACTGGTGGGAATTGGGGCTTCCCGGTGCCGGCTGGATGAACCTCGGTCTGGCGGTTGGCTTTCGCGAATGGAACGACCTCCTGGGACGTTTCTACCGCGGCAACTTCCAACGGGCCTGGCTGCTCTACCACCCGAACTTCTGGGCGCATTGCCGCATGTATGAACGGTGGCGGCAGAACGGGCAGGAGATTTTTGAGGCCCTGCGGTGGCGACGGGACCTGTTCGGATGCGCCCAGCTCAAGGCGCGCCGCATCTGGCGGAGGCCGCGTCTGATTCGAAGCGGCCGGCTGTTGAAAATCTCCCACGGGGGCCTGCCCATGGAGATTGATGCGGAGTACACCCACCTTGAATTGGAGCAGTCCCGCGATCTCTTCGAGCGAAACCTCCGCATCCTTGGGGAAATCCTGTCCCGGTTCCGCGAGGTCAATATCGTCCGAATCCGGGTCAAACAGGAAGCGGTTCCCCCGGCGGACGGCAATGAGGTCCTGTCAGCGACGTGCCACGGTTACGACCGGTGGTTTGAAGCCACCCGCGCGGGTCTGGCCCACCTCCCGCAGGTCCGGATGCTGGAGGAACCCGCAATGGGCCTCGAGAATTTTCACGCCCGCGACTCCCACTGGAATTCACAGGGAAACCGCCGATTTGCCTCCTGGCTGCAGGAAAGGATTCAGAGCATTTGACGGTGGCCGCGCCTTCGGATGCCGGCTCTCCTGATTTCCCCAATGAGCACCAGCCTTTTGAACCGTGGCCTCAAGCGCGCCCAGCGGCTGGCGCTGACGCCCCTCCGCAGCGCCGGCGTTCCGATCGGACAGAACGATGGGCGGATCAAATCGATCAGGGATATCCATGCCGGCCGCAGGGCCTTCGTCTTGGGAAACGGCCCCAGCCTGAAAGTCGCGGATCTGGAGCGCCTGAAGGGCGAGATCACCTTTGCCTCGAACAAAATCTACCTCGCCTTCGAGCAGTCCGACTGGCGGCCCACCTACTACTCGGTGTGCGACAAGCTCGTCGCGCGAAACAATGCCCAGGTCATCTCGGAGCTGCCTCTGAACCGGCTGATGTCCGACTGGGTTCAGGAATTTTTTCCCGGAGAGAAGAGCTCAACCTGGCTCCGCGAGCTGCCGGTGCGGGGGCTCGTATCGAACGGCGACGGGACCCAGACCCATCCCTTTTCAGACAATCTCCTCGTCGGATTCTATGGCGGGGCGACGGTGATCTATCAGCAACTGCAGATCGCCTTTTACATGGGCATCACCGAGGTGATCCTGATCGGACTCGATTTCTCCTTCCAACTTCCCGACAAACAGGTGTCCACCGATGTCCGGGGCTACGAGGTCGCCCTCAAGTCGGAGGGAGAGGTCAACCACTTCCACAAGGACTACCGGAAACCCGGCGAAGCGTGGGCGTTCCCAGACATGGAGGGACAGCGGACTTCCTTCCGGGCGGCGCTGAAGCGGTTTCAGGCGGCCGGCCGCTCGGTGGTCAACGCGTCCCGGGCGACCCAACTGGATGTCTTCCCGCGCCGAAACTTTGACGAACTGGTCCCGGGTTGATTGGAGCGATTCAACGAACTCGTGGTCTCTGAAGATTTGAACATGAAAGTCCTGGTCACTGGCGGAAGCGGATTCATCGGACGCCATCTCATCGCCCTCCTGTTGAAGAAGGGCTATCAGGTGACCAACTTCGACATTGCTCCTCCCCCGGAGGCCTCCCAGAAGTCCTGCTGGCGCGAGGGGTCCATCCTGGACGCGGCGGCCCTGACCCAATGCCTGCGCGAGGTGCGTCCAGCCCACGTGATCCACCTCGCGGCTTTCGCGGTCATGGAGGGGAAATCCCTGGACGATTTTCGCGCGAATACCGACGGCACCGCGCATCTGCTTGCGGCGGTCAAGGAGGTGGGAGGGGTCGAACGACTGGTGGTCACCTCCACCCAGCACGTCCGGATCCCCGGAAGCGGCCCCGCCAAAAGCGACGACGACTACGTGCCGTACATGCTTTATGGCGAGAGCAAGGTCATCACCGAGCAGTTGACCCGCGCCGCAGGCCTCCCGGGACATTGGACGCTGATCCGTCCGACCGCGGTGTGGGGACCGCACCATCCCCTGCTGGTGGCGGGATTATGGCGGCTCATCTATCGCCGACTCTATGTCCATCCGGCCAATGACCCGGTCACCCGGGCCTATGGCTACGTGGGCAATGTGGTCTGGCAGATGGAGCGCATTCTCGCCCTCCCTGCAGAGGCCACTCACGGAAAAACCCTGTACGTGGGTGACGAGAACGTGCGTCAGGTGAAATGGATCAACGGATTCTCGCGCGCACTCACCGGACAGGATGTGCGCACAGTGCCGCTGTGGACGCTGCGGGTTCTGGCGAAGTTTGGGGACGCGATGCGGTCCTGTGGACTGCGCTTTCCCCTCTACCGTTCCCGACTCTACAATCTGATCACCAGCAACCCGGTTCCCATGGAACCCGCCCTGAGCCTGCTGGGACATGGCCCGTTCTCCATGGAGGAAGGGATCCGGGAGACAGCCGCTTGGGCGTTGACACAGTATGGCCAAACAGGACCGGATACCCGGCAAGCCGCCTCTTGAACCGGTACCAGGGGCAGCGTTTACCCGGCGGGGGCCGCGAGGCCTCCCCGGTTCAAGAGCCGGAGGATTTTCCAAGACAACAACAAATCGAGTAAATGAAGAATGATCTGATTGTGGTTTGCGGCGGCGGCGGTTTCATCGGTGGCCATCTGGTGGCCGATCTGCGCCGCCAGGGCTTTACCCGGGTGCGATGCGTGGATGCCAAACCGCAGACCCAGTGGTACCAGCGCTTTCCCGATGTCGAGAACGTTGTCCTCGACCTCGAACAGAAGGCTGCCTGTTACGACGCCCTCCAGGGCGCCCATACCGTCTACAACCTGGCCGCCGACATGGGAGGCATGGGCTTTATCGAGTTGAACAAGGGCCTGTGCATGCTCTCGGTCCTCATCAACACCCACCTGCTCATGGCGGCGCGCGACCTCGGAATTCAACGCTACTTCTACGCCTCGAGCGCCTGCGTTTACAATGCCGACAAGCAGCGGGATGCGAACGTGACCGCGCTCAAGGAAGCCGACGCCTATCCGGCCCTCCCCGAGGACGGCTACGGTTGGGAGAAACTGTTCAGCGAGCGGATGTGCCGCCATTTCCGGGAGGACTTTGGAATCCTCACCCGCATGGCCCGCTACCATAACGTTTACGGACCCTTCGGCACCTACGATGGGGGACGCGAAAAGGCTCCCGCAGCGACGTGCCGCAAGGTGATCACCGCCAAGCTCACCGGAAAGCACGAGATCGAGATCTGGGGTGATGGACACCAGACCCGGTCCTTCATGTACATCGATGACTGCATCAAGGGCACCCAGATGCTGACCGCCAGCGACTTCGTGGAACCCATCAACGTCGGTTCCAGCGAACTGGTATCGATCAACCAGTTGGTGGACATCGTCGAGGAAATCGCCGGGGTAAAATTGGCGCGGACCTACAATCTCAAGGCCCCGAAGGGCGTCAACGGACGCAACTCAGACAACACGCTGATCCAAAAAGTGTTCGGCTGGGAACCTGACACCCGGCTGCGGGACGGCATGGAGAAAACCTACCGCTGGATTTACGACCAGATGACCGCGTCGAAATAAATACACCGGGTACTCCGCCGCCGATCCAGGCGACGAGAGCTGGAATGGCAGCGACTCCAGGATCGCTGAGTCCGGTTTTCGTCGCCTTTTTTGCGCCTCTGATTCTCCCGGAGCCGGCCGAGGTCGCCGGCGTGCAGCCGCCCCCGGACTCCCTCAGTAGGCGGACGCGGGCGGGACGACGACCTGAAAGGCGGTGCGAAGGATCAACAGACAGTCGAGGGCGATGGACCAGTTCTCAATGTACTCGATGTCGGCCATGACGCGCAGGCGCAGGGCATCATCGGTCTTGGCCTCACCTCGGTAGCCGCGAACCTGTGCCAGTCCGGTGATGCCGGGCTTGACGAAGGTGCGGACGTGATAATTGGCCATGATCCGCGACCAGCGGTCGTTGTGGCTGGGTAGATGGGGCCGGGGTCCCACGACGCTCATGCTGCCCTTCAACACGTTCAGAAACTGGGGCAGTTCATCAATGCTGAGTTTGCGCAGCCATTTGCCGGCCGGGTACACCCGTTCGTCGTCCTGCGTGGTCTGGCGGTTCTGGTCCGGATTGTCCACGTGCATGGAACGATACTTATAGATCTGGAAGATCTGATTCTGCATTCCCGCCCTCGGTTGCAGATAAAACACCGGGCCCGGCGACTGGAGACGCTGGAAAATCCAAATCACCACCGTGATCGCCGGCAGCAGCAGCACCACCACCGGGAGCGATACGGCAATGTCCAGAATGCGCTTCAACATCCGGTTGAAGGGACTTTCCAGGGGTTCTTCGCGCAGGGTCAGGAAACGGAGGCCATCCTCATCGACCATGGTGACCGCTTGTCCGAACTTGTCCTCGAAATCGGTCAGCACCAGCAGTCGGATCCCCCGCCGTTCGCAGAGAGTGGTCAGGAACTGCAACAGGTTCTTGAACATGGGAAACCCGCTGATCAGCAGCTGGGTTGCCTTGGTTTCGGTCAGGACTCTTTCCAGATCTTCGGTGCCGCCCAGAATCGGCAGATACGAAAGCGCTTCGCGGGTCGAGCCGTCGGACAGGATACCCATGACCCGCAGGCCCATTCGCTCCTGGCGAACCAGCCACGGCTCCAGCGCCGCCAGAGAGCCTCCGGTGTTGTAAAGGATGGTCCGTTCGACCCGATTTCCGGCGAAGAGCTTTCGGGCGAGCCATCCCGGGAGTTTGGTGTTGCTCGCGGTCAGCAGCAGATAGGCCAGCGGCAGAAAGGTGAACAGGAACAGCCGGGAAATGTTTTTGTCCCGGGTGCTGACCAGAAAAAAGAGCAGGAGGGTGGAAATCCAGAGGGTCTGGACGAACGCGTCACGGAGCCGGTCAATCACTCGCAACCGGAGCAGCGCCCGCCGGGAGGACGCCGTGGTGAGCGCCTTCAACACCAGACCGGTCACCGTGAGGAGGGAATAGACGGCATACCGCCGATAGTCCACCGATCCCGGTGCATAGACGAACGCATAGAGAAGCAGCCACGCCCAGAATAGGATCGTGACCAGGAACGCCTGGACGACGGAATGGACGGCGTACAGCCCGCGGGATCGTTCGGAAATCATTGCCCTTCAACAACCAGAGGACCAGTCACATTCAGTTCCGCACGCCGAACCGCTTCCCCGACGCATCGCAGGTGCCAGTCGGGAAATGGGGGGTGATTTGTTGATTCCAACGAATGATCCATGGATGAGAGCTGTGCAGGGCCAGGAATCCCAGGCAGTTGTGGTCAGCACTGCGCGCCGCCGGCCCCTTGCGGGCTAAAGATCATCCCAGTTTGTGGACAAAGTCGAGCCTCAGAATTCACCGATGCGCCCGTTGGGGCTGCTTCGTATTTTTCTTTGCCAGAGCCGTTTGATGAAGTTGAAATATTCCAATGATCCCTCAATCCAATCCACCGGTCTATCGCGTCTGGGCGCTGGACGACTCTGTGTACGGACCGGTGGCGGCGGAAGTACTCCGCGACTGGGTGCGGGACGAACGGATACTTCCGCACACCTGGATCTTCTGCGAAACCACCCGCCGCTGGCGACAGGCCGCCCAGATGGCGGAGTTGCGGGTCCTCTTTGGTGCCCATGGCGAAGCGGAGGCCGAAATCGTCCTCGATCCCCAGATGAAGCCCGCCATTCTGCGGCGAATCCGGGCCTTTGGGGAACTGT
>JBDKKE010000099.1:0-5943 GCA_039796255.1 Verrucomicrobiota bacterium | reverse complement strand
CAGGCCAGCCTTCTCGCGCACCGCCTGATACAGGCGGGAACTGCGGCCATTGCCCAGGAGTGTGGACAGCACGTCGAGCGCCGCGATGTCCGGATGGCGCGGTTCGGGGATATGCCAGGCGATGTGAAAATGCCCCAGTTCGACGGAGGCCTCCTCGACGACTTCGCGGGGGGACGTCTGCAACGGTTCCGGAAACGGATGGGACGCCGGCACCGCCCGGGCGCCCGAACCAGCGAACGCCGCCGTGATCCGGGCCAGCATTTCGTCGGCGTCGATGTCCCCCACGACCAGGAAGAAGCAGTTGTTCGGGGCGTACTTCTCGGTGTAGTAGGCGACCAGATCATCCCGCGTCACACGGTTGAAGATGTCGGGCAGCCCAATAATGGGATACCGGTAGGGACTGCGGGTGAACGCATTCTCAAACAGACGGCGTCCCGCCTTGCGCCCGGGATCGTCGTTGCCCATGTCCATCTCCCGACGGATGACGTCCAGTTCCTTGACCAGTTCGTCGGCCGGAAGGGTGGCGTTCTGGAAGATGTCGCAGAGGATGTCCACCGCCAGATGGGCGCCCGTATTGGGCACGTTGATGTAGTACACCGTGCGGTCGAACGAGGTATACGCGTTCATCGAACCGCCCGCGCCCTGCACTTCCTCGTCAATGCGGTTGCCCGGACGAGTCGTCGTCCCCTTGAACAGCATGTGTTCCAGCACATGGGACAATCCCGCACCGATCCACCGCCCCTCATCAATGCTTCCCGCCCGGCACCAGGCCTGGGCGCTGACCACGGGGGCGCTGTGATCTTCCCGAAGAATGACCTGCAAGCCGTTGGCCAGCGTGACCACCCGCACCCCGGGCGGCATGGCGGGAATCGCGACCGATCCCGACACGGGAGAATGAGACTGTGATTCGTTCAAGGGAAGGGAACCTTACGAGAGAACCACCCCCCTGTCACCTCGCCACCTCGCACTCCGATCACCCAAGTTCCCCATTCGACAACGCCGCGCCCGGTATTCGGGTCTGGACCAGGACCTGGAAACGCCGCCCCAGATGCTCCGGGTGGGTCAGGGTCTGGAATTGGCGAATCCTCGCCGCATCCCAAGCCGGAAACCCGGACCCAACCGCCAGCGTTTCCTCGAAGATCCGGGTCAACCATCCGCGTTGAGAGGCCCGAACCAGGGTCATCATTCCGGCCGCCTCTCCCGCCGCGGCCACCGACTCGAAATCCACCTGCGCAGTCAGATCCTGCTCGCCAGGATCGGACAGCACATCGGAGAAACTCCGGTGATTGCGGTAGGCCCGCAACGTGCCCGCGGGAAGTTCGGGGCGCAGGACGGCGTCATCGGCGAAACCGTAATCCAGGGTCACCAGCGCCCCCTGCCGCAGAACCCCCGCCGCTTCACGCCACCAAGCCGCAGCGGCCGGACAGGCCTCCACCGTGAATCCATCGGGCAGCACCGAAAGGAGTTCGGCAGGCAGCGCGGAGAGACGTACCCGATCCGCCTGCGCGGCCGTGACCGCCTCTGTGGGCAGCTTCCGCCACGAGAACCGGTCCCCGGCAACGGCCACTCCCTGCTCTTCCCAGGCCCGGGCGGTGGAGTTCCAGGCGATCCGGTGGACAGGAAAGGCGTCGAGCAGTTCGTTGGAATAGAAGACACCCCGCACCCCACCGGTCCGTTCCTCCAACTCATCGAGTCCCGACACCCATTGAACCGTCGGGCCAAATCTGCGGAGTGTTTCCCTCTGCCACTGGCGGCGGCGTGGCGAGGGCTCCACTAGCCACATCCGGATTCTGGGAAACAGCGCGGGACGCCCCGTCTCCAACCAGCCCAGGATATCGCCCGCCAGTCGACCGTCGTGGGCGCCCGTTTCCACCAGATCGACGGGGGCTTCCGGGTGAACAAAGTCCGAATCCGCCAGCCACTGTGCGAATTGGAATCCCAGCAACTCCCCGAACACGGGGCCCACGCTGACGCTGGTATAGAAATCACCCTGACGACCGACAGGACGCGGCGATCGCTCGTAATAGCCCAACTCGGGAGCGTACAGCGCCAACTCCATGAACCGAGCGAAGGGAACCACGCCCCCAGCCTCCGCGATCACCTCTCGAATCAACGCCGCAAGCTCGGAACCGTTGGAAACAGCGGACAACACCGGCGACATCATGGCGGACACGCGATGAGAGCCAATAGAGAAGGTGGGGAGGGATCAGTGGTCAGTCTTCAGTAGTCAGTAGTCAGATGGGGAAAAGCAGCCATCGGCGACGCGCCGAACCCAGAACCCAGAACCCAGAACCCAGAACCCAGAACCAATGTCCTCCTCTCACCGAAACGGAAGCACCTGCACCTCGCTCCGTTTCATCCATCCAAAGCGTCGCGAAACCGGCTCTTCAATCATCACCCAGTCCCCGCGTGAGTCCCGGCGGCGCACTTCGGATCCCTCGGCCAGGGAAAAGGCGGTGCGCGCCTCGTCCAGAGGGCTGACCCGAACGGTGGCATCCGGGCGAAGAACGATGGCATTGGGTCCGTGCCATCGATTCCACAGCGCCGCTCCAAGCAACGCCGATGAAATCACCGTCCATCCGCACACCACCCAGAGCGGCGTCCACAAACGGGGCTTCCAGGCCGGGGCGAAGCGGACAGCGAAGAGCAGCCCAGCCAAAACCCAGACGCTGAACAGCGCGAAGCCCGCCCACTCATTGAGCGTCAGCCGGTCAGTCCAACTCCCCACGATACCCGATCCGGTGCCCGCCGGAATTCGGGGGGCCAACTGCTCTGTGGCCAGGCGAATGGCGGAGTCGCGGGGATTCAACCGGTTCGCCAAAGCCAGATGAGCCCAGGCACTGCCGAACTGGCCGGCCTTGAGTCGGGCCTGGGCCCGGTTGTACTCCAGCGCCGCCGAGGTGCGGCCGTCCGCAGCGAGCGCATCATAGGCGGCGGCGCCTTCGGAATACTTCCCCTCCGCCGTCAACCGGTTCGCCGCTTCGAAGCGTGCTGCGGCCTCGCCGGGTGTTGAGGGAGTAGGCGCTCCGAGAAGCGTCCCCATCGCCAGGACCACTGCCAGAAGACTCGACATCCAGCGCCTCATGACACTCCCTCCAATCGCCGCAGCGCCGCCAATGAGGCCTCGGCGTCCTGTTGGCGCGCCAACAGATCTCCCGAGACCGAACCCGGCGAAAAGCGGGCCTGAGAGAGCAGGCCAAAGAGGGCGCGCAGGCGGGTGGCATCCTCAGCCCCCAGCCCCAGGGGCGTCAGCTTTCCATCGATGACATCCTCGGTATAGCTGGCGGAATTGCCACCGAGGGTGAGCGAGAGCTGACCCTGCAACGCGGCATTCAGGGCCGAGTAAAACTGCGGGGCGCGTCCGGCGCGGGCGTGATCCGCCAGGTTCGCGATGGCCTCAGCCACCGCGTGACGGGCCCGGTGCCGCAGCGCCACCGCCGGATCCTGCGTTCGCCGCCGCCGCCACCAGAGTCCCAGGCCCACCGCCGCATAGCCGACCAGCGGAAGTCCCCAAGCACACCAGTATCCAGCGCGGGTGACCACCGAGTCCCGCACCGGTGCCCACGCCCCCAGATCGCTCTTCAGCGCCAGGTCACCCGCAGTGACTCCCGGAGCCGGACGGACCACCGCCGGACCGGCGACCACGTTGCTTCCCACCGGCTGCGCCTGGGCCAGCGTCCCGGGACGCACCTGGATCTGCAACGGACGGGGCTGCTCGGTGACGTACCGACGCTGCACCGGATCCCAGAAGCTGAGCACCGGCCAGCGCAGCCGCTGGAGTCCCGGCTGTTCCGGCACCACCACCATTTCAAAATTCTTGGTGCCGCTGAGTCCCAGGGGATCTGACTCCACGAAGGAATTGGTGCCGGGATAGGCCTGGAAACCGGAGTTCGCCGGAAGGTCCGGAAGTCGCAGGCCATCGAAATTGCCGGTTCCGGTCACCCGAACGCGGACCGTCACCGGATCGCCGGCCACCACATTGGTGGGCGAGGCTGTCACCTCCAGTTTGAAGCGCCCCACCGCACCCTCGTAACCGGCCGGTCGGCCGGTGGCTGGTGGCGCAAGAACGCGCACCTGGATGGGCTCGCTGGTAAAGGTGAGTTTCCTCTGCTCAAACCCTCCGAAGATCCGGCGCGGGTCGCGGAACCGGTAGAGCGTCAACAATTCCGCCGGACCGATATCAAACTCACCCGGCTTGATCGCCGTCACTGCCAGCGTCCAGCGGGCGACCCCGTGAACGGCCCCATTGGTGGTCTCCGGCGCGAGACTTTCCGCCTGCTGACGTCCTTTGAGGAATCCCTCCATGCTGATGGACGGGGGGGCCTGCTGGTCCGGGGCATTGCGGAAATAGAAGCGGATTTCGATCGGAAAGGTTTCCCCGACGTAAACCTCCGGGCGCGGCGCCGACACCTTCAGGAATCCAATCTGCGACTGGTCAAAGCCGGGGCCGACCCGGAGCGTCATTGGCTGGCTGGTGTATCGCTTGCCGTCCGCCTCCACCGTGATCGCGGGAATCTGCACCGTCCCCGCCGACTTCGGCTCGATGGCGAACTGATGGATGATGGAGGACGTATTCTTGAAGTTGATGGACGTGAACTGGTGACTGACCCCCGCCCGATTCACCGTGCAGTTGGGAATGACCGGAACCTCGGGCGTGGGCGGATTGTCAAAACCAGTGAAGATGAGCTTGAGCATGGCCGACTCCCCGGCGGCCACCTGCTCCGGTTCCAGTTCCACGGAGAACGTCGGCGCCGCCGAGACGGCGAAGGCCGAGAGCATCAGGACAAAAACCAAACGCCACGACCGAACCCACCCGGCACTCTCACGCCAGGGGTTGCCACCGCCGCAGGCCGGAAACTCTGTCGTAGGAATTGTCACCATGGTTTGCGAACCCGGCTGACCCGGTCCGCCTCCTTTCCTCCCCCGTGTGCCCGCAACATCAACGCCTTCTCGTCGCCCTTCTGCCCCTCCAGCAGCCGAACCGCCTGAGCTTTGGTCATCTCCCCCTCCTTGGACTCCGAGGCCTCCTGCGCGGTTGCTTCCTGCCCTTCGCCCGGCGCCGCTCCTTCCTGTCCGGAAGCAGCGGACTGGGGCTCCTTACCGTCCTGATTGGCGCCGTCCTTGGCGGACTGCGGCTCACCCGGCTCTGGCTTGGGTT
This sequence comes from Verrucomicrobiota bacterium, assembly GCA_039796255.1. Taxonomy (GTDB): domain Bacteria; phylum Verrucomicrobiota; class Verrucomicrobiia; order Limisphaerales; family UBA9464; genus UBA9464. The sequence continues at coordinate 785 of JBDKKE010000099.1, read as the reverse complement.
TCCCGGATTCCTGGGACTTTTCCTGATCCTTCCCCTGGGAAGACTCGGGCTTGGACTCCTTCTCCTGGGAATCCTTGGAGGAACCGGGTTTCCCCTGGGATTGGCCCTGGGACCCATCGCCTGAAGAATCCTTGTCCTGGCCCTGCTGTTGTTCCTGTTCCTTTGACTCGTCCTTCTTGGAATCCTTGTTCTGGTCTTTCTGATTCTCCTGCGGTTGCTGGGACGGAGGCGGCATCTGCTGCTGCAACTCCTCCAGTTTCTGGCGGAGGAAGGCGAGGTTGCCCGCCGCATTGGTGTCGGTGGCATCGAGCTTCGACGCCGCCGTAAAATTGGTGATCGCCTCCTGCCAGAGGCGCTGCCGGTCCTGCGGATTCTCGACTCCCTCTCCCAGCCGGTACCGGGTATTGCCCAGGTTGTAGTACGCCTGCTGCTGCAGACGGAGGTCGGGCGCGGCCACCACCGACTCAAACCAGCGCGCTGCGTTGGTCAGATCATTCTGGCGGTAGGCCGCCGTCCCTGCGTTGAAGCGCAGCCGGGGATCGTTCGGACGCTCCTTCGCCAGCTCGGCGTATTGCCCCTCGGAATCCGTGAATCGGCCCTTGCGATAGGCTTGGAGAGCCTCCTCGGGAGTGGGCGGACCCGCCACGTCGTCCGCGGCGGCCACTCTCCAGGAGGGCCCGCCACCCACAGCCGCCCATGCCAGCAGCAGCCCGGCGGCTGCCCGGACGATCCGGGCGGCGCGCGGTTCCCTCGGAGTTGAAATCAATGGCGTCATGCGATGCGGC
>JBDKKE010000098.1:0-13346 GCA_039796255.1 Verrucomicrobiota bacterium | reverse complement strand
GGAAGCGGTCACCCACTCGAGCCGAGCCCGGGTCAGCCCAGATAGGGAATGGTGAGCGGCCCCTGCGGCAACACCGCCACCCGGCTTTGCGGCCCCCGCTTCTCCAACTCCTCCTGCACGGCGGCGGCGATGTCCGGACACGGTTCCAGATGCGCCGCACGTAACACCGCGTCCGGAATACTCGAGTGAACCAGAACCCGGGCGCGGCGCTGGATCAGCGCCTGAATCTGCGCCTGCCATTGCTCGGGACGCACAAATCCGGGCGAAGCCAGCATGGTGAGAATCTCCTCGGGTGACCGCGCCTCGCGCAGCAGCCGGTCCAGGGGACTCTTCGCCGGGACCCCCTCCCGGCACTCCGCCGCCAGGATGATGGTGCCCCGCTCCGCCACAATGCGGGCCGCCGCGCTCATCCCCTTCACCCCCTGGTACAGATTCATGTCCAGCGGGTAGCCGGAGTTGGTGGTGACCACCACGTCGAAGGGTTCCTTGACCTTCTGCATCGCCGCCGACCGGACGAACTCGCGTCCCGCCCGGTGCGCCGCGATCAGATCGCCGGCGAAGACTCCGGTCATGGCGCGGTGATCGTTGAGCGTCACGTTGAGCAGAAAGCTCGGCCCGGCCCTCAAGGCGATGTCCCGCAGTTCTTCCCACAGCGGATTCCCCTCGCAGATGCCGAAGGTGGCCCGGGGGTCGCCGATGTTGTGCACCCCGTGATTGCTCATCACCGTCTCGACGTGCGCCACGCCGGGCATGATCCCCTTGGGACCTCCGCTGAATCCGGCAAAGAAATGCGGCTCGATAAACCCGGTCACAATCCGCACGTCGGCCTCCACCGCCTCCCGGTTGATCCAGGCCGGAGTGCCGGTCCGGGTCTGCCCCAATGCCACGCAGGCGGCATGATTCTCAGGCTCATGGTTGATCACCCGATAGCCCGCCACCACGGCGGGCGTCAGCATTTTTTCCAATTCCTCGCGGGTGTTCGGACGGTGCGTGCCCAACTGGTTCAGCAGCGTGATCTGTTCCCGTTGAACCCCGGCCTCCTCCAGATATCCCAGCAGCCAGGGAATGATCCGGTCATTGGGTGTGGCGCGGGTGATGTCGGTAAACAGAATGCAGATGCGGGCGCCGGGGCGCAGCCACTCGCGCAGCGGCAGGGCCTCCACCGGATGCTCCACGGCCGCCCGGAGTGCCGCGGATTCATCGGCGAGTCCGGGTCGAAACGAGGGCGAGATGACCGTGGTGCGATCCGCCGGAAACTCCACCGCAAGCTGGCCCTGTCCGTAGGCGAGGGAAACGTTCACCCGCGAAGCTTGGAACGTCGGCCGGCGAATGTCGAATCCGGGCTGGATTCCCCACCCTACCGGCCCGCGGCGCCGGATCCCCGGGTCAGAGTCCGCACCCGCAGCAGATACATGTCGGCGGTGATGTAGAGGGTCGAGCCATCATCGCCCCAGGCGCAGTTCCCGGTCGCCTCTCCGGTCATCAGCGTGCCGAGATGCTTTCCCGAAGGACTCAGAATGAGCACCCCGCCGGGACCCGTCGCCCAGAGGTTGCCCTGCGCGTCCACCTTGAGACCGTCCGGAAGCCCCTTCCGTCCCCGGGCCGCCAGCGCCGCCGTGTCGAAGAACACACGCCCGTGGGCGACGGTGCCGTCGGCCTGCACGTCATAGGCCATGACCACCGGACGCGCCGGATCGGACACGTTGACGTACAGCGTCTTCTCATCGGGCGAGAGGGCGATGCCGTTGGGGAAAGTCAGTTCGCGGGTCAGCAGGACGACCTCGCCGCTGGGACGACGCAGATACACGCCATTAAACATCAGCTCCTTCAACGGGCTTTGATTCACGCCCTCCAGGCCATAGGGGGGATCGGTGAAGTAAAGGGCGCCCTGGCGGGAGAAAACCAGGTCGTTGGGCGAATTCAGGCGGCGCGGTCCGAAGTGGGAAACCAGCGGTCGGAAGGTGCCGAGAACGCCGTTGCGTTTTACCAGAGTGGCGATCTGTCGATCGCCATGCTGACACAGCACCAAATGTCCCTGCCGATCCGTGGTCAAACCGTTGGAGCCCTGTTCGCGGAATTTGATGAGCTCGCCGGTATAGCCGCTCGGCTGCAGGAACACGCTGAGACCATCCCGCTCCGACCAGCGATACACCTGGTTTTCCGGCACATCGGAAAAGACCACCGCCTTCTCGCTGGGCAGCCAGGTCGGGCCTTCGGACCAATTGAAACCGTCCGCCAATTTCTCCAGGTGGGCGTCCGGCGCGAGCAGGGCGTCCAGCGCCGGCTCCAGCCGCTCAATCGATCCATGAGTGGGAAACACCGCTGCCGTCTTACCGGATGTTTTTCCGGAAGCCTTTCCCGACGCCGCCGGAGTGCCGTCCGAACAACAGGAGCAGTCCGAGGAAAGCGGTTTGAGTTGAAGGGCGGGTCCGGCCTGGCTGTTGACGGCAGCTACGGACGCCAAAACGAGAGCCAGCCCGGTGGGCATCAGGAAAGACTTCATGGGACGGGTGAAACCCTACCCGGGACCGTTCCATCGGGTCAATCCGGGCGAATGCCCGGTTTACCTCGCGTCAGGCACCTGTCAGCGGAACGAGCGGCTGACGCTTTTCGGTGCGCACCCGATGCAAGTCGATCAGCGCCTGGGCGCGCTCCCCCTCCGAAATTCCGGGATCCACCATTCGTGCCGTCAACTGGACAATGTCCCGGTCCAGCACTGCGTTCCGCAGACGGAGGATGGTATCCGCCAACTGCTTCTCCGGCTCCGGAATCGCCCGCCGCTCCGTCGCGGCTTCGGCCACCAGGGAGCGGGCCTGCTGATCCCCCTCGAACTGCCCGAGCAGACCCGCGACGTCACCGCCAAACGCGAAATGCAGCGCGATGATCCGGCGCACCACCGGATGGGACACCCAGCGCGGATCGAGATGTTCCGCAGCAAAATGGGAAAGCTCCGGGGTCAGCAGGACATACTTGAGCAGCCACAGTTCGAGTGCCGACGGCGGCGGCAGGGGCGTGTCGTCCCCATCGGGATCCCCGGGCAGTGGCTCCGACTCCTCCACGGTGGGCGCCGGCGCCGACCGCGCCGCCTTGCGAAACTCGGCCCGCATGGCGTCCACCTTCACCCCCAGCCGCTGCGCCGCCTTCTGCGCATAGGTGTCCACCAGCACCGCATTGCCCGTCTTCTGCACCGCCTCCGCCAATCCCCGCACGATGGCCATCCGGCCACGATCCGTCGCGCTGTCGTTCTCCAGCGCCAGATGCTTCAGGAGGAAGTCAAAATAGCCCTCGGCCGACGCGAGCACGCCACGGAACGACTCGGCGCCTTGCTGTCGAATGAAGCTGTCCGGGTCGTCCGGCGGAGGAATGGTGGCCACCCGCGCCGCCAGGCCGGATCCCAGCAGTCCATCGAAGGACCGGATGCTCGCGGCGCGCCCGGCCTTGTCGCCGTCAAAGCACAGCACCACTTCGTCCACATAACGCTTCAGGATGCGCGCATGCTCCGGGGTCAGGGCCGTGCCCTGGGGGGCGACCACATTGCGGATGCCCGCGCTGTGGCAGGCGATGGTGTCCAACTGACCCTCGCAGATCACCACGTGGCCGGCGTCCAGAATGGCGCGCTTGGCCTTGTCCAGGGCGAAGAGCACGCGGCCCTTGGTGAAGAGCGGGGTCTCCGGCGAATTGACGTATTTGGCGGTCTTCTCGTCCCCGGAGAGGATCCGTCCGCTGAAGGCGATGACCCGCCCCTGCTCATCACAGATGGGAAACATCAGGCGTCCGCGGAAACGGTCATACAACCGCCCCGTCTCCTCCTTGCGCACAATGAGCCCCGCCTGCTCGCAGAGTGCGTGATCGAACCCCTGACCCTTCGCCCAGTTCACCGTGTCGTCCCACGCCTCGGGCGCCGCGCCCAGGCGAAATTCCTTCACGGCATCCGGGGACACCCCGCGCCGGACCAGATAATCGCGGGCCACCTGACCGGCGGCCTCGTTCTCCAGACACTGCTGCCAGCGGCGGGTGACGGCCTCGTGCAGCTTGAGCAGCGAATCCTTGAGTCCGCGCGTCTCCCGGGCGGCGGGATCGCGGTCGGCCTCCATGGGGATCCGCGCCCGCTCGGCGAGCCGCGCCACCGCCTCTGGAAAGGTGATGTTCTCGTAGAGCTGGACGAACTTGAACACGTCACCGCCCGACTGGCATCCGAAGCAGTGAAAGATCTGCTTGCCCGCATGGACGTTGAAGCTGGGGGACTTCTCTTTGTGGAACGGACACAGGCAGACGAAATTCGTCCCGGCGCGCTTGAGCGGCAGGGCGGCGCCGATGACATCCACAATGTCGCTCGCGGCGCGGACCTGCTCCAAAAACTGGGGTGAAAAATGCGCCATCGATCCGAATCTGTTGCCAAGACTTCCTTCCAACCACCGACAACCGGCGCGGTTCGGGCAGGGCCATCCCCGACACCCGTGGACGGCCCGTTCACCGTATCCGGACCGTCCTCCGAGACAAGGTCATCGTGACGCCCACCTCGGACCCGTCTACCCGGGAAGGCGGATCAGGCGTGCGACGTAGGCGCCGTCCACACGGTCAGCGGCCGGATGCAGCGACCGGTCGACTTCCAGTTGAAAACCGGAAACCGCCGCCAGGAAGCGGTCCACCACCCCACGATTCTCCACCGACTCCAGACTGCACGTGGAATACACCAACCGGCCACCCGGCTTTAGCCGTCGGGCAGCATCGCTGAGAATGGCCAACTGCTGGTCCGCCAGCCGACCAAGCTCCTCCGGAATCAGGCGCCACCGCGATTCCACCCGACGGCGCAGGACCCCGGTGTTGGAGCACGGGGCATCCACCAGGACGCGGTCGAAAACCGGGGTCTCTCCCGGGAGCTCCGTGGTGGACTCGACGACCGTCACCCCCAGCCGCTCGCAGTTCTCGCGCAGGAGATCCAGGCGCGCCCCCTCGGGATCATGGGCGACCACGCGCCCGGTGTTGGACATCCGCTGGGCGATATAGGTGGCCTTTCCTCCGGGCGCCGCGCAGGCATCGAGAATGGTCTCTCCCGGCTGCGGATCCAGCGTCTGAACTGCCAGGAGGGTACTGGGATCCTGCACATAGAATCCCCCCGAGGTGAAGGACGCCATCGACGGCAGATACGGATGCGTCTGCAGCTCGAACACCTGGGGACCGGGAGCCCAGTCCACCTCGCGTCCGTGAAAAATGACCCCCTCTGCCGTCCAGCGGGCGGTCAGCTCTTCGGGGGTGTTCCTCAGGGTGTTGACCCGCGCCCAGACCGGCGGCGGCGTATTGTTCCATTCCAGAAGGCGGAGCAGCGACGCCTCCTCCTGTGAGGCCCGCCAGCGATCCACCAGCCATTGGGGATGCGACCAGCCGGTGGCCGGATCGGAGGTCCGGAGGCCTTCCAGTGCCGCTCGAAGTTCGGCGCGCTCCCGGAGACACGCGCGGAGGACGGCGTTTACAAAGCCCGCCTGACGGGTCAGTCCGGCGTTGCGGCACAACTGCACGGTGTCGTGCACCACCGCGTGATCGGGAACGCGGTCGAGCCAGAACAATTGGTAAAGCCCGAGCCGGAGCAGGTCCTGCACCACCGCCTCCTGCCTCCGCCCGCCAGTCCTGCGCGCAATCATCCAGTCCAGGGTGGCCCGCCAGCGCAGCACTCCCAGGATCAGCTCATGGGCCAGCCGCCGGTCGGCCGGATGCAGCGCGCGAAACACCCGGTCCGATTCGAGCCGGTGCTCCGCAAAATCGCCGGGATGCGCCACAACACCCAGAAAGCGGGATGCAAATTGTCTTGGTGCGGAAACCATCGGACGGGCATACTGCCCTCCTGTCCCAAACGGGACAAATTATTGCCGTATGAAAGAGGAAATGGATCAATTGGTCGCCGCCGGGAAGATTCACCCGAAGCATGTGGCGCCGTTGTCCGCGCTGATGCAAGCGGGCTACTGCCAGCATAAAAGCTGGGGATTTGGCAAGGTGAAGACCCTCGACGGGATCGCCGGCCGGCTGATCATTGATTTCTCCTCCAAGGCCGGACACGGCATGGATCTCGCATTTTCCGCGGAATCCCTGAAGCCGATCTCCAAGGAGCACATTCTCGCGCGCAAGCATTCCAATTTGAAGGGACTTCAGCAGATGGCAGCGCTGCATCACCTCGATGTGGTGCGCCTGGTGCTGGACAGCCACGGCGGCCGGGCCACGGCGGACCAGATTCAAGCCGTGCTCGTGCCCGACGTCATCCAGAGCGACTGGAAGAAGTGGTGGGAAGCCGCCCGCTCGGAGTTGAAGAAGGACGGGCATTTCCAGGTGCCGATCAAGAAGTCGGATCCCGTCATCTACCAGGCGCAGGAGCGTCCGCTGGCGGAACGTCTGCGCGGCGAGTTTCGCGGCGCCCGGGGCCTGAAGGCCCGCGTGGTCGTCGCCCATGAGATTCTCAAGAGCCTGCCCGACATCCAGGATCCCACCCTCATCGACGAGGTTCTCGCGCAGCTCAATTCGGAGATTCAGAGCCACCTGAACACCCGCCAGTCCGAGTCGCTGGAGGGCATCTTCGTCCGCGACGAACTGCGCGTCGCCGGGAACCGCCCGAGTGTTGAGGGTGAAACTGCGGCCCGTGACATCTGGTCTCAACGGATTCGCGTTCGTGATCTGTTCGACGAACTGCCGGCGACCAAGCACCGGCGCGCCCTGGAGTCCTTCCGCGATTCCGTTCCTGACTGGGCTCCGCAGATCGTCCTCCTGATCAATGACGTCCCGGCCAAGCTCGCCGGCGAGGCGGCCCGCATCCTGATGCAGGAGAACAAGGGTCCCCTGCTCAAAGACACGCTCGCCCGCCTCATCAGCCAGCACGGGGCCAGCAGCGAACTGCTGCTGTGGTTCGGCAAGGAACGGAGCGACTACTTCGTCGACCTGCTGTCCCCGGAGGTCTTCCGTTCCATGCTCTCCGCCATTGAGCGCGACCAGTTCCTGGAGCGGAAGAACAACCGCCTGCGCGACTACGTGCTGGAGGACCAGCAACTGCTGCCGGACCTCATCCAGTCCGCCGACATCGAGATCATCCGCGACCTCACCCGCACCCTGCAGTTGAGCCCGAGCTTCGACGACATGGATAAGCGGTCGCTGCTGGCGCGCATCGTGAAGATGTATCCGGCGATCCAGGAGATGATCACCGGCGAGCATTCGCGCGACGACAAGACCTTCCTGGTAAGCTGGTCCAGCATCGAGCGCCGCAAGCGCGAGTACGAGGAACTGGTGCAGAAAGCCATCCCCGCCAACGTCAAGGACATCGCGCTCGCCCGCAGTTACGGCGATCTCCGCGAGAACGCCGAGTACAAGTTTGCCAAGGAACAGCAGAAGGTCCTCAGCCGGCGCAAACACGAGCTGGAGGCACAGCTCGGCCGCGCCCGCGGCAGCGACTTCTCGAATCCGCGGACCGAGGTGGTCAGCCTCGGAACCTCGGTGGTGGTCACCGACCTCGAGACCGGAAAGCCCGAGACCTATCACATCCTCGGCGCCTGGGACGGCGACCCGGACAAGGGCGTCCTCAGCTACCTCACCCCTCTCGCTCAGGCCCTGCTCAACAAGCCCGTGGGCACCGAGGTGCCCTTTGGCGAAAAAAGCAGCCGACGCAAGTTCCGCATCGATTCCATCGCCGCCGCAGATCCCGCCATGTGGGCCGCGCCGGCAGCAGCAGCGGAGGCAGCGTCAGCGGATCCTGCGCCGGCATCCACTCCCGTCCCTCCGGCGGAAGGGGACCCGGCCCCCCAGGCCTGAGGGCCCGTCCGAGAACTCTGAGGGTGGAGACTCGATCAGCCGCCCGCTGGACTTGAAGCGCCAGTCCCCCATGCTGGTGCCGTGACCTCTGATGCGAAGTTCGCCCGCCTGCAGGAGCTGCTGCGCTCCTACGGATCGTGCCTGATCGCCTACTCCGGGGGCGTCGACTCGGTGTTTCTTGCCCACGTGGCGCACGCAGTTCTCGGAGAACGCGCCCTGGCCGTCATCGCCGACTCCCCCAGCCTCCCGCGCCGGGAACTGTCCGAAGCCGTCGCTGTGGCGGAGCAGTTCCGGATTCCGCTGCGGGTGGTGCGGACGGCGGAGTTCAGCGACCCGGGCTATCTCGCGAATCCCACCAACCGCTGCTACTTCTGCAAGCACGCCCTGTTTACCGAATTGCTGCCCGTGGCCCGGGAAGGGGCGTTCGCGGTCATTGCCTACGGCGAAAACGCCAGCGATGTCGGCGATCACCGTCCGGGTGCCGCCGCCGCCCAGGAATTCGCCGTGCGCGCACCGCTCAAGGAGGCTGGACTCACCAAGCCGGAGATCCGTGAACTCAGCGCCCGTCTCGGTCTTCCCACCGCCGATAAGCCGCAACTCGCCTGCCTCAGTTCCCGGATCCCCACCGGGGAGGCGGTGACACCGGAGAAGCTCCACCGGATTGAACAGGCCGAGGAATTCCTTCGGGGACTTGGCTTTCACGATCTCCGCGTGCGCCACCACGAGCTCCGACTGGGATGCCTGGCGCGCATCGAGGTGGGAACCGCCGAATTGCCACGCCTGCTCGACGGGGACCTGGCGGCTCAGGTGGCCGGACGCTTCCGGGAGATCGGGTACACCGAAGTCACCCTCGACCTCCTCGGCTACCGCCGGGGCAGCACCAACGGCGTGTCCGCCGCAGCCCGCCCGCAGCCCGCCCCCATCGCCTTCCGCCGGCCCGCCGGCCCATGAATTCCCATGAACGGCGCACCCCTCCTTCCCCGTGGCCAGTATGCGCGGATCGGACGCCTGTTCGCGACCGCGTGCCTGCTGGGAATAGTCCTGGAAATGCAGGCCGCCCCGGGCTCCCCGGCGTCGGCATCGCAGGCGGGGGCGGTGGAGTCCGATTCGATCGACACTCCCCCACCCAAGTTCGCCGCGGACTTGGGGAACTTCCGTTCCCCGCTGTTGTTCCGTGACGGCCATCGCGCGCGCACCGCGGCGGAGTGGTTCAACCGCCGGGAGGAAATCATCCGGGAATGGCAGGCGCTCCTCGGTCCCTGGCCGGCCCCGCTCACGTCGCCAAGACTGGAGGTGCTGGAATCGGGCGTCCGGGAGAACTTCACCCAGCAGCGCGTCCGTGTGGAAATCGCCGTCAACCAGTGGGTGCCGGGCTGGCTGCTCATCCCGGCCGTCACCGGCCCGCTGCCGGCGGTCCTGGTTCCCTTCTACGAACCGGAGACCAGCGCAGGACTGAAGGCCGCGCCTCACCGCGACTTCGCGCTGCAACTGGTCCACCAAGGATTCGTCACGCTGGCCATCGGCTCGCCGGGCGGTGATGCGTGGCATCCGGACACCGGCACGGCCTCGTGCCAGCCGCTGGCTTTCCTGGCGTGTGCGGCGGCCAATGCCGGGACGGCCCTGGCGGCGCGGCCGGAGGTGAATCCGAGGCGCGTTGGCATCGTGGGACACAGCTACGGCGGCAAATGGGCGCTGTTCGCCGCGGCTTTTGACCCCCGTTTCGCCGCCTGCGCAGTGAGCGATCCCGGAGTGGTGTTTGATGAGACGCGTCCCAACGTGAACTATTGGGAGCCCTGGTATCTCGGCCGCGAGCCAGGGAAGACGCGCAGGCCCGGAGTGGTGACGCCGCAGAATCCCCGCACCGGCGCCTACCGCGAACTCATCGCCGGCGGCCACGACCTGCACGAACTCCTGGCCCTCCTGGCACCGCGTCCATTCCTGCTCTCGGGAGGGGCCGAGGATCCGCCGGAACGATGGCGGGCCCTCAACCACCTGATCGCGGTCAACGACCTCCTGGGGGTAACCCGGCGTGTGGCAATGACCCACCGGGCCACCCATGATCCGGACGCCGAGTCCAACGCGGCGCTGGTGGCGTTCCTGGTGCGAACGCTGGGTGCAGACGCCGGTCGGGACTGACATGCGCCCCCTTCACGAACAATGGGCGGGTCGGCTTCTCCAGCGACTGGCGGACCGGCTGGAGTCGCATCCCCTCTGGTTTGTTCTCCCGCAGATCCTGATGCTGGGGGTCTGCGCGGTCTATGCCGCCGTGGACCTCCGATTCAGCACCCATCGGAGTGACCTGATATCGGCCCGCGAGAAGTACCAGAAAACCCAACTGCTGCTGAAGCGTGAGTTCAAGTTTCAGCACAGCCTGGTGGCGGTGGTGGAGAGTGAGAATCAGGACAAGAACCGGCATTTTGTCGAACGTCTCTCCTCCCGCCTGCTGGCGGAGCCGCACCTCTTCCAGGATGTCTTCTACAAGGGGGACCTGAAAATGATGGGACCCAAGGCGCTGCTTTTCCTGCCGGAGGAGACCCTGAACGAACTGCAGCGCACGCTCGAGGACAACTCCCCGGTCATCCAGACATTCTCGCAGGTGGGAAGCCTGAACTCGCTCCTGGAGTTGGTGAATCGGCAGCTCCGTCAGGCGGAGGCGGCCACGCCCTCGCAGCGGTCCCTGCTCGCGGGCAGCCTGCCGGTGCTCCGCCGTATCCTGGACGAATCCGCGCGCAGCGTTGCGGCGCCGAAGGCCGCGCCGGCGCCGGGAATCGCCGCCTTCTTCGTGGACCGCAGGAGCCTCTATCTCTCGTTCGCCACCAACCAGATCTATGCGGTGATCGCCAGCGCCGCGGACAAAGGAGTGGAGGAGCGGGCGGTGCAGCGTCTGCGCGAACTGGTGGTGGAGACGCAGTCTGAAGTCCCCGGCGTCAACGCGGGGATTACCGGCGAGCCCGTCCTGAACTTCGACGAGACGCGACAGGCGGAACAGGACGTGGGCCGCGCGGCGCTCCTCTCCCTGGTCCTGGTGGCCACCATCTTCGTCTGCGGATACCACGAAATCCGCCGACCCATCATGGCCACGGTGTGCCTCCTGGTCGGAATCGCCTACACGCTGGGATTCGCCACCCTGACCGTCGGGCACCTCAATATCCTCAGCATCACCCTGGTGCCCATCCTGATTGGCCTCGCGATTGATTTCGGAGTTCACCTGATCTCCCGGTATGAGGAGGAACTGCGCGCCGGACGCGATCAAGTTGCGGCCATCCGCCGGGCCCTGGTGTTTGCCGGCACGGGAATCTTCACCAGCGGCTTCACCACCGCCGGAGCGTTCCTCGCCATGCTGCTCACCGATTTCAAGGGCGTGCGCGAGATGGGCTTTATTTCGGGAATCGGTCTCCTGGTTTGCATCATCCCCATGATGACCCTGCTGCCCCTGATGCTGGCGCGCTGGGGACGGCAGCCACCGGGTCGTTCCGGTCAGCGGCCCCACAGTTGGCGCGCACGCGTGGAGCAGATCTGGCTGAGACGGCCTGGACTGGTGATCCTCTGGGGAACCGTGGTTACCCTGGCGGCCGCCTCCCAGATTCCCCGCGTGAAGTTCGACCACAACCTGCTGCACCTGCAGACTCCGGGACTCCAGGCGATTTATCTGGGGGAGAAACTCAAGCAGTCGGGATCCCAGTCGCTGCTGTCCGCCGTGGTGATCGCGGATTCGCTTCCCGAGGCGATCCGGCTGGAGGAGCGCATCCAGGCGCTGCCCTCCGTGGCCCGCGTCAGCTCCATGGTGCGCTTCCTGACCGAGGATCAAACGCGCAAGCTCGCCACCCTCCGCGGGATCAAGTCACAGGTCGATGGCATCCACATTCGGCCGGCAGATCCGAATCCAGTGGATACCGCCGAATTGGATCGGAGCCTTTCCTCGCTCCGGTTCGTGCTCAGTGTCGCCATCGGCAGGGTCCGAGAGGAACCCGGGACCGGAAGTCTCCGCCAGGAACTCGGCCTGCTGCGCGACGCGGCGGACCGTCTGCAGAAATCGATGGAAGAAAACCCACGGAACGCGGCCTCCAGCCTGACCCCATTGCAGCAGGGGCTTCTCGGGGATCTGCAGGAGACCCTCTCCCTCATCCGGGCCCAGGACACCGAAGGTCCGCTCACCGTGCAGGAGATTCCTGGATTTCTCCGCGAACGCTACACCAGCCACTCCGGGAAGATCCTGCTCGAAGTCTACCCGCGCGGCGATGCGTGGCAGCGGTCGGTCCAGAAGCAGTTTGTGGAGGAGTTGCGGACGGTGGCACCCGACGTGACCGGCTCGCCGGTGCAGATCTACGAGTACACCTCCATGGTGAAGGAAAGCTTTCAGAAGGCGGGGGGCTACGCCGCCGCGGTCATTGCGGTCATGGTGTTCCTGCATTTTCGCCGCGTCGGCTCGGTGGTGCTGGCCTTTGTGCCGGTGGTGGTCGGGTTTGTCTGGATGCTGGGGCTGATGACCCTGCTGGGCATTTCCTTCAACCCGGTCAACATCATGTCCCTGACCCTGGTGATCGGCATCGGCGTCACCAACAGCATTCACATTCTGAACCGGTTCGCCGAGCACCCGCATCCGAGCATCATGGCCACCAGCACCGGCAAGGCGGTCCTCGTCTCCGCGCTCAACACCATCGCCGGATTCGGAAGCCTGCTGGTGGCCAAGCACCAGGGCATCTGGAGTCTCGGCGCGGTGATGGCCATCGGGACCGGCACCTGCATGATCGCCTCGCTGACCGTTCTTCCCGCGATCCTGCATTTTCTCAACGCCTTTGGCTGGAGCATGACCGCCCAGCGAAAGCACGTCCGTCCGTGAGGGCAACAGGTTTGGACGGACACGCCCTCACCGCCGCCCAGCCATCCCCCAAGGGAGGCAAAGCGTGCGCTCGCCGGAATCTTTGCCATAGTGGGACCATGTTCCGACGATTGATGGCCACACGTCCCTGCCATTGGGGAATGGTGTGGATGGGTTTCCTGGCCGCCGCGACCGTCCTGGCCGCCGGTGAATTCCGCCTGACGCCCGCGGCACCCACCATGGATCGCTGGGTCTATCCGTTTGGCGACTTCAGCGGTGACCGGCCGGCGGCATCGACTTTCGCCTCCTTCGACCCGCGTTTCGACACCCGCGACGCGCAGTTCCTGCTGGGCTGGGACACTGCGGATTCCCTGACCTCCGGAGCCGGTCCCGCGAACTACCTCCTGCGCCGCGTCCGACTCACCCTCACCATCCAGGCCGACCGGGCGTTTCACTATGACCCGACCTACGACGGCTACCTGAGCTACGTGACCAATCTGCCCGGATCCTATCCGGATGCGGATCCAGGACGTCCGGTGGAACTGTTCGGCGCCGCCTTCCGTGGCGGATTCACCGCCGCCACCTTTCTGGAGACTTCTCCGTATGGCCCGCTGAACCCCATCAACAGCGGCAATATCACCATCGGCACGCGGAACGCCTTCGCAGCGATGCACAGTCTCGACGGGCAACTCATCGACATCGCCAACCATGTGGGCCAGACGAATCCTTCCTGGACCAACGC
>JBDKKE010000097.1:0-27470 GCA_039796255.1 Verrucomicrobiota bacterium | reverse complement strand
AGGCCGTGGCGCACTCGCTGCAGTGGGCCCGCGATATGGGCATGGAGTTGGCCGATCAGTTTGTCGGGATGTATGTGAACCACTGGACCCTCGACTACGGCGACCGCGGTCGCGAAAGCATTCGACGGTTTCTTGCCCGCGGTCAGGCCCTGGGCGTCCTGCCGAAGGCCCCACCGCTGGAGTTTGTTTAACCCTTCGGCGGCGCTGACGGCGCGATCCGACTACCCCAATACCCAGCGGCAGACGTAGACGGCGGCCAGGATTCCCGCGGTGTCGGCGATCAGTCCGGCGGCCAGCGCGTGTCGCACCCGCCGGATTCCCACCGCCCCAAAGTAGACGGCGATCACGTAGAAGGTGGTTTCGGTGCTGCCGAAGAGCGTTCCCCCCATGCGGGCGATGAGGCTGTCCGGACCCACCTGTTTCAACAGATCCCCCAGGGCGGCGAGGGAGCCGCTGCCGGAAAGCGGACGCATCAGGGCCAGTGGCAGCAGTTCCGAGGGAACACCGAGAACCCCCAGCAGCGGCGCCGACCACGAGACCACCCATTCAATCACCCCGGCACCGCGCAGCATCCCGATGGCGACCAGCATTCCGACGAGGTAGGGGATGATCTTCACCGCCACCGGAAAGCCTTCCCGGGCACCCTCGATGAATTCCTCGTAGACCGGCACCCGGCGGAGGGCGGCGTAGAGCGGGAAGAAGGCGATGAGAAAGGGGATGGCCAGGGTGGAAATGGCGTTCACCCCGCGGAGCGCCACGGAGGAAGTGGCATCCGCAGTCGGGCCCGCCACTTGTCGGACGGCAAACCAGGCGAAGGAGCCCAAGAAGACGGCCAGCACGAGGCGTCCCCATCCGGTCAGCGGGGGGATGCTGCTGGACACGGGGGGCAATGCGTCTGCCGGGGTGTCCGGTGCCGGTGGGCTTTTCAAAGAGTCGGGCGATCCCGGGACCGCGCGGAAAATGCGCCACCGCTCCAGCAGTTTGACGGCGATCAGCCCCGCTGCAGAGGAGCAGGTGGTGGCGATCAGGGTGGTGCCGACAATGGCCGCCGGTTCGCGGGCGCCTGCCGCGGCAAAAAGGGCGATGGCGGAAACCGGGAGCAGTTGCACGGAGCCGGTGTTGATCGCCAGGAAGGTGCACATGGCGTTGGTGGCGGTGCCCGGATGCGGATTCAGCGTCTCCAGATCGCGCATGGCCCGGAGACCGAGAGGGGTCGCCGCATTGGTCAGGCCGAGCATGTTGGCGGCGATGTTGAGGACCATGGATCCCATCGCCGGATGATCCACTGGAATGTCAGGAAAGAGGCGGCGGAGAAGGGGGCGCAGCGCGCGGGCCAGCAGAGCTACCAGGCCGGATTTCTCCGCCAGACGCATCAGGCCCAGCCAGAGGGTCATGACCCCGACCAGTCCGATGGACAGGGTGACCGCCGTCTCGGCGGACTTGATCGCCGCGTCCGTGGACTGGCCCAGGCGTCCGGTGAATCCCCCCACCAGTACGGCCGCGAGCAGCAGTCCAAGCCAGAGGGGGTTCAGCACAGGCGCAGGGGCGGAGGCTGCAGAATCAGGCTTGGAGGCGTTTGGCGAAGGCGGCGAAACCGTCCGCCTGGCGGCGGAGCCGTCCGACGAGTTCCGCGTCCTTCAGGGTTCCTGCCTCGTCAAACTTGTCCCCAATCCCGGAAATGAACACGCGCTCCGGATAAATGTGGGCGTTGCGGTATCCGAAGATCGACTGCAATTGCTCCACCGGGCGCAGAGCCCCCCACATGCCGGCAGCCAGACCAGTGAAGCACACTGGCTTGCGGTCAAAGCTCTCGGGAAACTTCAGCATGTCGATGAAGTACTTCAAAACGCCGGGCATGCTCCCATTGTACTCGGGGGTGATGACATGGAGTCCGGTCGCCGCCAGGACGCCATCGGCAAAGGGTTGGAAGGCGGCCGGCTTCGCGCCATAGCTCGACGGGTCAAAGATCTCGGGTGGCAGGTGGGCGAGGTCCATCACCGAATGTTCCACCCCCAGTTCCTGATAGAGTCCGGCCACTTGTTGGGAGACGCGGCGGGTGTTGCTGCCGGGACGGTTGGTTCCCGAAATAACGACGATCATGCGGGCGGCAGGCTGCGCCCCGGCCATGGAACTGGCAAGGGGTCGAAGCACGGCGTTAGATTGTTGACATGTCAACAATATGGCTTACAACAAATCCGCTTGAGCGAGACTTCCACTCCCGGTCCCCACTACGCGGCCCTGCTGCAGTTGCTGCGGACCTCTGAAACGATCTGGAATTCCAGCCGGATTTTCTTTGAGCGCTGGGAGCTGAGTCCCGCGCAGTTCAATCTGCTGAACCTGCTGACGGATCCGGGCGAGGGATTGACCCAGAGTGATCTGAGCCGTGAATTGCTGACCCACCGGTCCAACATTACCGGGCTGGTGGACCGTCTGGAGAAGCGGGGACTGGTGGGCCGCCGGGATCAGGCCGGGGACAGGCGCGCCTGGAGGGTGGTGCTCACGCCGTCGGGAAAACGGCTGATGACGGAGATTCTCCCCCACTACTACCGTGCTACCGAACGGGTGTGGGAGGGGGTTTCTGTCCGGCAGGCGGGTGTGGTCGCCGAGGTTCTCAAAGGGGTCGCTGCCAACACCCAGGACGCCATTGCCCGCCTGGAGCGGGAGAATCCCTGATCCGAATCCCGAACATGCCTGCGCAACGCAATTATCCACTCCTGCTGGCCAGCCAGTTTCTGGGGGCCCTGGGCGACAATGCCATCCTGGCGGTCATCGTCGGCCAACTCACGCTGCTGCAAAAGGCGGGACAATTGGGCATGGACGATCTGCGAACGCGCAGCGCTCTCTACACCAGCCTGCTGTTCATTCCCTATGTGCTGCTGGCCCCGCTGGCCGGTTACCTCAACGACCGCTATGCCAAGACGTCGTGGCTGCTCGGGGGGAACTTTCTCAAACTCCTGGGCACGGCGGTCTGCGGATTGAGCGTCTGGTACGGGTACGTGTGGCAGGCGCCTGGCTATTTGATTGTGGGTATCGGATCCGCGATGTACGGGCCGGCGAAGTACGGCATTCTTCCCGAGATCCTGCCGCGGGAACGACTGGTCAAGGCGAACGGTCTGGTCGAACTGCTGACACTGCTGGCAATCCTGTTTGGCGCCATCGCCGGCTCGGTAATGGTGGACCGCCTGCCGGTGCGGGCTTGTTACGGGATCCTGCTGGCCATCTTTGGCGCCTCCATGGGGCTCAACCTCTTCATGGCGCGGACGCCGTGCGATCCCACCACCCGGCTCCGGCACAGTGTCTCGGAGTTTGTGACGCATTTCGGCGGATTGCTCCGCGCTCCCCGGTTGGGACGGATTCTCATCGGCACCGCGCTCTTCTGGGTCTGCGGCGCGGCGATGAAGATCAATTTTCAAGCCTGGGGACTGGATGTGCTCAGGCTACCCGACAATACCCAAATCGCGCTGCTCGGGCTGTGGCTGTCGGTCGGCGTCATGATCGGCAGCGTTCTGGCGGGGGCGTGGTATCCAGTGGGAGATCTGCGGCATTCGCGCCGCTTTGGGTTCTTCCTCGCCGCGTTGCTGGGGATCGTTTTCCTGGTCGGCCCACTGGGTCTGGCGGATGTCGGAAGACACGTGTTCCAGGGCACCGGACCGGATGGCGCGACAACAACTGCCCTGGTGGTGCTGCCCGCGGTGATGGCCGTTCTCATTGGATCGGGAATGGCCGCCGGGCTGTTTCTCATCCCGCTCAATGCGGCGCTGCAGTCCGAATCCGATCCCCAGAAACTGGGCAAGACCATCGCGGTCCAAAACTTCTGCGACAACGTCGGGATGATTCTGGCCGGATTGATCGTGCTGGGCTGCACCCGGGCCGGCCTGTCGGCGTCCCAGGTCTTCCTTGTTCTGGCGGTTCTGGTGACCGTGGTGGTGGCCGGACTGCGGATTCCCCGTCCGGTAGCGGGAGACCGGGTCGGATAGACTTCCACTCCTCATCCTCATTCCCGCGCCATGAACTCTTCGCCGATACGGAACACCTCCGCGACGGGGTCGGGATTGCGCCCGGGGCTGGCTGCCGGTCCTGCGGCCTGGCTGGCGATCACCGCCGTGGTCGCCTTTCAACTGGCCTTTGAGGTCCCGGCCCTCTGCGTATTGCTCCCGGTTTCCTTGGGAGCACTCTTCGCGCTGCGCCGGCTTGGTTCGCCTCGGGTGTCGCTGTATCTCGGCATGGCGGTGGGCCTGGGAGTGTTTGTTCCGCAAATGCTGTTCCTCTGGCGTATCTTCAGCATCGCCGCCGTGCCTCTCTGGCTGATCCTGGCGTTCTTTCACGGGGTGTTTCTTCTGGTGCTGAACCGCGTGGAGTTTCGCTGGGGACCGGGGTGGGCCCTCGCGCTGGCGCCCGTGCTGTGGTGCGGCGTGGAGTATTTCCGGAGCGAGATCTGGTGGCTGCGATTCTCCTGGTTTGCTGCGGGAACGTGCCTGCCGCCCGGGGCCCGGGGATTTCTCGTTCCGCTCGGTGTGTATGGATGCGGCGCCCTCGCGATGATGGTTGGCGCCCTGGGATGCCGGACGCTGGAAATGCGGCGGTCGATCCGACCGCGATGGATGCGGCCCGCGCAGATCGTGGTCGCCGTGATCCTGCTCGTGGGAGTCGTCGGAAGCGTGCGGGAGGTGCGGACTGCGGATTCCGTCCAATCCCGAGTGTCGGTGGCCGGGGTGCAGATGGAGTTTCCGGGAGTGCCAGAAGTTCGCTTCGCCCTGGAGCGTTTGCGGACCAATCAACCGAAGGCGGAACTGCTCCTGCTGAGCGAGTACACCTTCGACGGCCCGGTGCCGGAACCAGTGAAGGCCTGGTGCCGGCGCCACGGAAAATGGCTGGTGGTGGGAGGCAAGGATCCGATGAGTGGGGCGCTGCCGGATGGGGAGTCGTCCTCGATCCCGGCGCTGTTTCGGCCGAAGGGGTTGTTTCCCCAGGTCCCGGAAGGCGAGGCTTATTTCAACACCGCTTTCGTCATCAACCCTCAGGGAGAGGTGGCCTTTACCCAGGCCAAGTCGCGTCCGATCCAATTCTTCCGTGACGGTGAACCGGCGCGTGAACGCCGGGTCTGGGAATCCCCCTGGGGACGGTTGGGAATCCCCATTTGCTACGACGCCAGCTATCGCCGGGTGACCGATGATTTGGTGCGTCAGGGCGTGCAGGGCCTGCTGATTCCGACCATGGATGTGGAGGCTTGGGGGGAGCGTCAACACCGGCTCAACGCCCGCATGGCCCGCTTGCGGGCGGTGGAGTATCAATTGCCGGTGTTTCGGGTCGCCAGTTCGGGGATTTCGCAGTTGATGGATGGCACCGGCAGGGAACTGGCGACCGCGCCCTTTCCCGGCAATGGCGAAGAGATCTTCGGAACGCTGGAGCTACGCGGTGTCACCCGGCGACTTCCACTCGACGCCTGGGTGGCCCCGGCCAGCACCGTGGTGACCGCCGGAGTGATGGTGGCGCTCGTCGTGCTGGCGTGGGGATCCAGGTGGCAACGGAGGGCGTCATGAGCGTGTTCACCGTGGCTGCCACTTCCTGGCGCGAGGCACTGGGAAACCCGGTGAGGCCTGCGCTTGGGGCAATCTGATTTTCTTTCTACCATGAAACTTCTGTGTCGCTGGGTGGTGCGCCTGTGGTTCCGGTTCCGTGCCTTCAATGTCGCGGCGCTGGACACTCCGGGGCCGGTGTTGCTGATCCCCAATCATGTGTCCTGGCTGGACTGGATGTTCCTCTACACGGTGCTCGAAGAGGACTGGCGGTTTGTCACCAGCGCCACCACGGCCCAGGCGAGTTGGATTCACCGGAAGATGATGATCAATCGTCGGACGTTTCCGGTGGATACCACGTCCCCCTACGCGGCCAAGCGCATGGCCGAGTTTCTGGCGCAGGGAGGGCGCCTGGTGTTGTTCGCCGAAGGGCGGATCACCCTGACCGGCTCCCTGATGAAGTTGTTTGATGGCACCGGATTCCTCATCCACCGCACCCATGCCAAGGTCATTACCTGTTATCTGCGCGGCGCCAGCCGGGTTCCGTTTGTTCGTCACACGGGTTGGACGAAGTGGTTCCCGTGTGTGACGGCGCACTTCAGTCCGGCCCTGGAGGCACCGCGTCTGGAGGGGGTTTCGAACGGCATCGCCCGGCAGAAAATCACCACCTGGCTGCGGGATTCCATGGTGCGGCAGCAGTTCGAGGTGGAGCAGGAATTCGGGCCGTCCAATGTCCTGTCCCTGATCGTCGAAGCCGCCGCCAAAAATCCCGGACGCATCGTCCTGGAGGACGTCACCTTCACCCAGCTTACCTTTCGACGACTGATGGTGGGCGTGGACGTCTTGGCCGGAGAATGGCGGCGCCGATTCGGGGGCGTGCCGCGACCGGAGCGCGTCGGGGTCCTGCTGCCGAATGTGAATGGAACACCGGTGACCGTGTTCAGCCTGTGGGCGGCCGGCTTTGTTCCGGCCATTCTGAACTTTTCCACGGGTGTGCCGACCATGCTGCAGTGCGCGCAACTGGCGGGACTGCGTCAGGTAATCACCTCCCGCGCCTTTCTGGAAAAGGCGAAGTTGAAGATGGATCTGTTCGAGCAGGCCGGTGTGGAGTTGGTGTATCTGGAGGACGTCCGGAAATCGGTGTCCGGAGCGACGAGGATCGCCACGCTGTTGAAGCATACGCTGAGCTGTGGTGCGGGACTGACCGCGGATCCGGTCTTCGGGCAGGACGATGGTCTCGTGCCGGCGGTCATCCTCTTTACTTCCGGCTCCGAGGGCGTGCCCAAGGGGGTGGAACTGACGCACGGAAACCTGCTGGCGAATCTGCGTCAGATCCTGGGGGTCCTCGACGTGACCGACCACGAGCGCTTCTTCAGCGCGATGCCGTTGTTTCACAGTTTCGGCCTGATGGCCGGGGTGATCGTTCCGCTGTCGCGGGGCTACTACACCTTTCTGTATCCGTCGCCGCTGCACTACCGCGTGGTGCCAGCGGGCGTGTACGACAAGGCCTGCACGGTGATGTTCGGAACCAATACCTTTCTCAACGGCTATGCGCGGCGGGCAAATCCCTATGATTTCAATTCGGTGAAGTTCCTCGTGGCGGGCGCGGAGAAGGTGCAGGAGGTCACGGCCAACACCTGGGCGCGGAAATTTGGGGTGCGGCTGCTCGAAGGATACGGCGCCACGGAGTGCAGTCCGGCGATCTGCCTCAACACCCGGCTGGATCCCAAGTTTGGCAGTGTTGGACGCTTCCTGCCGGGAATGCAGTGGCGGATCGAGACGGTGGACGGCGTTCCCGAGGGCGGACGGCTGCTGGTGAAGGGACCCAACGTGATGCGTGGCTACCTAAATCCGGAGGTGGACACGGCATTCCAGAAGCTGGGCGGATGGTATGACACCGGGGACATCGTGCGGGTGGATGAGGAGGGGTACGTCTTCATCCTCGGACGCCTGAAGCGGTTCGCCAAGGTGAGCGGGGAGATGGTGAGTCTCACGGCCGTGGAGGACGCGCTGGCCGGAGCCTTCCCGCAGTACGGCGCCCGGTGCGAGGTGGCGATTGTCACGCGTCCCGACGAAGACAAGGGAGAGGTGCTCATTGCCGTCGTCAACGAACCCCGGCTCACCCTGGAGGAACTGCGGACGGCGATCCGGACCAAGGGGCTCACCAACCTTTGCGCACCCCGGGAGATCCAGGTTGTCCGCGAAATTCCGAAACTGGGCACCGGCAAGGTGAACCACCGGGAATTGCAGGCGCAGATCCTCCCGCCCGCGTCCTGAGATGAGCGAGTCCATGCGGCAATTCCTGGAAAGGGCCGCCGTGCCATGAAGCGCTCCGGGCCGTGGAGAACCCGTCTCGCTCGGGCCGGGATTGGATTCCTGATCGCGGTGGTTGTTCTGGCGGGAGTCCGGCTGGCATTTTTTAGGGGTCCCTTTCGACGCGTGCAGACGCCGGCGTCTCAGCCCCTGGTGGATCTGCATGTTCACACGGCGGGGATTGGGGGTGGTGGCAGCGGCTGCTTCGTCTCTCCGGAACTGCAGCGGAGTTACAAGTTTGGCCTCTATCTGGAGGCCTTCGGAGTGACCCGCGAAGAACTGGACCGCGACGGGGACGCGCTGCTGATTCGGCGGATTTCGGAAAAGCTCGCGTCCAGTTCGCAGGTGGGCGTGGCAGTGGTGCTGGCGTTGGATGGTGCCGTGAATGCCGCCGGGGACCTGGATTCCGGGCAAACGGAGATTCTGGTCCCCAACGAATTCGTCGCCCGCGAGACGGCCCGGTACACCAACCTTTGGTTTGGCGCTTCCATCAATCCCTACCGCCGGGACGCCCTGGAGCGTCTGGATTGGGCGGCGACGAATGGCGCGGTGCTGGTGAAGTGGATTCCCAGCATCATGCAGATTGATCCCTCGGATGAACGCCTGGTTCCCTTCTATCAGCGGATGAAGGCGCACGGGCTGCCCCTGCTCACGCACGCCGGACAGGAACGCTCGTTCACCCGGGCGAACGATGCGCTGTCGGATCCGGAGCGTTTGCGCCTGCCCCTGCGGTTGGGCGTGACCGTGATTGCCGCACACATCGCCTCCACGGGTTCCAATGGGGGTGAACCGGATGTGGATCGACTGGCGCGGTTGATGGCGGAGTTTCCCAACCTGTATTCGGAGATCTCCTCGCTCACCCAGGTTAACAAGCTGGGCTATCTGAACCAGGCCCTGGCGCGTCCGGAGTTTGCGGGGCGTCTGTGTTACGGATCCGACTTTCCCCTGATCAACACGGCGCTGGTGTCCCCATGGTATTTCCCTCTCCAGCTGACCCTGACCCAGATGCAGGCGCTGGACGACCTCTCCAACCCCTGGGACCGCGACGTGCAATTGAAGCAGGCGCTGGGCGTTCCGCCCGACGTCTTCGCGCGGACGCGGGATCTGTTGAAGCCTCCGCGATTTGGGGCACTCTCCGCGTCCGGTCTGTCCACCCGATGAAGTCTGCATCCCGATCCCCCCTGTATCTGCCCACCCTCGTGCTGGCAGTCGTTGGCGCGGCGCTTCCGTTGATCTCCCTGCTCCGAAGCGGTGGGGTCCGCGGCTTTCTCGACGGGGCCGGGTTGCTCCTGGTGGTCTGGGGGTTGTCCCCCTTCCTGTTGTTTCCCATAGCCGCACGCCTGGCCCGGCGAGGCTGGGTGCGCCGCATGGTGCTGACGCTGGCGGCAGTCGCGGTGCTCTTCGGATTGATCGGGTTCCTGGTGCTGCTGCCGCGGCGTCCCGGCATGGCCGGCACCCTGCTGTACCTCTTCCTCCCGATCTGGCAGTGGCCGATGGCCCTGCTCGGCGGGGCGCTGGCGGTGTTTGTGCCGTCCGAAGAGCAGGAGCGCCTGATGAGTGGGGAAGGGGAGGGGTGAACAATGAAGACGCGAAGGCGCGAAGGCGTGGAGTAGGAGCAAGGCGGTCGCATGGCTGATCTGCTCGTATGCCGGGTCCACGGCGATCCCACTGCCACGGCGCTCATTTACCTGCCGGGGATTCATGGGGATTGGACCCTGGTCACCAGCTTTCGCCTGGCGGTGCAGCGTCGCGTTCGCTTCGTCGAGTTCTGCTATCCGCGAACGACCGAGTGGTCCCTGGGCGACCATGCCCAGGCGATTCGGGAGGCGCTGGACCGGGAAGGAATCCGGCAGGGTTGGCTTTTGGCGGAATCCTTTGGGTCGCAGGTCGCCTGGGCACTGCTGGAGACGCAGACCGCCTCCGATTCGTTTCGTGCCAGCGGGCTGATCCTGGCGGGCGGATTTGTGCGGTATCCCTATCCGGCCCTGCTGACACTCGCCACCGGGCTGGCGACGCGCCTGCCGGATTCTGGACTGCGCGCCTTTCTGTGGCTCTACGCCCGCTACGCCCGATTCCGGCATCGGAGTGCACCGGAGACGCTGGAGGCGGTGTCGGAGTTCGTTCAGAGGCGACTGCATCCGGACGATCGGGGGGCCATCGTCCACCGCCTTCGCCTGATCGCCGGATCCGATCCGCGACCGGTGGCGCAGGCCTGCCCTTTACCGACCTGGAGCCTGACGGGATTTTGGGATCCCATTGTTCCCTGGGTTCCCATGCGGCGCTGGCTCCGCAGATATTGCCCCGGATGGCGCGGTGATCGGATTCTCGCCAGCGCCGATCACACCGTTCTGGCCACGCAGCCGGTGGCTGCGGCACGGATCATTTTGGACTGGATCGACAGCGAAGAGGGACGCGACAAAGTCGCCAAGAAAATGGCGTGAGCGAGCGTGATTGGAGTTTGATCACTGACGGTCGGGGTGTCTGTGGACAAAGCAGGAGCGCCCTCCGGAAGGAGCCGTCCCGGATTGAGAACCGTGTGGTGGCGCTGGTGCTGCGGTGGGAATCGATGCTGCAGCGTTCACGGCGTTGGCCCATTGTTGAGGGAATGTCGTCCGGTAACCTTTCCGGACCTGCCTTGTCTTTCCCGGTGAAATGACTGCGAATCTTCCCACGACTGCCTCCTCCGACGCCTCCGCGATTGCGGCCGTGCTGGAGGGGGATCGCGAGCGCTTTCGGGAGCTCGTGGAGCGCTACGAAGACCGGGTTTATGCGGTTGCCTGGTCGCGTTTGGGAGACCGATCGCTGGCCGAGGAAGCGGCTCAGGAGACGTTTATCCGGGCCTATCGGAAGCTTTCGCTCCTCGGCGGCGCGGAGAAATTCGGACATTGGATCACCACCATCGCCCGTCACACCGCGATCAATCTCGGGATGCGGCATCGCAGCGAGATCAGAATGCGCGAGCGGTGGTCCCTCGAACGCGTGAACGATGATGCCGCCAGCGACGGCGACAGCGGGGGCGAGGCGGCGCCGAGTGCCGAGATGTTCAGTCGGAGCCTGGCCGATCTGCCGGCGATCCATCGCGAATGCCTCGTCCTTTTCTATCTGGAAGATCGTGGCGTCAGCGAAGCGGCAGCGCTGCTGGGGCTGTCGGAGACGGCATTCAAAACCCGTCTCCACCGGGCGCGACACGCGCTGCGTGCGGTGCTCGAATCGCGTCTCGAGGAATCACTGGCGGAGCTCCGTCCGTCCTCACAGTTTGCCGGCGTCGTCATGCTGGCGCTGCCCCTGGGCAAGCCGGGCCTCGTCGCCTTTGGTGCCGCGTTCGGCACCATCGGTACGGTGCTCCCTGCATTCGCCGGCTGGCTGCTGGCGCCGCATGTGCCGATGGTGCTGGCTGGTTGGTGGCTTGATCGCAAAACGGCTGAAAACTATCGCGATCAGGGCGGTTTCCGTGCCCGGGAGTTTCGGAAATGGTCCCGGGTCGTCTGGCGG
Source organism: Verrucomicrobiota bacterium (assembly GCA_039796255.1). GTDB lineage: Bacteria > Verrucomicrobiota > Verrucomicrobiia > Limisphaerales > UBA9464 > UBA9464. The sequence goes on along the minus strand of JBDKKE010000097.1, from coordinate 16,149 downwards.
ATATCGTTTGTTGCGGCTGTCGTGAGTGTCATCTGGGCGCTTTCGGTCCGTTGGGGCATGGACCGACTCGGAGCCAGCGAATGGGCGCGCCACACGAACGGTTTGACGATGGTGGCGCTCGGTCGGGGATTCTGCGGTCTCTTGGCGGCGATGTACGGCTTCTTGCTCTCACGCACCTGGCGGTCCGTCGCTTTGACACGGCATCGTTTTGTCTGGGCCGAGTGGCTATCCCATGCCTGCCTCGTCGCGGGCCTTTCCGGGGTCGCGGTCGGCGGTTCAGGCTCCTGGATCTTTCTCGGCATGGCCGGCCAGCAGTTCTTCCTCGGCATCGCCGCATCTGCGAGACCCCTGCGGATGGACTACTCTCTTTTCGTCCGAGCCCTTCGCGGTTTGCTGGGAGTCGATCTGTCCACGGCAGCACTGCGGCCGGCGCCGGATTACTCCCCGGCGGTGATCCAGGGGTTTACCCGATTCCTCGGCGAGCGTCTTCTAGTGCGCGATTGTCGAACGCACGCCGGGGGCACAGAGCTCCTACTCAATGTGCCCGGACCGGGAAACGCCACGATCTGGTTTTCATGGAAGGGTTCCACCCTCATTCTGCGCAACACTGGCGAAGTAACCGCCCACCTTTCGGAGGCCATTGATCGCCGCATCTTCGCCAAAACCACACCCATTACCGACGCCGAACTTCCGGAATTGGAGGCGACGGTGGCCAGCGCGGTGAGTGGGGCGTTGGCCCGTTATGCCGCTGGGGATCGCCTGGGCGCGGAGGCCATTCTCGGCGAAAGCCCCTCAGCAAGCATCTTCCTCAAGAATCCCGCCTCCGACGCAGGCAGGGTCTGGCGATCCGTCGGGTACTTCGTCCTCGCGGTGGCCTTTCTGTGGTTTGCTTGGAAAAGCTGACCGTCGACGGCTGATGGGTTTTGAAAACGACGCGTCGCCGATGGTAGGGATTTGGTTTTGAAGCGTCCCGGCGACCACAGAACGTGCAAACGCTCTGCTGAAGCCGGCAATAGGTTCAAGCGGCCGGACAAGCGTCGATCTGAGCTGGGCGGTCAGCCGGTCGAGCGGTTTGGGGTGCAGGTTGGCTCCTCACGGTTTCCCACCGAACTCTCCCAGGGTGAGCCAACCGGGGAAACGGTCGTCCTGGGTACGGTTGGCGAAACGGACAGGACGCCCATTGGGGAGGACATTGGGGACGCGGAGCAGGAGGATGAAGTTTCCGGCCGGCAGGGTCTTCGTCGGGAGCGTGAGATCCCAGAAGGTTTCGCCGGCGCCGGGGAGGATGCCCGTGAGGGAATGGCCCGATGGCCCAGTCTGAAGCAGAGGACCGGTAGCGCCGGCGATGGCGATTTCTGCCGGCCACTCGTAGTAGAACGGAGCGACTCCGTGGTTGGTGAGCGCCATTTGGAGGGAGAGTGGGTTGTTGGCTTCGACGTCCTTCAGCACCACCCGGGTGACTTGAATCTCGTAGCCCAACCTTCGGGCTCCTTCGAGTGCCCGTTCGCGCCGGATTCCGGTGAAGTCGTTTTCGAAGACTCCGGCGTTGGCCATCCAGGAGGCGTGGGTGCTGTCCACGCAGCGGAGGAATTCCTGTCCGGCGGGCGCACAGGTCTTGTCATCCCACAGGCATTTCCAGACCTCCGGACGCACCTCGCCTCCGATGGGCTGGGTCCGCCACCGGTCCGTTTGGCCTGCGCTCTGGAGGCGGGACTGGAAGAACCAGGAGTCATCGGAACGTCCGGTGTCCAGGGTTGCCCAGGCGAAGGAGTCGTCGTGATAGCCAATGGCCCGGCGGTGATTGGGCGCGTAGGCCGCGCTGTTCTCGCCGGCGGGATAGCGTGCGAGTACTCGCGTTTTCCGAAAGGCCGACGTGTAGGCGTCCATGACCTCGTTCTGAACCGTCTTGGAGGCGAACCATTCCTCGTGCGGGTAGTTGTGCCACTCGCCCCAGGTGCCGAGCAGGCCCATGGGCACGAAAGCGAGTCGGGGATCGCCGTCGTAGCGTTGTCCGAGGGCGCGAATGAACTGGACCAGTGCGGCGCGCGTTCGGGCATCCTCCCAGTCCACGGTGTACGAGACCTGCGGGGGAAGGGGCTGGGTATTGGTGTTGGTCCAGCGTCGCACGTTCACGCCGGCATCGATGAGGAAGCGGGGGATGGCGATTTCCTTTCCGGGGAAATCCAGATGGAAGCGGGGGATGAACTGACGTCCCTGTCGGGCCGCCGCCTCGAGTTGGGCCTCCATGGGGCCCCAGGTGAAGTGGGTGGGGCCTGACATCAGCGCGCTCAGGGGCAGATAGTCCCACACCAGACTATGGGGAAAGGCGACGCGTGGATTCGGATAGGTCACGAATCCCTTCAGCGGATTGTCCGGTGGGGCGGGGGCGTACTCGAGGTGGTGCGTGACGGTTGCAGCCAGGCCCAGGAATGGAATCGCGGCGGCAAGTAGAAGTCCCATCCACGCGGGAGTAGCCGGTCGCCGTCCGTGATTCATGGCGCGTTTCCTGTTGGGGGGCTCTTGGCGTGCGTTTCAGTCCGAAGCGCTAATCCAGTCGCTTGATGAACAGGTTGGCGAACTGGATGGGCGCCCCGTGATTCTGCAGGGCGATGCGCCCCTTGGGCGGGATTCCGGGCAGGCGCGCGTTGTCGATCACCGTCTGGTCGTTGAGCACCACGGTCAGACGGTCGCCACGCAGGGTGATGATGAAGCGGTTCCACTCGCCGATGGGGCGGTCCGCCTTGAGGCGCGGGGTGAGCGCGGCGCGGATGGCGGCGTCCAGAGTGGTGTCCTCGCGATAGCCGTACACCTCGCCCGACCCGACCGGCCAGCACCAGATGTTCACCTGACTCCGATCATTTCCACGGAGGTAGATGCCGCTGTCGCCGGCGTCCGGAACGCGCTGAGTGCGCGGGGTGCCATCGGCGTTCTTCGGACGCGATCCATCGGCGAGCACGACCGGGAGTTCGGTATCCTTCGGCTTCGCCACCCATTTCCAGTCGGCCACGAGAATGAAGTCACCGAACTCCTCCTCGCTCCACAGGTGGGGCTCGGTGTCCCCGCGCCCGCCGTCGTGCTCCAGGATCCAGTCATCGGCCTTCCAATGGGCGAGGACGTCCGGAGTCTGCTGCCATCCGGTGAGATCGATCCCGTTGTAGAGCGAATGAAAGCCCTCATCGGGCCGCGCGATGTGCTGTGGCTCCAGAGCGGTGGTGGCGGGCAGTTCCTGGATCCGCAGATTGCGGAAATCCGCCGGGGAGCCCTCGGACTCCAGGCAGAGGTAGCCCTTGCGCGGCGAGGCGTTGGTGCCGCGAGTGACCACCGCGCCATTCACTGCGAGGGAGATGGCGCCGTCGATGCACTCGATGCGGTAGTGGTTCCATTCCGGGGACGGCTTCACCCGCTTCTCGGTGGGGAAGGCCCGGTCGCCGCCACGTCCGTTGATCGGGGTCATCTTCGCCCCGTGGATGGGGAAGATGTCGCCGTCCGAGGTGAACCCCGGCCCCTCCTGTCCGTCGAGCACCTGCACCTCGACTCCGCGGATGAAGGGTTGTCCGCGTGCGGTGAGTGAATCCGCCCACACGAAGACGCCGGCATTGCCCTTGGGTTGAAGGTGCCGCCATTCCAGTTCGAGAATGAAATTCTGGTACATGCGGGTGGTGCGCAGTTCGCCCGTCGGGACCCCGGTGGAATGCAGGAGTCCGTCGATGGCGGTCCATGTCCCGGGCGCGCAATTGACGTTGGTCCAGCCGGTGAGGTCGTGTCCGTTGAAAAGCGGGACGAACTCGGCGGCGACGGCTCCCGGGCCGGCCATGGCCAGCAGCAGGAGCGATAGACCACCCATCCGGCGCGCCTTTTGGAGAAGGTTCATGCAGGGGACGCTGCCAAGGCGGGCGGGAAAGGCAATCGTCTGCGGACCGTCGGAGTGGTTTCCGGCCGAGTCCGGGTGCGGAGAGCGAAGTCAGCCCCCGCTGATGGTCTGCTCCGGCCACCGTTTCAGGAAAGCCTTCTGAGCTTCCTGATCAGGGATGGAGAGTCGTTGGGGATCTTCCAGGAAACGGGGCGGATAGCCGGGTTCCATGCGGAGGATCTCCACCACCGCACCCTCCACGCGAAACTCCACCCGCCACGGGCCGCATCCGACCACGCGATGATCGGTTCCGCGGGCCCGGATTCTACGGGTGCGCTGGATGGACGGATCCCGTTCCAGCATCTCCGTGAGGCGGGGGCGAAAGTCGACGTCCCACTGTTCCTTGAGCCAGTCCGCCTGGACGAGGGCTAGCGGCGCAAAGTGAACCTGGTAGGCCGGCGGTCCGGAGTGGAGCGCCTCGATTTCCTCCGTCCAGCCCGCGCGTTCCCCCGGAAAGGCGTCGTAGGCGGAGAGGTAGGGTTTGATGTCCAGGATGGGGGTGCCGTCCATGAGGTCGCAGGGGCCGAGCCGGACGCGAAGCTTCTCCACTCCCAGCAGTCGGACCGGGGTCAGTCCGATGGGATTCGGACGGTGCGGCGAGCGGGTGGCAAAGACGCCGCGACGCCGGGAGGGACCGCGGGGGGGCATGACCATCGGACGCCATGAGGCATTGCGATGGAACCAGGACAGCAGCCAGATGCGGGAGAAGCCCGCCAGGTCCGCAAGTGCCTGCTCGAATCCACAGCCAGGCAGAAGTTCCACCACGTTCTCCTCGGCCCTCTCCTCGTTGGGTTGGTGCAGGGTCTGGAACTTTACCTGCTTCGCGGCACGCAGGAAACCGATTGGCCTCACCACGAGGGAATCGGATTCGGGGCTGGATGCCGGCAAGGACTGCATGGCGGAGATTGATTCGGTCGGCCATTCGAGAACAAGGGTTCTGGATCGTTTCGTGTCGATGGAGACACCTCAGGCTGAGTGGGTGAATCTGCTGCATTTCGTTCGCGTGACCCTCCGGGAAGCCGCCGAGATCCTCGGCATCTTGGGAGCCACTTCCAAGGACAGGAAGGCCGACGCAGGCGCCTGGCTCTACCAGGAAGTTTATCCGTCGAGCGCAAGTAGATCCGATCAGGGTGCGACGGCTCGATAGAACCTTCGGGGTTCCTCAGTAACCGCATTGTCCGTGAGGACGATCGGCGCGGAGTAGTTGAAGTTCGTCACCGAACTCCATGAACCCGGTGCCATGGTGGAGGAACTCTGGATCTGGTAGGCTTGCCCTGGAGTGCCATCGAGGAAGGTAAAGATGAAACCAGTATCCGGGGTGTACCTCCAGTTGCCTATTCGGCCGCCCAGTGGATTGCTGATGCCGATCTTCGCTCGCGCGGAATAGGCTGAGATCCGGTTCCCGATCGAGATGAAGTCGCCTCCCGCGTACAGGAAGGAACCCAGCACGGCCAACGCATGGATGTCACCCGACGTGCCGGACCCCAGGGCGGACCAGGCACTGCCGTCCCACTTGGCGATGGAGTTGACCGACTGGCCGCCAACCATGGTGAAGGCACCGCCCACGTACAGGTCCGTCCCGGAGGCCGTGAGCGCCAGCACAGATCCCTGCTTCACGCCGGAACCCAGGGGGGACCAGGATTGTCCGTTCCAGCGGGCGACGCCCTTGGCGGCGACTCCACCGGCCGTCGTGAAGACGCCCCCGGCGTAGAGGTCGGTACCCACCATGGCGAGGGCATGTACCTGGCTGTTCATCCCTTCCCCCAGGGCAGACCAGGCGGTGCCATCCCAGCGCGCGATGTAATTCACCGGGAGACCGCCGGCACTGACGAAGGCACCCCCGGCATAAAGGACGCCTTCGGAGGCCGCGAGGGCGAAGACCCCCCCCGCCACCCCCCCACCCACGGAGGCCCATTCCTGCCCATTCCAGATGGCGATACCCGGAAATTGAAGCCCGCCGGAAAGGGAGAAATTTCCACCTGCATAGAGGTTGGTGCCCATCATCCGCAGGGCCACGACTCCTCCTCCTCCTTCGAGTCCTGCGCTTAAGGGCGACCAGGTGCTGCCATCCCACCGGGCGATACCCGGTGCCTTCGTGCCGCCAGCCTGGTTGAAGTATCCACCGACGTAGAGTTCGTTACCCGCGGCCTCCAAGGCATAGACCGAACCGTTTACCCCGGCTCCCAGGGCCAGCCAGCGGCTGCCATCCCAGCGGGCGACATTGCGGGCGGGGTTCACCGACGCGGTCATAAAGGTCCCGCCGGCATAAAGCGTCGTCCCCGACACGGCCAACGAACGAACGATTCCGCTCAGGCTCGAGGCCGAACCTACTGCGGACCAATCGGCCCCATCCCATTGAGCGATGTAATAGGCCGTCTTTGGGCCGACCAGAGTCGGCTCGCCGCGCACAAACTCGACTTGGCCCCCGACGAGTTCAAAATCGCCCCCCACGAACAGGGTGTCACCCACTGCCGCGAGCGCCGTGACGTAATCATCGGCACCCTGGCCCAGCGCCGACCACGCGTTGCCTGACCACTTGGCGACATAGTGGGCACCGTGCGTTTCCCCCGCCGTGCTGAACCGACCGCCGACGTAGAGGTCCGCTCCGGAGACAGCCAGTGCCGTGACACGAACATCGACTCCCGAGCCAAGCGGAGACCAGCTGCTGCCGTTCCACCTGGCGATATGCAGTGCCGGGACCTCGCCTGCGCTCCAGAAGTCGCCGCCCACGTAGAGGTCGGTTCCCATGGTGGCGAGGGCATAAACCCAGTCATCCATCCCCGAGCCCAGCGCGGACCATGAGCTCCCGTTCCACCTGGCCACGTAGTTCACCTCGGTACCACCGGCTATGGTGAACCCACCTCCCGCATACACGTCGGTCCCGATCACCGCCAGGGCGGAAACCTCGTCGTCCATCCCGGATCCAAGGGCTGACCACTTGCTTCCATCCCACTTGGCGACGTTGGACACTTCCGTCCCGCCCGCGACGCTGAAGAGGCCACCCGCGTAAACGTCGTTGCCGATTACGGCCAAGGCTACCACGTAGTCCCACACGTCGGGTCCGGGTTCCACGCCAATTCCGGTTCCTAACGCCGACCAACTGCTGCCGTCCCATTTGGCAATCCGATTGGCGGGAATGCCGGCCTCGGTGTCGGTTTTGCCAGCCCAAGAAAAGTCCCCACCGACGTACAGGTCGGTTCCAGAGACCGCCAACGACCACACTTCCCAGTCCAGACCGCCGCCGAGATCCGACCACTCGGAGCCGTCCCATTTGGCGACATGGTTGGCCCGCACATCCCCCACAATCTCGAAATGGCCGCCGATATAGAGATTACCTGCGCTGTCGGCCCCGGCTGCATACACCGAGCTGTCGGCTCCCAGGACTCCGCCCATACTACCCCAGTCCTCGTCGCTGAACGTGGGATCAATCCGTACGGGATACACCGCCGTGTCATCGTTCACGGCCAGCGCCAGGCGGGAACCGTCCATCACTTCCATCCGTGCCGACAATGGCTTGCCGTCGGCATCCACTACGCGGAGTCGGCTGTAGGCGAGCTTGCGCCCAGAGCCCGCCAGCACCAGGCGCGCCCCCTGGCGGGATGCCTGGGCCCGGGCACCAGTCAGACCCAACTCCAGTCGAAGTTCGCCGTCGCCATCGGGTCGTTGCTCCACGATGAAGTCCTGGCGCACTCCATCCATGCTGGTTGAGTATTCCTCGGTCAAACCGGCACGGCGGAATCGGACCCACGACCCGTCCACCGTCACGGACCCCGTGGTGGCCAGCGCGGTAGTCACGGCGTGTCGATCCGATCCGCGCCCGACGGCGGTCGCCAGCACCCGAAAGCGTTCGCCCACGGCATTGTCGGCAGTTGAGCTAAGCCAGAGACCTTCGGTTGTTACCTTTCCTTCGAGTTGCTGGAAGTCGCAGCGCAACCGGGCGCCTTCGGGCGTTGCCGTTACCGTGAGGCCAACGCCTTGATACTGCTGGCCAGCCACCTGGCCGATCTGATCGACCGGAATGAGCGGGAGTGTGTGGGTAGGATCGGGTGTGGGCTGCGCGGTCACCGACAGGGACGCCAGTTGGGCGACGGCGACGAAGCTGGCGACGAACCTGAGGAATGGGCGGACTATTGGACGAGTCTTCATGAGGCGTTGATTTGCGGGTAGAGTTGTGATGGTGGTGACCGAACTATGGAGATTTCAGTCGGAAGAATCGGCTGTTCGCGGAGGTGGGCAGAGTCACCGACATCCTTCCGGATTCCTCGATCGCCGTTTGCTGCACTGGCGACCACGGGTTGGGCAGCGAAAGATCGGCCGCTTCCTGCAACTCGAAACGGAGCTCCGTGACGGGCCAGGTCACGACGGCGGAAGTCCCCGCAGGCGTGGACCTGAAAGAGAGGAATGGAAAATCGCCCTCGAGCCGGGCAACGGACGGACGCAACACGCCATTGACGGTAAGAAAGCTGCCATTGAGGAGCACCCTTCCGTCCGCCTGCAAATGGACCTGCACCGACTCCACTGCGTTGAATCCAGCAACGGTCGCCGGCACGAAGCCTTCATCCAGCGAGCCATCGGCGTTCAATCGCACGACCCCATTGAGATTGGCGCCTTGGGTGACGCGAAAGGAACCTCCGATCACCACCTTGCCATCGGGCTGCAAAACCAACGACCGGATGCCGCCGTTGGTTCCAACGACCGCCTGGAAGGTATCGTCGAGGCTACCGTCCGGGTTCAGGCGGGCGATGCCCCGGCGGAAGGTGCCGGCAATAATCCCCAGCTCACCGCACAGCAATACCTTGCCGTCCGGTTGCAAAGCGATGGAATCGATCGCCGCATACGGCCCGGTCGTCGGGGTGAAGCCCGGATCCACGGTTCCATTGGGATGCAGCCTGGCCAATCCGTGACGCGGCGTCCCGCTGATCGAGGCATACTTCCCGGCGACGAGAATCTTCCCGTCCGGTTGCAGTCGCAACGCAGAGACAAAGTCCGAGGAATACCAGAATTCCCAGTTCGGCGGTTGAAAGGATAATGGCAGAAAACCAGCATCAAGACTTCCGTCCGCATGGAACCGGCGAAGGAATGCGGTGGTCATCTGGACATAAAGCGAGTCCCCCGTCACCTCGACGCTATTATTTCCACCCATCAGCACCTTGCCGTCGGGCTGGACGGCGACCGAAACGGGAACGGGATTGGGCTGGCAGAAAAAGGGACCCTCCGGGCAATCGGACATGGGCCACTCCAGCAGATCCGGCTTGAAACGGCTGGCTGGGATGAAGGTGTCGTCCGGGCTGCCGTCGGGGTTGAGCCGTAGGCTGGCGTACAGGTTGGTGCCGTTGATGAAGGTTAATGCACCGCCCAAAAGTAGGTCGCCGTCGGGTTGGACCACCAGGGTCGAGTTGTTGGCGCTCACCCCCCGCCCCGGCTGGAACGTGGCATCCACGCTGCCATCTGCCAGAAATCGGGCTGCGGAGGACCAATTCATCTCATGGCCCATCGTGAAGTGGCCACCCATCCATAACGTTCCGTCCGATGTCACCTCCAGGGCCTGAACACTATGAGGCGTCCACGGCCGGATGCCCCCGCTGCCCCCGTTGGGAAAACTGACATCCGGACTCCCGTCGGGATTGAGGCGAGCCAGATTGGAGCGGACGAGCGCGTTAACGGACTGGAACCGGCCGCCGACGATCACCTTGCCATCCGACTGCAGGCCGAGGGCATGGACGGTCGATAAGGCAGGAATGTTTCCCGACCCCACTGCGAACGTGGGATCCAGGCTCCCATCCGGGTTCAACCGGATCACCAAGGTGTCCGTCCCGTTGACCCTGGTGAATCCTCCGGCGAACAGGATCTTACCGTCGGGTTGAAGCTTGATGGAGTTGATCAGGCTGTCTTGCCCGGCGGTGCGGTTGAAACCGCTGTCGATCGCTCCGTTGGCCAGGAGCCGGACCAAGCCGTGGCGATCGGCTCCGGTCTCAGGATCATAAAAGATCCCGCCCACGATCAGTTTGCCGTCAGGTTGCACGGCGATTGCCGAAGCCCGGCCATAAACCGCCGAGACAAAGTTCGTATCGAGCGAACCGTCGCCGTGCAGACGCAGCGGTAGCTCGGCGCCAAAGACCACCTTCCCATCCGGCTGAACGACCATGGCTTTGATCTGGAAGGGGTAAAAGGGCTCGGTGCTGGCAATGGCGGCAAGAGCCGTGGCGTTGAAGTTCGTGTCCGGACTGCCATCCGTATTCAGACGCGTCAAACCCAGGTTGTCGAATTCGCTGCCGACCAGCAGCTTGCCGTCCGGTTGTAGCGCGAGGGAATGAATCGGGTAATTCGGGACGGGAGCAGTAAAACGGCTGTCGCCGCTTCCGTCGGCATTCAGCCGGGCGAGATCCTTGCGAGCCAGGCCGCGCACCGTGTTGAACGAGCCGGCGATGATCATCCGGCCATCGGGCTGCACCACGAAGGCGCTCACCGGTCCGCTCACACCCGAGCCGGGATCGAAATCGAGATCCAACTCGCCGGGCGCAGCCAGGGAACGGACGTTGGACGTGACCATCCCCAGGAGGAGGCTCACGAACAGAAGGGTGGGGAGCGGGAAGGGAAGCTTCATGGGACGTAGGAGATCAGGAAGTGCGATAGGTAGAGGACGCCTCGCGCGGGGAGGTCAGGGGGATTTCAGGCGAAAGAACCTCCGGTCGTCGCCAAACGGAATGGGGACGGTGTAGCGGCCGTTGGCGATCGAGGGAGTGGACAGAACCGTGCTCCAGGCCGTCGGGACTCCCGGATCGGGGTTGCCCTCCAGGGTGTACCCTGAGTAGTCGAACTCCCCGAAATGGGTTGGCCAGGAGAGCACACTCCCGGTCCCGGAAAGCTGGATGGTCAGTGGGGGGGCGAAAGACAGGCGGAACACGGTGCCGGTGCCCGAGCCACCCGGTGAACCTTCGTCCACAGGGCCGCCGGATGCCGCCACGGCATACAGTTGAGTGCCCAACAGGACCGGGCTGCCCGGTCCATTTCCATCCACGTCGAGCCGCAGCGTATGCAACCGGAGGAAACCGGTCCCATCGGTGCGCAGGCTGAACAGGGTGCCTCCGGCTCCCTCGGTGGTGCCATAAAGGGTGTCCCCCGACACCACGAGTTCGGTTTGCGGACGGTACGCCCCACTGGACGAGGTGAAGCGATGCAAGGTCCGGAACTGCGTGCCGTCGGTGCGGAGGGCGAACACGGTGCCCAGGCCGGACTCACCGCCGATACCCCCACTCAAGGTGGTCCCAAACAAGGTATCGCCCGACAGCGCCAAACCGCCCTTCGGGGAGGCCCCCTCGTTGTTGAGGCCGCCCGGATCATTGACGGGATCGAACGGGGTGGACCGGAAATTGTGCAGGGTGGCAAAGCCCGTGCCATCCGTATTGACCCGGAAAACCGTGCCCCGGGCGAAGTTTCCGCCGCCGCCGGCCGTGCCATACAGCGTGTTGCCCGACAGGACCAATCCGCCATTCGGACGGATTCCACCGATGTTGGTGTAGTTGCCACCGAAGAAGGCCTGTCCCCCGGCCCGGAAGCTGTGGAGGACGGTGAAGCCGGTACCATCGGTATTGAGGGCAAACACCGTGCCATTGCCACCGCTACCGCCGAACACAGCGGTCCCGTACAGCCGGTTGCCGGCCGCCACGAGCCCGGAGCTTGATTGGGCTCCGTCCCGGTTGGTGGCAAACGGAGGATTGCCAACGGTGGGAGGAAACGTGTGGAGCGTCTCGAAACCGGAGCCGTCGAGGTGGAGGGCGAACACCGACCCATTCCCCGAGGCGCCACCCTGCGAGGTCGTGCCAAAAAGGATATTGTCCGAGAGCACCACGCCGCCGAACGGCATGAAGCCGGTGGAAAACTCGAAGCTGTGGAGCGCAACGAAGTCCGAGCCATCGATGCCGAGGCTGAACACCGTGCCAACGCCGTACGCGCCGCCCTGGTTTGCCGTCCCGTACAATCGCTTGCCTACCGGGTCGGTGACCAATTGGCCCGCCGGATCTGCCCCGTCCTGATTGGTGCCCTCCGGGCGGGCGGAAAAGCGATGCAGGACCGTGAGGGACTGCGCCGTCATCCGAGGCAGGGGCATCAGCCCGAGAATGGTGGCGAGAAGGATGCTCCCGCGCGTGACTGGTTGCTTCATGGCATGGTGGCCGTTCAGCCAGTCATGCGGATTAGAGAGGTGAAACCCCTCAAGAAATTTTGGGCGGATCGCGCGGGATGCTTTCCAAGGGATTCCAAAGCGTCCGATCAGGACGCAAGGATCACCTCACCCCCCACAATTCCAGTCGCGGATCTTCAATGGGGATAGCAAGCGACTTCCTGCCTCGGGGGCAAAGGATGGGGGGGGGTGAGGGCGAATGCTAATCCCGGGTTCTTTTTCGGCCTTGGCTGCGAAGAATGGGTCCCTACGGTTTGGGGGCGACAGGCTTTTCCTCAGCTTCAGCTCGTTCGAAGTCCGCCAGCGTCTTCTTCCACTCTGCGGCTTTCTCGGATTGGCCCGTCGCTTTGTAAAGTTGCACCAAACGTTGAAGTGTTTCCTTCAAGCGTACCCTACCGTTGGCGGGAATCTTCTCCTCGCGCTGTTTCATGCCTTCGTAGCCTGTCAGCAGAAACGGTTCGGCTTCGGCGTATCGCATTTGGCCGAGCAGACTACCGCCCAAAACGCTCCTCGAATTGAATGTTCGCCAATCGTCCGGAATGAGGTGTTCCCGCAGCGCCAGGCATTCCCGAGCCAGGAGTTCTGCTTCGACCAGCTTTTGCTCGTTGAGCCTCTGCGTTGCCAGAACAGAAAGTGGGCCATGATTTCGGTAGCGTAGTCCCGACTCGTAGAGCTTCAGGCGGGTGCGGTAATCATTCTCTTGTTTCTCCGTTTTCAACAAGGCGATGGCCTCCTGTTGAACCCTGACCGCATTCGTAAACTGGCCCAACTCCGCGTGTGCGGCGGCCAAGGTGTCTACAACCATCGGGTCTCGGCGGTGGGTGCCGGCGACGGCCCTTTCTGCGAGATCCAGAGCAACCGCTCCGTCACGAAGTTCCGGGGAGGTGGCGGTGGCCAGCGCAAAGGCGATTTCGTTCAGCGTGTAGGCGCTGGCGTGTCTGGCGGCCTCGACAAAAGTGGATTTGGCCTCCGAGTAGCGGCCTTCGCGGTAAAGAACCTCGGCCAAGTTCTTCAAAGCCTCTGCAGTCCCCGGGTTGGTGTTGCCGGATTGTTGGCGGTGAATCGCGTGCGCCTCCCGAGCGGTCGCTTCGGCTTCGGTCAGCTTGGCTTGATCTCGGAGAAGGTAGGTCAACAGCTCCAAGGTTTGGGCGACTTCGAGATGTTCGTTGCCCAGACGTTTCCGCCGGATGGCTAGTGCTTCCCGAATCAGGGTTTCCGCCTCGGCGGCTTTCCGCTGGTCGCGGAGCAAAACGGCGAGTTGGTGACACGAATTGGCGACGGCAAGACTGTCGTCTCCCTGATCCCTTCGGCGCGACTCCAGTTCCTCGCGCCACATGGCTTCAGTCTCAGCCCACTTGCCCTGGGCAGCGAGGACTTCTGCAACTCTTCCCCGGGTAACAGCGACTTCCTTCGGGTAGAAAGTCGAGGTAGGGGCTGCTTTCATCAGCTGCCGATAAATCTCCAAGGCCGACCGCACGTTGGCTTCAGCGTCCGCCATGCCGCCGGCGCGTTGTCTCGCGTCCGCGAGCAATCGCAGGCTGAACGCCTGTTCCTGTCGGTGATGGGCATTTGTAGGAAACTGGGTCTGCAATTGTTTGAACTTCTGCAACGCCCGCTCGAAAGCCCGCCCGGCTTCTGCGAACTGCTCTAGCGGCATCCAGGCATTGCCCACTTTCCATTGCAGATGCCCGAACTGGGCCTGCGCCACCTCGGTTCCAAAATTTCCGACACCGGGATGGCCATCCAGGAGCGCTGCCAATTCCTTCGTCTTCCCTTGGGCAACCAGCAACTCTGCCAGCATAGGCCACAGCAGCACGGATTCCGCATGTTGGTCTCCCAGCCGCTTTCGCCTGATGTCCAGTGCCGTCAGGATCAGGGCTTCCGCCTCGGCCAACTTCTTCTGATCGCGGAGCAAAACGGCGAGTTGGTGACACGAATAGTCGACCGCAAGACTGTCGTCTCCTTGAGCCTTTCGGACCGCCACCAACTCCTCGCGCCACACCGATTCAGCCTCAGGCAGATTGCCGTTCCGCCGGAGGACATCGGCCAGCAATGACAGAGTTGCTCCAACATCCGGGTGGTCGCTGCCGCGCTCAATCTTTCGGATGAGAGAGGATTCGCGCGCTGTCGTTTCAGCTTCGGCCAGCTTGCCTTGATCGCGGAGAAAGATGGTCAGATCATAGAGCGTCCACGCCACGTGTTGATGTTCGTTCCCCAGTCGCGCCCGGAGGATCGCCACCGCCTCGCGGGACAGCGTCTCGGCCTCCGCATCATTCCCTTGAAGATGGCGGGTCCACGCGAGCAGGTGGAGAGTGGAGGCGACGTCCAGATGTTGGTCGCCCAACTTTCGCCGCCGGATCAACAGGGCCTCACGCGCGAGGGATTCCGTTTCGATGAGTCTTTGCTGACTGCGCAGGAGCATCGCCAACTCGTGCAGCAAGACCGCCGTCGATGGGTGGTCGGATCCATGAACCTTCCGGCATTCCGCCAATTCATCCCGCTGGAGCTTCTCGGCTTCGGCTGAGCGATTCATCGACAGGAGCAGATCCGTAAGGGCTCGCACGGAGTGCATGGTCGCGGAGTGCCCGATGCCGAGACCTTCACGGCGGATGGTCAAGGCCTCGCGCAGGACCGACTCCGCCTCGGCAAGTTTTCCTTGGGCGCGGAGGAAGATCCCGAGAAAGCTCAGGGTGTGCGCCACCTCCGGGTGGCTCCTCCCCAGGAGTTGATGCCGGATGCCGAGGGATTCCCGACTGACCATTTCTGCTTCCGCATGGCGTCCCTGAACATGGAGCACCCAGGCCAACTGCTGCAGGCACTGCGCGGAAAAGAGGTCTTTCGACGCGAGTAGACGGCCGCGCTTGCCAAGGATTTCGCTGGAGACGGCCTCGGATTCGGAATTCTTGCCCTGGTCCTGGAGAAACACGGCCAGATCGAAGAGCGCAAAGATCACTTCGGGGTGTTCGGTCCCGAGCAAGGCCTTCCGTGTCGAAATGGATTGCCGGATGGCGGCTTCCGCCTCCGGGAATTTGTCTCGAAGCTTGAGGTTCCAGGCCAGGGTTTGTTGGGCGATAGCCACCTGCCGATCCTGTTCCCCGAACCGGGCGCGCCGAATCGCCACCGCCTCGCGGGCGGTGTCCTCCGCCTTGGCCCGGCTGCCCGTCTCCCGGTACAGCATTGAAAGCTCGTGGAGCGAGTCCGCTACGGACGGATGATCGACTCCCAGAAGCTTCCGCCGCATCGCCACCACCTGATGGAACAGTGCCTCCGCTTCCGCATGGCTTCCCTGTCGAAAAAGGACTCCCGCCAACTGGTGCATGGCCTCGGCGAGGTCGGTGTGTTCCGCTCCCAACAACCGCCGTTGAAGTTCCACCGACGACCGACACATCCGTATCGCGGCCTCGTATTCAGCCAGATCTGCGTAGACCCGGGCCAGGGTCAGTTGAAGGCTCACCTGCACGGAGGGTTGGTCCTTCAGTTCGTCGAGTCGGAGCGCGGTCTGGTCCAGAATCTCCCGCAGCATCTTCGTGTCCCGGCCCAGGGCAACCGCCGGGCCGACGCCCTTGAGCATGTCCTGCATGAACTGCGCGACCTGCCGGCTTTTGGCGGCTTCGGTCTGTGCGGTCTCCTTTCCGACGTCGGCTTCCCGCCGCAACTGGATCTGCTGGCGTTCGGCGCGGGTGGCCCGAATCGCCTGCCAGGTGCTCACCAGGACTCCAAGCCCCAGCACCAGGATCAGCGCCGCTGCGGCCGCGAACCCGAACCGATGACGCCGGACGGTCTTCTGGAACTCATACCACCGACTCGGCGGGCGGGCCGTGATCGGCTCGTTGCTCAAGTGGCGCCGTATGTCCGCCGCCAGCCCATTGGCGGTCTCATAACGTCGGGTGCGGTCCTTCTCCAGGCACTTCATCACCAGCCAATCAAGGTCACCCCGAACGAGGTGAATGAGCCTGGGCGGTTCCACGTGCCGGTGTCGGGCCACCGCCGTCAGTTCCAACGCCTGCATCGTGCTCAGGCAGGTCGAGGGCTTGGCGGGCTCATCGTCGCGAATCTTCCG
>JBDKKE010000096.1:0-3698 GCA_039796255.1 Verrucomicrobiota bacterium | reverse complement strand
CATTGAACGATCATAGGCGATAGGCGATAGGCGATAGGCGATAGGCGATAGGCGATAGGCGATAGGCGATAGGCGATAGGCGATAGGCGATAGGCGATTGGCGGTAGGCGATTGGCGATTGGCGATTGGCGATTGGCGGTAGGCTCCTCTTTTTTTCCGGGCCTCCAGTTTGGTTTTCAAATGGACCTCGACACTTTGGGCTCCCTGCCTAGGCTTTCCGCCCCTTATGCATCGGAATCCGCATGTGGCCGTGGTCGGTGCCACTGGCGCCGTCGGCGTCGAAATGATTGAGACCCTGGAACGACGGGGTTTTCCCGTGGGGCAACTGACCCTATTGGCGTCCGCCCGCTCGGTGGGCAAGAAGTTGAAGTTCAAGGGAACCGAGATCGCGGTTACCGAACTGACTCCGGACGCCTTTCGAGGCATCGACCTCGCCCTGTTCAGCGCTGGAGGAGAGATTTCCCGGCAGTTCGCCCCCATCGCGGCGGCTGCTGGTTGTGTCGTCATCGATAACTCAAGCGCCTTTCGCCAGGATCCCACCGTTCCGCTGGTGGTTCCAGAAATCAACGCCGCCGACGTCAAGACTCACCGCGGCATCATCGCCAACCCCAATTGCACGACCGCCATCACCTTGATGGCGTTGTATCCGCTGCACCAGGCGTTTGGGGTCACCCGCATCTTTGCGTCCAGCTATCAGGCGGTGTCCGGTACTGGGGCGAAGGCCATTGAGGAGTTGGAACGTCAGGTGCGACAGATCTCCGCCGGTCATCCGGTGACCCGGGAGGTGTATCCTCACCAAATCGCCTTCAACGTCCTGCCACAGGTCGATTCGTTCCAGGCCGACGGCTACACCAAGGAGGAGATGAAGCTGCAGAACGAGGGGCGCAAGATCATGCACCACCCCGATTTTCGCGCATCGGTGACCTGCGTCCGCGTGCCGGTCTATCGAGCTCACTCGGTCGCCGTGAGCGCTGAGTTTGCGCGTCCGGTGACCGTGGACGCCGCCCGGGAAGTCCTCGGTCGGGCTCCCGGACTCCAGGTCATCGATGATCCGGCCAATCAACGCTATCCGATGCCTCTCGACATCACCGGCCAATACGATTGTGCCGTCGGACGCCTGCGCCGGGATGTGGCTCTCGACAACGGACTCTGCTTTTGGGTCGTGGGCGATCAATTGCTCAAGGGAGCCGCGCTCAACGCCGTGCAGATCGCGGAGGAGTTGCTGAAATAGTTTCGCGTTGGCCTGGCCCAATAACTTTTGGGCCAATCCGGTTGACGTCCCAACGGATTGTGGGCTATGCCCTGCACCGACACAGCCGGTTGTGTTTCGGATCGGTGACGTATGCGATGTCCCAAATGCGGTGGGCAGGATGACAAGGTGATTGATTCCCGGGCGTCGCGGGAGGGCTCGGTCATTCGCCGTCGCCGCGAATGCCTTGGCTGCGAGAATCGCTTCACCACCTACGAGGAAATTGAACGGGAGGTGTTGGTGGTGGTGAAGCGCGATGGACGTCGTGAGCCATTTTCCAAGGAGAAGCTCCTCTCCGGCATGACCCGAGCCTGCCAGAAACGTCCCGTCTCCGCCGACGTGCTGACCGAGTCCTCGGAGGTGATCACCGATGAGATCACCGAGCGGTTTGACCGGGAAGTGCCGGCCAAAGAGATCGGGGAGCGGGTGATGCGCGCACTGCGGACCCTGGATGCGGTGGCCTACGTTCGCTTCGCCAGCATCTACCGGGAATTTCAGGAAATTGGCGAGTTTGTGGACGAGGTGAACCGCCTCACCACCCAGCCTCCCCCGGACCGGCGCCAGATGGCGTTGATTCCGGAGGGCGACGACAGCCATGCTTCATAATCAGGAATCGTAGAATCTTATGATCGCGCTTCGAGAAGATTGCCTGCTGGTGGAGGACGCGAAGGGGGGATGTCTGCCCTGTTCCGTGGATCATCTGACGCTTGAGTTCGTCGGTCATGCCGTCGATTCCCTCGATCCCGAGGTGTTGAAGCAGGCTGCCGCCGCCGTGCTGCACTATTTCAAGCATGAGCAGGGGCGCCAGTTCGTGACGGTCGGCGAATTTGCCGGCGCCCTGGCCAAGGTGCTCGACGGCTTCGGCATCGACGCCAAGGTCACCGAGGTCCACGACGGCACCCGGGTGCGCTCTGCGGATCTGCGCACGCTGACTGCTGGTGCCGGCAAGCTGGGGGAGCTCGAATTCTTTTCCCGTCTGCGCGCCGCGCTCCGTGAGCAATTGGCCGACCGCCCACGACGGGTGGAGTTTCGCGGGCTCAGGGGGTGTGTGAAGCAGTTGACCGGACGCAAGCACTGGTGTCCCGCCTGCGAGCAACTGGAGGACTGGATCATAGAGGTCCTCCGGGGATGGTTTCAGCAGCAACCGGAGGCCCGGAACACGGCGCTGATCATTCGCTGACCCCGCGCATCATGACTCTCTTTGAGCGAATCATTGCCCGCGAGATCCCGGCGGACATCGTGTATGAGGATGACCTGGTGTTCGCCTTTCGGGATATTCACCCCCAGGCGCCGGTGCATGTCCTGATCATTCCCAAGAGGGTGATTGCCAGGATTGGCGCGACCGGATCCGGGGATCAGGAATTGCTCGGGCATTTGCTGCTCAAAGCGGGGGAAGTGGCCCGCATGTTGGGCCTGGCAGATACCGGATACCGGCTGGTGTTCAACCATGGTCCCGATGGCGGTGAATCCGTTCCCCATCTGCACTGCCATCTGTTGGGAGGCCGCCCGCTGGGCTGGCCGCCCGGGTGAGAGCGGTAGGTAAAGCCATGCAGGCTCTGGTGTACCGGGGGGCGGATGATCTCCGCATCGAGGAGGTGCCGATTCCCGCCATCCGTTCGTCCGAGGTGCTGGTCCGGGTGGAGGCGTGCGGGGTTTGTCCCACCGACATCAAGAAGATCCATCAGGCGTTAGTGCCGCCACCGCGGATTTTCGGACATGAAACGGCCGGAACTGTGGCCCGGGTCGGGTCGCGGGTCCGTGGATTCCGCGTCGGCGATCGCGTAGCCGTGCATCACCATGTGCCGTGTCTGGACTGCCACTACTGCCGCCATCGCGCCTTTGCCCAATGCGCCACCTACCGCAAGACAGGCGTGACGGCTGGATTTGAGCCGGCAGGCGGCGGGTTCGCGGAATACGTCCGGGTCCTCCCCTTCTGCCTGCCGGGGCTGGTCAAGATTCCGCGCCGGATCTCGATGGCCGAAGCGGCGCTGCTGGAGCCCGTCAACACGGTGCTCAAAGGGGTGCGGATGCTCCAGCTGCAGGCAGGGGATCAAGTGTTGGTGATGGGGCAGGGGCCGATTGGACTACTCTTCAACCGCCTGCTGGCGCTGGAAGGTGTCCGGGTCATCGGATGCGACCCTCTGGAGGCCCGTTGCCGCCTGGGACGCCGATTTGGCGCAGCGCGTGCCCTCGATCCTGCGGCGAATCTGGCAGCGGAAGTGGACCGCATGACCCGGGGTCGCGGACTGGATGGGGCTGTGATTGCCACGCCGAGCGACGAGGCGTTTGCGGCGGCGCATGCTCTGGTACGCGGGGGAGGAAGCACTCTGGTCTTCGCCCACACGGTTCGCGGAAGGACCACACCGCTGGACCTGGGCCGCGTCTGCGTGGATGAGCAGCGGGTGCTGGGGAGCTATTCGTCGGACTTCACCCTGCAGCGGGAAGTTGC
>JBDKKE010000095.1:0-7364 GCA_039796255.1 Verrucomicrobiota bacterium | reverse complement strand
TCACCCGTCCCTCATCCGGTGCGTCCAGTCCCGCCACCATCCGCAGCAGAGTCGTCTTGCCGCAGCCGCTGGGTCCGAGAAGACAGACCAACTCGCCGGAGGCCACTTCCATCGAAAGGTCCCGGAGCACTTCCCGCGATTCAAACCGCCGGCTTACCCTCTGCAGCGAAAGTTTCATCGTGTTCCGATGGATGACCCAGACAGGGAACACACAGGACACTGTTCCGAGCGGAACTCCGTTCCGCGCGTGCAATTCCCGAAACAACTCACACGCGAAGGAAGAGCTGGCGCCGGTAGAGAAAGCGGGCAAAGGCGAAGAGAACCAGGACCGCGACCAGCGCGATGAGCGTATCCGCTCCCGCCCCAAACATCGACTTCGCCGGGGCACCCGCCAGGCGTTCGGCGATGCGGCGGAATCCCAGGATTTGGCCCGCCAAATAAATGGTCAGCGCATTGGATCCCACCCAGACAAACGGCTGGCACCAGGTGCGCCAGCCCCAGACATCAATGACCTGATGGAAGACGCCGAGCAGCACCAGGCTGTACCCACCCGCCACCAGCACGAAAGAGGACGTCCACAACTTCTTGATCACCGGGAACTCCAGTCCCCACAGGCTGCCAACCACCACCGACGCCACTCCGGCGCCGATCAGTCCCAGGGATCGTGCCACCGGCGTCCGCCCCGGTGCCTGCACGAAGAGCCCGGCAAAGAGTCCGAGCAGACAACTGGCAATCGCCGGCACCGTGCTCAGCAAGCCCTCCGGATCGTAGTAGCGGTCATAGAGGCGTCCCGGCAGATACTGGAAGTCCAGGTGGTTCGCCAGATTGTAGCCCGGATCGTACTGCCCGGTTACCCGCGCCTGGGTCTGCTGGAAAAGGACCATCGCATTGGTCTCTCCCTTGGCTGATGCCAGATCGGCCATCGGTTGGGCGTCCAGTCGGATGTCGCGGATCGGCGTCAGCCCCATCAACGCCCAATACCCCAGCAACAGCGCCAGCCACACCCCCACCAACGCCCGCCTCCCGAGAAAGACGAACAGCAGCGCAGCGCCGGTGTAACAGAGGGCGATGCGATTCAGCACCCCGAGCATGCGAAGCTCCGCCGGGGGCGTGCTCAGGCCGCCGGAGTAGAACAAACCAATCAGGAACAACAGCACGCCGCGGGTCAGGATCTTCCGAACCGTCGCCGCGCGTCCCGAACGTTCCAGGCTTCGTGGTACCGAGTACGAAATCGACGCCCCGACCATGAATACGAAGAGCGGGAAGATCAGGTCGTAAAAGCGGAATCCATTCCACGCAACGTGGGTCAACTGCTGCTTTACGGCCGCCATCAGCGGATTGGCGGTCCACCGTTCCAACGCGCCAACAATCAGACCACCACCGGCGATCCAGAACATGTCGAAGCCCCGCAGCGCGTCGAGGGACATGAGCCGCGGCGGCACCGCCGGAACAGGGACAGTTGAGGGGGAACTCACAGGCGGATGAAGATTTGCCGTTGGTAGAGGAATCGGGCGAGCGCCACGCAAAGAAGAATACTAACCAGCGAGACCAGGAAACCGCCGAAGCCGGCGGCGATCCGTGCGTCCATCCACACCGCCACGCTGCCGCCCACCAACCGCTGGGCCAATTGTTGAAAGGAAATCACATGGGCCAGGAGGTAGAGGGCAATGGGATTCATCCCGATCCAGACGAACGGCTGGGCCCAGCGCTTCCATCCGCGGATCTCAATGATCTCATGGAACGTCGCCATGAAAAGGAGGCTCCACCCGCCCGCCACCAGCACGTAGGACGAGGTCCAGAGTTTCTTGATGATCGGGAACACCAGACCCCAGCCGTATCCGGCGACCAGCAAGGCCACGCCGGCGGCGGCGAGCCGCGCCACCTTTTCCCGATCCGTACGCCGCGTATCTGCCAGACACAGTCCCGCAAACACCCCGAGCAGGCAGGTCACCACCGCCGGGACGGTGCTGAGAATGCCTTCCGGGTCGTGCGTCTTATCCCACTTGAACAACGGCAGGTACTGCGAGTCGAACCAGTTGACGATGTTGTGTCCCTCCGCATAGCTGACGCTCGTCTCTCCCGGCGCAGGGACTAGGGCCAGCAATCCCCAGTAGCCGAGCAGCAGCGCCACCGCGATGCCGGCCAGGACCTTCGGGCGGAAATACAGGAAAAGCGCCGCCGTAATCCCATAGCAGAGGGCAATCCGCTGCAGCACACCCAGCAGCCGGATTTCCTGATAGGGCGTGGAGAAACCGCCATACACAAAAATGCCCAGCAGGTAGAGCAGCACCGTGCGACGCACGATCCGCCCCAGTGCCGCCCCGCGTCCCTCGCGCTCCACCATCCGGGTCAGGGAAAACACGATGGAGACCCCGACCATGAAGACGAAAAGCGGGAAGATGAGATCGTAGAAGCGGAATCCCTCCCAGGCCACGTGATCCAACTGCTCTCCCAGCGTCCGGACCAGTGAGCCGCCCTGGACGCCCAGGATGGCGGATCCGATGGAATCCGCACCCAGGATCCAGAACATGTCGAATCCTCGGAGCGCATCCAGGGAAACGAGCCGACCGGGAGAGGCGGCTGGAGGGGAAATGGGAGAAGCCATCGAGTGCGTTCAATGAACCACGCCCGGAGAAACCGCAGCAATCGGAAACCGACCGCTGAGGGCGGTTTCAGGAGGTCTCCCCGCGCAGCGTGGTCACCCCATCACCCCGCGGACCACCTCGCTGCCCGGCTTGGTAACGTTGGTCAGACGCATGTTCACCCCGGAGACTGGATAGGTAAACCGCAGATGGTCGAAGCCCAGCAGGGCCAGCAGGGTGGCGTGAAAATCGTGGACCGATACACGGTCCACCACCGACTGGTAGCCGAAGTCATCCGTCTCGCCGTAGGAATGGCCCCTTCGGACGCCACCGCCGGCCATCCACACCGTGAACGCCGCCGGATTGTGGTCGCGACCAATGAACTGCATCTCCATGCCGCTCCGATTCTCCCGCATCGGGGTGCGCCCAAACTCTCCTCCCCAGACCACCAGGGTGTCGTCCAGCAATCCGCGCTGCCGAAGATCCGTCAACAAGGCCATGAGCGCCCGGTCCACACTCTGACACTTGCCCTTGAATCCATGATTGAGGGCCTCGGATTCACCGGCACCGTGTGAATCCCAGCCCCAGTCAAAGAGCTGAATGTAGCGGACCCCGCGTTCGGCGAGTCTTCGGGCCAGCAGGCAGTTGTTGGCAAAGGATTCCCGGCCCACCTCGGTCCCGTACAGTTTGTGGATCTCCGCCGGCTCCCGGCTGATGTCAAAGGCGTCACTGGCGTCCACCTGCATCCGGAAGGCCAGTTCGTACTGGGCGAGCCGGGTCAGGGTCTCCGGATCCCCGACCTCCCTGGCGGTGGCTTCGTTGATCTCGTGCAGGGCGTCCAACGTGCGCCGGCGCAGGCCACGAGTGATCCCCGGGGGATTGGAAAGGAACAAGACGGGATCTCCCTGGGACCGGCATTGAACCCCCTGATAAACGGACGGCAGATAGCCGGAACCCCAGATGGATTTACCGGCGTCAGGGTTTTTTCCACCGCTGGTCAGCACGATGAAGCCCGGAAGATTCTGATTGTCCGAGCCCAGCCCGTAGGTCGCCCAGGCCCCGGCGCTCGCCCCTCCGGGGTTCTGCGTGCCCGTGTGCATGAGCAATTGCGCGGGACCATGATTGAACTGGTCCGTGTACATCGACTTGATGAAGCACACCTCGTCCACCACGGAGGCGAACAAGGGGAGACGGTCGGAGACCCATTGCCCGCTCTGTCCGTGCTGCTGGAAGGGATACTGCGGTCCGAGCATTTTCGGGACGCCCTGGATGAAGGCAAACTGCTTGCCCGCGATCAGCGAGGATGGGCAATCCTTGCCATCCTGGCGTGCCAACTCGGGCTTGTAATCGAACAACTCGAGTTGGCTGGGCGAGCCGCACATGTGGAGGTAGATCACCCGCTTCGCCTTGGCCGGAAGCGATGACGCAGCCGGCCGCAACGGGTGGGCCATGTCCTTGGCGGTCCCTCCCGGGGCGCCCCAGGCGCGTCCGGTCTCGCCTGCAAACCAAAGGGCGCCCAACCCGCTGGCACAATCGCGGAGAAAATGCCGGCGCGTCCGATGCAGCAACTGTTCATGCCGAAGATGGAGATCGAGGGGATTCATGGCGTCGGCTGGAGATGCGGTTCAGGCATTGGGCTCAGCGGATAAGGGCGGCGTCGAGGTTGAGCAGCGTGTTGGCGACCAGCACCAAAGCCGCCCGATCGGGAGTGGGCGCAAGTTTGTCGACGGATGAACGGTCGGCCTGAAAATCCTCGAGGGCTCCCCCGTAAAGTTTCATCAGGCTGTCCACCAAGGAATCCGGCGGGGTCTCCAGTGTCAGCAGGCGGCAGGCATAGCGAACCCGGTCACGCGGCGTCTCTCCCGCGACTTCCATGCGATTGGCCAGGGACTGTGACATTTCCAGGAAGGCGGGGTCATTCAGCACCGTCAGCGCCTGCAGGGGCGTGTTGCTCGGAAGTCGCCGCGCGGTACAGGAGTCCCGCGTGGGCGCATCGAAGGTCAGAAACACCGGATAGCCACCGGTGCGCTTTTGATAAGTGTAGACGGCTCGCCGGAACCGGTCGGCATCCTGCGAGGTGTTCCAGCGTTCACCGCTGTAGACCGAGTTCCAGATGCCTTCGGGTTGGGGCGGAAAAACCGGCGGGCCAAAGGGCTTCGAGGACAGGGTCCCTGAAAACGCCAGGGCCTGGTCCCGCACCATCTCCGCCGTCAGGCGCGACCGCGGACCGCGTCCGTAAAGACGGTTTCCCGGATCGCGATCGGCGAGATTCGGCGTCACTCGAGCGCTCTGGGCATAGGTGGAGGACAGCGCGATCTCCCGCAGAAAGCGCTTCACCGACCATCGCCATTCACCCCGCAGTTTCAACGCGAGATGGTCCAGAAGTTCCGGATGCGTCGGGCGGGCTCCGCTGGTGCCAAAATCCTCCAGCGTCTCCACGATCCCCCGGCCCATGAGTTCGGCCCACAGGCGGTTGGCGAGCACCCGGGCGGCGAGCGGATTCTGATCGCCCACCAACCATTGGGCCATGTCGAGCCGGGTCAGTGGGTGATCCAGCCTGGGCGGCATCACCACCTCGGGAATTCCTGTCTGCACAAGCTCATCCCGCATCGCCCGATTCCCCCGGACAAAAACCCGGGTTTCTCGAAGCGCCGGCAACGGCCGCTCCATCAGCACCGGAACTCGGGTACCGGGAACGTCCTTCAGCCTTTCGTTCAGTGCCTGAAGCGACTTCCAACCGTCCCGCCGCTCCGTCGCAGCAGCAAAGGCGGAGAGCCGGGCATCGGTGGACGCCGACAGCGCAAAACTCCGCAGGACGCAGCCTTGAATGCCGCTGTTTGAGGCGATGCCATGCTCCAGGGTGACCTGCAGCTTTGCACCGGAAGGAGCCACCAACGGCTGGGCCAGAAGTACCCGGAGCCGGCGCGGAGAGGTCATCACCGGATAGCTGCCAAACCCGCTGCCACCCACCTCACCTGCCGCGATCACCGCGAACGGATCCAACGGCCCGGACAGGTGATCGGCGATCACCTCCTCGAGCGCCAGGGGTTGATTTGTGGACCCTTCGCCCGGAGTCACGAGTGCCACCTTGATCTTGGAGAAGGCCTGTCCGCGCTCGGGGAGTCCCTTGGAATCCTCGGATTCGGGAAAAAGATCCACCTGCAATCCGGACATCCCGGGGACGACGGGGAACGTCAGCTCATACACCACCTTGATGGGCAGCGTCCCGCCAGCGCGGATCCGCCCATCAGGAGCGATGACGAGGGTCCCACCGCTGGTGTTGGCAGTTTCCGGGACCATCGGCTTCCAATCCTGGATATCGGCGACGGCTTCCAAGGCCCGGGCATTCAGCGACTGGCGGAGCGCCCGTATCTGGCGCTGCACGCCGGTAATCTCGTCGCGTCTTGCGGCGTCCCTGGAAAACAGCAGGCGCGGAAAATCGTCATTCTGGTCGCAGTCCTCGGTATTGTTGAAGAAGGCGGCAAAGCGGTAGTAGTCGCGGTGGGGAATGGGGTCGTAGGGATGGGCATGGCACTGCGCGCAGCCAAAGGTGGTCGCCTGCCAGGTGGTCCAGGTGGTGTTCACCCGATCCAGAACTGCCACGGTACGGTACTCCTCGTCGTCCGTTCCGCCCTCGGTGTTGTTTTGGGTGTTCCGGTGAAAGGCCGTGGCCAGGAGATCGTCTGCGGTCGGGTCCTCGAGCAGATCTCCGGCGAGCTGCCGGATGGTAAACTCGTCGAAGGGCATATCCGCGTTGAACGCGCGAATCACCCAGTCGCGCCATGGCCAGATGTCGCGGTGTGGGTCCTTCTCGAAACCGTAGGTGTCGGAATACCTCGCCAGGTCCAACCACATCGACGCCCAACGTTCTCCAAAGTTGGGCGACGCCAGTAACCGGTCCACCACCCGCTCCTTGGCCCTCCGCGGATCTGCCCGGCGATCTTCGACGAACGTCGCGTACTCCCGAGGAGTAGGCGGCAGGCCAGTCAGGTCGAGTGTCACGCGTCGGAGCCATGCTGCGGGAGTGGCCTCCGGGGAAGGATTCAATCCCTCGGACTCCAGGCGGGAAAGGATGAAACGGTCAGCCGTCACCGTGGCCCACGAGGAATTCTTCAAGGTAGGTTCTGACGGCTCCTTGGGTGCCACGAACGACCAGTGTTCACTCCATGGGGCGCCTTCCTGGATCCAATGGCGCAAGGTGGCGATCTCCTCCGCCGACAAAGGGGGGCCATGATCGGGTTGTGGCATCCGCTCCTCGGGGTCACCTGAGAGCACGCGTCGGATCAACTCGGACCCTTCGGGGTTGCCGGGGTTGATGGCGCGCCTGCCCGACTTACCGTCGGCAATGGCCCTTTCGCGATACACCAGCGAAATCTTTCCCGCCGCCTTTACCCCGCCATGACAGGCGGTGCAATGCCTTGAGAAAATCGGCCGGATATCCCGGTTGAAGTCCGTCGTGGCCGCCGCCAGAACGGCGGTCGGCGCATCAAGCCCGATCAGTATTGCGAGCCCAATCCAGAATCCGGTCCGGAAGCTCCTGGAGATCATGCAGGGATCCTCAACCCCGGCAGGCCGGTACGACCAGCCCTTTTTCCGCCGCGCATCTTTGAAGGACTATCGATACCGGGTTATTAGGCCAGAGCCCCGGTATTTACCCCACGGTGCGGACCTTGAGGTCGCGGAGGACGCTGAAGTCGTGGAGTGGGACGGCGCGGATGGGCCGGGCGCCGTCCTTGCGCCGGGCCCCAAATTTCTCCCGGTGCTGAAGGAACACCTCGTTGA
>JBDKKE010000094.1:0-9671 GCA_039796255.1 Verrucomicrobiota bacterium | reverse complement strand
GCCCGGCGCTCCTCATTGCCTTCGCGGGCGACGATTGTTTGGTGTTCGTCGTGGGTGATGGCGCGCTTGGACTGGTAGCGCACGGCGGGCCACTGTTTTTTGGGAATGACCGGCCACGGGAGCCAGCCCATGTCCAAGGCAAAGTTGTGGAGTCGGCGCAGGTAGACGTTCGTCGATACCGTGCCGACGTCGAGGACACGCAGGAAATGCTCGGCCTTGGTTTCGACGACCGGCAACTGCCGGAGCGGAGCGAAGGCACCGTCCTTCACGGCCGTGTCCCAGCGGTAACGGGTTTCGCCCTTCTTGGTCCGCACCAATTCAGCCATGACGAATTGCCAGTCGCGGGTGGCGGCGGAGGAGTCCCCCGCCTTCCAGTAGACGCGGGCCAGTTGGAGGCTGAAGGCGGGGGAGGTGTTCGTTTCGTTGCGCGCGGCGACCAGGCGGTAGGCCTCGGTCTTGTCGCGGGTGTGCAGGGACTCCTGCTTCTTGGTGTCGAGATCCTCGACGTAGTAGGTGCCCCAACCACGACGAAAGACCCGGTAGCGCTGTTTCATCTCGATTCGCATGGATTCGAGTCTACCTCGCGAACCGAAACCCTGTGAACCGGCAGTGGGAGCGCGGTGAACGAGCAGTCGGGGTGTAGTGCCCGGGTAGCCGATTCACTGAAGAATCCACTGAAGGTTCGGCCTCCCGTTTTTCGTAACTCTCTTAACTACAACTACTAAGAGATGGAGGCGAGGGTCGGAATCGAACCGACGGATGGAGCTTTTGCAGAGCTCTGCCTTACCACTTGGCTACCCCGCCTAGGGTGTTGCTAACTGCGAAATAGAAGGGCGGGATGGCGTAGGGAGCAAGCGAGATCTCGGAATTGGTCCGGGTTCTGGGGCTGGTTCTTTGCGGGGTTTGCCTCAGTTTTGTTCGTCGCCAAGGGTCCTGGGGTTGGTCCTGGGCATGGCCTTCATTTTCCAGAATCCAGGACCGTGGACCTCGGAGCCGTGCCCCCCAATTTACAGAAGGTCGTTGACGGTCTGGCCATCGGCTGCCGAGGTTTGCCGCTTTCTTATGGCGAAAATTGCCCGCGCGCTGTTGTCCGTGTCCGATAAATCTGGCCTGGTGCCCTTTGCCCGCACTCTGGCAGCAGCTGGGGTCGAATTGGTGTCCACGGGCGGAACGGCCAAATCCCTCCGCGCTGAAGGACTCGCGGTGATCGAGTTGAGCGACTACACAGGATTTCCGGAGATGCTCGACGGACGGGTGAAGACGCTGCATCCCAAGGTTCACGGCGGGTTGCTTCATGTTCGGGACAACCCGGAGCACGTGGCGACCGCCCTTCAGCACGGAATTCCGCCGATCGATCTGGTGGTGGTGAACCTGTATCCCTTCGAGCAGACGGTCGCCAAACCCGGGGTGTCGCTCCACGACGCGATTGAGAATATCGACATCGGCGGGCCGTCCATGCTGCGCAGTGCGGCCAAGAACCATGAATCGGTCACGGTGATCGTGGATCCTGCGGATTACGACCGCGTCGCGCGACAGGTGAGTGAATCGGGCGGGACCACTCTGGATCTGCGGCGCGAGTTGGCCGCCAAGGTGTTTGCACGAACCGCCGCGTACGACGGTGCCATTGCCCGGCACCTGCAGGGAGCCTTCGGTCTGGGTCCCTCATCGGTGAATGCGTTGCCGCCGGAGACGGAACCGCCGGCGGTGCTTTCCGTGCAGGCACCGCGGGTCCAGTCGCTGCGGTATGGCGAGAATCCCCACCAGAAGGCGGCTCTTTACGGTTCGTTTGGGGACTTTTTTACCCAGCTCCACGGAAAGGAATTGTCCTATAACAACATCCTGGACCTCACCGCGGCGGCGGCGCTCATCGCCGAGTTCACTGGGGATTCGCCGACGCTGGCCATCCTCAAGCACACCAATCCCTGTGGTGTGGGGCAGGGGGCCACGCTCAGGGACGCATGGGAACGCGCCTTTGCCACGGATCGCCAGGCTCCGTTCGGAGGAATCATCGCGGTGAACCGTCCGCTGGATCGCCCGTGCGCGGAGGCCATCGCCGAAGTCTTCAGCGAGGTGATTATTGCGCCGGAGTTCACGGAGGACGCCCTGGCGGTTCTCAAGGCGAAGAAGAACCTGCGTCTGTTGCAGGTGCGGGGGAATCCGTCCGCGGCCTCTCCAATCGACATCCGCAGCGTCGGTGCGGGATCCTACCTGTGGCAGGAGCGCGATCTTCTGGTTACGGCGCCGTCGGACCTTCGGGTGGTTACCCGTCGTGCGCCGTCCGCGGATGAGTTGCGCGCGATGCTGTTTGGCTGGCGCGTGGTGAAGCACCTGAAGTCGAATGCCATCGTGTACTCGGGTCCGGACCGCACCCTGGGCGTTGGCGCCGGTCAGATGAGCCGGGTGGATTCCAGCCGGATTGCCGTTTGGAAAGCGGGCGAGGCGGGATTGCCGCTCCAAGGAAGCGTGGTGTGTTCGGACGCCTTCTTCCCGTTTCCGGATGGCCTAATCGCGGCAGCCGAGGCCGGCGCGACGGCCGCCATCCAGCCGGGTGGCTCGGTACGGGACGCCGAAGTGATCGCTGCGGCGGATGCCCGCGGCGTGGCCATGGTGTTCACGGGGCACCGACACTTCCGTCACTGACCCGGCCGGCCCCCGGCGCCCTCAACTCAGGTGCAGGTGCTCAGAACTGAGATTCCTTCTCCTTGAAGAGGATGTTGAAGGTGGTCAGGGAGCCGTAGACCCGCGTCAGGTATTGTTGCCAATCGAACTTTTCCGCGCTGGTCAGCGTTTCGCTGGCGTTGATCTTCTGCTCCAGCACCCGGAGGTTGTTGCGCACCATGACGATCTTGTGGAAGAACTGGTCGAGATCGATCTCCTTGGTGGCCAGGGCCGGATCCTGGGGATGAAGGATCATTCGGCCGCCCCGCCACCGGTTCCCGAGTTCGTGCACGGCGCTGTCCGGCTTCTCCAGTCCAAGTCGATCCACCAGGGCCTCCACGGTCTGGGTGATCAGTTGATTCAGCGGCAGGGAGAGTCCGGACAGGGAGGCCTGCGCCTCGGACGGCACCAGGCCGGCGGCCTCCGGATCGATCGGGCGACGTCCGTCGTTAAACAGGACTTCGGCGCCATGCTCGGCGACCGACTTGACGGTCCCGGCGCCGTGCTGCGGATGAATGACGGCCATGCCCACATGAAGTTCCGCGATTTTCATGACCGAGAGCCAACCACGGGCTGAGGCGCGAACGAACTGAAATCGCCGGTTCATCCCTTGGATTTCGCGAAAGCCTCCCGTCGAAATCGGAGTCCTTACTCGACGACAATTCGGCGGGGCAGTAAGCCGAGAGGGTTGCGAACCCCCGGATCACCATGCGCCGTCCTGTTTTGATTTTCGCCGCTGCGGGGGAGGGAGATCAACGCCGTATCGTCGGCTTCACGCTGATCGAGTTGCTGGTGGTGATTGCGATCATCGCCATCCTGGCCAGCCTGCTCCTGCCTGCCTTGGGCAATGCGCGTGAACGCGCCTATCGGACGGCCTGTGTCGCTAATAACAAGCAACTGGCCATCGCCATGCAGTTGTATGCCAACGACAGTCAGGACTACCTGCCCTGGCCGAATTGGGGCAACAGCCTGGGACCAGGCTGGCTGTATCAGCCGACCAGCGGTCGCGCTCCCGATCCGCTCCGGACGAATGAGGCGCGGTTCATTGAGGCGGGGCTCTACTGGCCCTACCTGAAGGTGCGCAAGGTGTACAACTGTCCGCTGGACCGCACCAACCATGTGTCCTGGCAAAAGCGCGGCCAGCGGATCTCCAGTTACATCATGAACGGCGCCGTCTGCGGCTTTGACCGGCTGGGGGGCACGCGCACCTACAAGTTGGGGGCATTCAATCCCGCCGCGTATGCGATGTGGGAGCCGGACATCAAGAACTACGGGGGTGTCTGGGGACCGAATCCGGGGCACGACGCCAGCCAGTATCCCAACGAGGACGAGGGAGTCGGGAGACGCCACAAGCGGGGCGCCGTAATCATGGGCTTCAGCGGACAGGTCCACTTCATCCGGTTCGAGGAGTTCCAGCGGGAGCAACGATTCAACAGGCCGGGTCTACTGTGGTGTGTCCCGGGAAGCGTCACGGGGCAATGACGCGGTGGATGGCGGGTGGCGTTTCGTTTTGAATCCTGGTTTTACAATCGGGGATTCGCCGGGCACGGTGCCCGGGTCCTCGGAGAAACAGACATTCCGCGGGCGAGTCAATCGCAGATCACCAACATTCCTATGGGCGACAAATCCCCGAAATCCAATCAGAAGAAATCCTCCCAGAAGCAGGCCGCGGCGAGCACTGCCGCCGCAGGCAAGAAGGCCGCTGTGCTCAACAAGCAGGCCGCTGGCAAGAAGAAGTAGTCTCCGAAAGATTTCCGGTGCGGTCGCCGGAACCACGTCAAGCGGCGGGAAGCATCGATTGTCCGCCGACTGTACCTGACGGCCGGGGCGCCCTCGCCCCGGCCTTTGCATTTTTGGGTCGCGAAACGGAACAGCCCGCGGAGCCAGGGCGCCGCCGCAAGCGGGCTTGAGACAAAACTCCCGCAACCACCGTCAATTTCCCGGCTTCAAATCGCGGTTGGAGGCGCGTATTTCTGCCGGTGATGTCACGCTCCCGTTTGTCACCGGACAATCTCCGGGTTCCCTTGGCCGTTGGGATGGCGGTTCTTTCGGGCTACTGCGGAGTACTCCTCGCTGAGCAGCCCCAGCCGGGAGTGGAGCGGTTGAAGAGCAGTCCCGTTCTTCGCGATCTCCGTCCCAATCCGCTGGCCCGTCCGGCGTCCACGCCGCCGGAGGAGACCCTGGCGCAGATGCATGTGCCCGATGGTTTCCGAGTGGATCTGGTTGCCGTTGAACCCCGGGTTCATCAGCCCGTCGCCTTTGCCTGGGATGGGCGCGGCCGCCTCTGGGTGGCCGAGGCCCACAGTTATCCCACGCGCCGCGCGGCCGGTGAGGGACTGGATCAGTTGGTGATCTTTGCCGATGAGGATGGCGATGGGCAGTTCGAGACCCGCAAGGTCTTTGCGCGCGGACTCAACCTGGTCAGCGGATTCGAGGTGGGCTACGGCGGGGTATGGATCGGGGCGGCTCCGGAGTTGCTCTTTCTGCCGGACGCCAATCACGACGATGTTCCCGACGGACCGCCACGGGTGCTGCTGAACGGCTTCGGCTACCAGGATACCCATGAGTGCCTCAACAGTTTCCTGTGGGGGCCGGACGGATGGCTTTACGGCATTCAGGGCGTGTTCAATTTTGCCCGCATTGGGAAGCCCGGAGCTCCCGACTCCGAGCGGCAGGAGCTGCGCGCAGGGGTGTGGCGGTATCATCCTGTTCGGCACGAGTTCGAGGTGTTTGCGCATGGCGGCAGCAATCCGTGGGGACTGGACTACGACGAGCATGGGCAGTTGTTCATGACTCATTGCCGAAGCTACTGGGGCAGGGGCGGCACGACTCACGTCATTCAGGGCGGACAGTTCTGGAATCAGGCGAACGCGAACTACGCCCCCTTCATCGTCGGCGATCCTCCCAGGGAGTTTCCCGGCTTTCGCAACTATCTGCTGGCGTCCGCCCGGTACGATCACGGGGCGGGTGGAGCCGGGGCGCCGGGCAGCGACGCCATTTACGGGGGGCACTCCCATGTGGGGACCCTGATCTATCAGGGAGACAATTGGCCGGCTGAGTACCGGGGACACCTCTTCACCCACAACCTGCACGGCCACCAAATCAACCAGCAGGTGAACCATCGCGAGGGATCGGGTTTCAATACCGTGCATGCGGGACTGGACGTGTTCTTCTGCAGCGACCCGCGGTACGTGGCGGTGGATTTGCAGAGCGGACCGGATGGCGCCGTGTATTTCATCGACTGGTACGACCAGCAGCATTGCCATAATCCGAACACCGAACGCTGGGACCGCAGCACCGGACGCATCTACCGCATGGCGTTCGCCGCCACGTATCAGCCTCGGGCAGCGCGGCTCGACCTCCTCAATGACCGGGAGCTCGCGGCGCTGCTGGCGCATCCCAACGTGTGGTATTCGCGCACCGCCCAACGGCTCCTGACGGAACGATCCCTGGAATCCCGCCGTCTCGATCCGGCCGCGACGGCGGTCGTCCAGTCGCTGGCCCGCAACGGGACCAATGCCACCCTGCGGCTGCGTGGACTATGGGCGGCCCACGCCACCCAACCGGTCTCCGCCGAGCAGTGGAGTGAGGCGCTGCGTGATCCGGATGATTTCGTCCGCGGATGGGCAATCCAGTTTGCCGCAGAGAACGGACATCCTCCCGCAGCGATTGCCGAAGTGTTCATTTCCATGGCGCGAACCGATCCCTCACCGCTGGTTCGGCTCTATCTGGCCTCCGCTGCCCAGCGCCTTCCGGAGGACATCAGTTGGCGTCTGATTGAAACCCTGGCATCCCATGCGGAGGATTCCACGGACCGGAATCTGCCGCCCCTGCTGTGGGCTGCGCTGGCCCAGCGTCTCCCCCGTGATCCCGGCCGCGCCTTCTCCCTTGCCGGCAGCAGTCGGATACCGCAGTTGGCAGACTGGATTCACTGGTATGCGGCGACCCTGGAGGGGGCAGCATTGGACCGCGCCGTAGCCTCCCTCGATCCCGACTCCGAAGAACTGCTCCGGCGTCGTCTCGCTGGGCTGTGGCTGGCGATGGAACCCCGCGCCAACATACCCCGTCCCCCGTCGTGGAATGGAATCGCTCCCCGGTTGTACGCCAGTCGCGATCCGCAGGTGGTCCGCCCGGCGCAGCAACTGGCAGCGGTGTTCGGGGACAATTCTCCCTTTCCCGCCCTCCGCACCACTCTGGCGGATCGCAAGGCTTCCAAAGACGAACGGCGCCATGCGTTTTCCGTCCTGAGCCGGGCACAGGATCCAGCCTCGCTGCCGGTTTTCCTGGATCTCTTGGATGATCCGGAGTTTCGCAGTGCGATCATTCCGTTGCTGGCCCGCTATGATTCACCGGACATCGCTCCGGCACTGGTCTCTCGTTTCAGCTCCTGGTCCCCGGCCGACCAGAATGCTGTTCTGACCACCCTCTCCCGGCGTCCTGCCTTTGCGCTGGCACTGCTGGATGCGGTCACCGCAGGGAAGATTTCGAGAATCCAACTCACCTCCATGCACATGCGGCAACTCGGGGAACTTCGCAACGCGGAGGTGGATCGCCGCATTGCCGAGCGCTGGGGCCGGCTTCAGTCGAGTTCCACAGAGAAGCAATCGATGATCGCCGCGCTGGAGAAGACCTTCGATGAGGCCCCGCTCTGGGCCTATGACGCGGGCGCCGGGCGCGGGCACTTCCAGAGGCTGTGTTCGTCCTGTCACGTGCTGGGCCAGGATGGCAACCGGATCGGACCGGAGTTGAGCGGAGCCGGCCGCAATGGGATCCGGTACTTTCTGGAGAACGTTCTCGATCCAAACGCAGTGATCGGGACCGACTTCCAGTTGACCACCGTCGAAACGAAATCCGGCGATGTCGTCTCGGGGTTGGTTATCCAGGAGACCGGCAGCGCCCTGACGTTGCGAACCGCCACGGAACAGCGGGTGATCGCCCGGAACGAGGTGACTCGGCGGGACCAGAGCGACCGTTCGCTGATGCCGGAGGGCCTGCTGGAGTCCCTGGCTCCCCGGGAGCAAATCGAGCTGCTGAAGTATCTGACTTCCAATTAGGGCCGTGTTGGGCGCGGACTCCGATGGATATCCGCGGTCCTCATCTTCGGTCTTCTCAATCCCCTCAAGGAAGTAACTTCACGACCAGTCGTCGCTTCGATTGGACGCCGGGCCGTCGGAATTGGGGCAAAAACTGCTTATGGATCCTGGCCATGTACGCGTAGATGCTGGATTTCGAGATCGTGAGACGATCAGAAATCTCCTGGTAAGTGCGACCGCTGGCCAGGAGTTCGAGGATGGTTCGCTCCCGGTCGGAAAGTGGGATGGCTGGCTTTTCAGGTCGTTGGGGTGCGCTGGCCAATTGCTGGCAGGCGGTGGTGTGCGGGGTCCACGCATCCGCAGAGCGAAGCTGCCGGCTCCAATTGGCCAGATCCGGGGCCTGGAAACGCCGCAGGATGCTGCAGGGTGACCACGCCTTGGAGAGACTTGGCGCCGGATCGGTGATTCTCCGCCACCGCCAGACGGCAGATTCCGAATGGGTACCGCGAATTGACCTCCACTCCGCTCCCTCCCCGAAGGTGCCGGTGGCTTCAAGAAGAAGCCCATCGTCTTGCAGTCGTGGGAGGCCTTCCAATGCCGTTGCTGAATCCGGGTACTCGCCGAGGATCGCCACCGGGTTGTCAGTACTCCGGGTGCACCGGACGGCCTCGCGGGTGGTGGCGTGGTCACCGAGCATCATCCAGAGATTCATGAGCGGAGAATCAGTCCATTTTTCTGGGAGTCGGGTTCCTGTTGGGGGCGGACTTCGGCTCCCCGCTCAAGCAGGGCTTTTAGATCCTGCAGGAGGTAGGGCTTGGACAGGAAATCATCCATCCCGGCGGCGATGCACACCGCGCGTTGACCTCCGATCGCATTCGCGGTAAGCGCGATGATCCAGCGCCGCGGCCCGGGCAGGGCGCCGGACGATTCCATGGAGCGTATCCTGCGCGTTGCCTCCCATCCGTCCATTTCCGGCATTAGGCAGTCCATTAGGATCGCGTCAAACGGCTGTTCCATCACTGCATTGAGAGCCTTAACTCCCGAGGCTGCGAGCGACACTTCATGGCCCAAACGATTCAACATCAGGGTCGCCAGTTTTTGATTCACCGGATGATCCTCGACCACCAGGATCCGAAGAGGCTTCTTCGCGGGAGGACTCGTTGAGGGGTTCTCCGAGGCCGCTGCGGGCGATGGTGATGACGATGAAGGTGCGACTACTGGGGCGTGGATGGTCGCTATGAAGGTTGAGCCCTTTCCTGGCTCACTGTCGTAGGTGATGTCCCCACCCATCATTTGCGCCAGGCGTTGTGAGATGACGAGTCCCAGTCCGGAGCCGCCGCGGGTGCGGGTCGAACTGTCATCCACCTGACCGAAGGGGCGGAAGAGGCGTTGTCGGTTCTCCGAATCGATGCCAATTCCAGTATCCCGCACCATGAAGCGGATTTCCTGCGTTGAATCGTTGAGTCGCCGAACCGACACCGCAAGGCAAACGGATCCGGCATCGGTGAACTTGACGGCGTTGCCGACGAGGTTGATCAGGATTTGCCGCAGGCGCGACTTGTCGGAGTGAATTTGGGCAGGGACATCTCCGGCGACATCCAACCGTAGTTCGACTCCTTTGGATTCGGCCCTGGTGCCAAGCAGTCCGATGACTCCGGCGAGCAGGTGAGGGAGGTCGAAGGTTTCGGGCCGAAGGGTTAACTGTCCGGCTTCAACCTGGGAGAAATCGAGAATGTCATTCACCACGCTAAGCAGGGCGGAGGTGCTTTCCAGCACGGTCTCCGCCTGCTTCCGCTGAACCTCCGGCAGTTCGGAATCCAGGAGCAACTGGGTCATTCCCATCACCCCGTTCATCGGAGTGCGGATCTCATGACTCATGTTGGCCAGGAAGTTGGACTTGGCGCGGTTGGCGGCCTCGGCCGCTTCCTTCGCCGTGGCAAGTTCCCGGGTCCGTGCGCGGACGTTCCGTTGCAGGAAGAG
>JBDKKE010000093.1:0-2536 GCA_039796255.1 Verrucomicrobiota bacterium | reverse complement strand
GCGTTGTCCAACCGGCCGCCCGAATTGAAGCTGCTCACACCCAGGGGGGATTTGCGTCCATCCGCCCTGCAGGAGGTGCTGTTCTCCGGCACGGTCTGGGACGACTTCGGCGTTCCGCGCTATGGACTCGCCTTCACGCGGGCAGCGGGGGAGACCGAGTTGGTGGAACTCGGAACCGCGGTGCCGTCCAACGACAAGCGCTCGTTTGATCACCGCCTCCGGCTGGAAGAGATGGGGGCGCGTCCAGACGATCTGGTGTCCTGGTATGTGTGGGCGGAAGACATCGGTCCCGATGGCCAGGTGCGCCGCACGGAGGGGGATCTCCATTTTGCGGAGGTGCGTCCCTTTGATGAAATTTTTCGCGAGGCGGAGGCGATGTCCGGCGAGGGGGAAGACCAGCAGCAGGGGACGCCTGCCACGCGCCTCGCCGAGCTGCAGAAGCAGATCATCAACGCGACCTGGAAGTTGCAGCGGCAGCCTGGAGCCAAGAGCGCCTATGCCTCCGACGCCTCCGTGGTGCGTGAGTCGCAGGCGCAGGCGCTGGAGCGGGCGGAGGGGGAACTGGAGGAGGCCGGGACCTCGGGCCGTGCCGGAGACTGGCGGGCTGTCACTCAGGCGATGAAGCAGGCACTGGACCACCTGACCGACGCCGGCGAGGCACGCGCTGCGCTGGCACCGGCCCTGGTGTCCGAACAGGCGGCCTACCAGGCGCTGCTCCGGATGTCCGCGCGTGAGACGTCGGTCTCGCGGGCCCGCAACCAGAAGGGCGGGGGCGGTGGAGAATCCGCCGGTCAGCGCCAATTGGATCAATTGGATCTCAAACAGGCGGAGGATCGTTATGAGACCCAGCGTCAGGCCCAGGCGCAGACCCAGCAGGATCCCGAGCAGCGCGAGCAGTTGCAGGTGCTCAATCGGTTGAAGGAACTGGCGCAACGGCAGGAGGATCTCAATGAGCGCATGAAGGAAGTGCAGACGGCGCTGAAGGAGGCCGACAGCGAGGCGGAACGCGAGGAGGCGAAGCGCCAGTTGAAGCGCCTGCAGGAAGAACAGCGCGAGATGCTCGCCGATGTGGATGAACTTCGCCAACGCATGGAGCGTCCGGAGAACCAGTCGCGCATGGCCGAGGAACGTCGGGATCTGGAGCAGACCCGGCAGGAGATCCAGCGGGCCGCGGAGGCCGCCCAGCAGGGAGAGACCGGACAGGCGGTGGCGTCCGGTACCCGCGCGCAGCGGCAACTGGAAGAGATGCGCGACACCCTGCGAAAGGAGAGCGCGAGCCAGTTTGCCGAGGATCTGCAGAAGCTTCGCAGCGAGGCCCGGGATCTGGCCCGCCAGCAGGAGGAGGTGTCCCGCAAGCTGGATGACGCGCGGGAGCCCGGTCGCAAGACGCTGAGTGAGTCCCCAGAGCGTAAGGACCTCGTTGAGGACCTGGCCCGGCAGCGGGCGCAGTTGACCAACCTGGTCGATCGGGCCACGCAGGTCTCCCAGTTGGCGGAGAATGCCGAACCCCTGCTGTCGCAGAAACTCTACGACACCTTGAGACGGTTTGAGCAGGAGGACGCCGGCGGGGTGAAGCAGTTTCAACAGGACCTTTTGGACCGCGGTCAGCTTTCCCAGAAACTTTACGAGCATCTTCAGGAGACGGCAGGGCAGGGCGGGCAGACGCTGGAAATGACGGCCGAACTCCTGCGTCAGGGCAATCTTCCCCAGGCGGACCGGGCCGAGGAGCGCGCCCGGACGGGGATCAGCCAGTTCCGCGAGGGCGTGGAGCGGGCAGCCGAAAGTGTGCTGGGAGACGACACCGGGGCCCTTCGCCGGGCGGCTGAGGAGCTCGATGCCCTGACCGCCGAGCTCCAGCGGGAAATGGCGCCGGAGCCCGAGGTTTCCCCCGGCGCTGGGGCTCTGCGGCGCGGTGAAACGAATGCGCTGACGCTATCGCCGACCAACCGCTACGAATTACAGAGCGCGCCGGGACAGTCAGCGCAAGTCGCAGAGCCGAGACAAGCGGGCAATGCGGGCAATGCGGGCAATGCGGGCAATGCGGGTGAGCCGGCGGAGCAGTCCCAGCAGAGGGGGCAGCCCGGCCAGGGACAATCAGGGCAACCCGGCGAGCCATCCGGGCGAGGCGAACAGGCGTCATCGTCGCCGTCATCCCCATCCCCCACTTCGGGACGGAGCGGGACACCGCAGCGCGGCTCACCTTCGCCTTCGTCCCAGCCGGGCGGACAGGTAGGCGGACAGGCGGGCGCGAATCTCGAGATGCTGGCTGGCGGCGGCAACGAGGGGGAGAGGGACCGGACCGGGGGCGGCGGTGGCGGGCCGTTGACGGGTGGAAATTTTGCCCCGTGGTCGGATCGTCTTCGCGAGGTGGAGGAACTGGTGGATTCGCCCGACCTGAGCGCGGGGGTTGCCGGAGCCCGCGAGCGGGCGCGGATGATGCGATTGGAGTTTCGACGGGACCGCAAGAAGCCGGACTGGGCGGTGGTGCAGTTGGAGGTGGTGAAGCCCCTGGTCGAGGTGCGGCAGCGGGTCGCCG
>JBDKKE010000092.1:0-11675 GCA_039796255.1 Verrucomicrobiota bacterium | reverse complement strand
CATTCTTTACGCGCAGTGGCCGGGTTGTCCGGACAGCGGCACCGGCAAGGGGGTGCATCTTTACGGATGGGCTCCGGGATTTCCTCCGCTGCGCTACCCGGCCGGAGTCGCCAATCACCTTCCGGCCAATGCGAAACTGACCATGGAGATGCATTACACCACCTGCGGCTCGGAGCAGACGGACCAGACGGAGATGGCCTTTTACCTTGTGCCCGGATCTCAGCCGTACCTGGCCGAAACCCGGGCGGCAGTGGAGCCGGACATCAATATCCCTCCGGGCAGTGACGAGGCGCGCCACGTGGCCACCTATGCCTTCGAGAAGCCGGCGACTCTCTACAAGCTGATGCCCCACATGCATGTCCGCGGAAAGTGGATGCGCTTCGAACTGCTGCTTCCCGACGGACGCCGGGAAACTCTGCTGCACGTGCCGCGGTATGACTTCAAGTGGCAGTTGGGCTACCAACTGGCGGAGCCACTTCATGTGCCGGCCGGAGCCTGGCTGGTGGTCACCGGCGCCTTTGATAACTCGCCCCGCAATCCGTCCAATCCTGATCCTTCCAAGCGTGTCCATTTCGGGGAGCAGTCCTGGGACGAAATGTTCATCGGCTTCTTCGACGCCGCCGATGATCCCGTCCCGGTCAAGCCGGCGGCGGTGACGGCGGGCGGGGCTCCGTGAGCCATGGCTCGGGCCGGAGACCGCTGCCCCCAACGGCCTCCTGAGTCATTTTCCCAGTTTCCAGGGTTGGCAAATGCAGGGCGTTGATTTCATGCTGCCAGAGCGAGTGAGCGTAACCAGCATCCATAAATCACCGTCCGTTTCGCGTGAAGTCACCGTCTGCAACCAACTCGGGATCCATGCACGTCCCTCGGCGCAGTTCGTGAAACTGGCCAGCAGCTTTGACTGCGACGTGTGGATCGAGAAGGACGACGAGACCATCAACGGCAAGAGCATCATGGGCCTGCTTATGCTGGCCGCGGGACCCGGCAGCGTCCTGCGCATCATCTGCAGCGGCGAGGGATCCGACCGGGCCCTGGAGCAGTTGGTCACCCTGGTGTTGAACAAGTTTGGCGAGGATTGAAGTTCCTTCGCGGCGGAGTCCTCGCTCCTGATTCGTCATGTCCGACTTTAACATTCATTACGTCGCCAAGCTGGCCCGCATCGAACTGACCCCTGACGAGGAACACCGGTTGGGTGGGCAGTTGGGAGCCATTCTGGGGTATGTCGCGAAGCTCAAGGAAGTGGATGTCTCCGGCGTGGAACCCACCGCCCATCCGTTTCCCCTGGTCAATGTGACCCGTCCCGACGTGGCCACCGAGCCCTTGTCCCACGAAGACGCGATGCGCAATGCACCGTCCAAGGCGGGCGGACTCTTCGTGGTGCCCAAGATTGTCGAGTAGTCGGAGGAGGGCGCTGGGAAAAAGCCCGCGGAATCCTCGCCGTGACTTTTGTCCGGACGCCGCCATCGTTGGTCATGCTTCGCTGCGTTGTCGCTGTCCTGTTGCTGCTGGAGGTGTCTGGCCGGGCACTTGCCCAGGAGACGGTGGGGTCACCGGAGCTTCTGCCCGGACTCGACGGACCGATGCGCGGCGTTGAGCTGCGTCCCCTGAAATCCAAGGCCGAAGCGACCGCCAAGGACGCAGAGAAGAAGGACGACGACAAGCCGTTTGCGGAGATCGTCAAGGGACTGGAGGCGATGACCAACGGATTGTTCATCGTCTACCGGGCGACCAACGATCCGACGCGGGTCCTGTTGGAGATCCAGACCAACCAGTGGGACACCGTCTTTCTCTTTTCATCGACGCAGGAGCGCGGTACCGGTGAGCGCGGGTTGTACTCGTCGCAGATGGGGGGCAATTTCCCCTGCCAGTTCCGGCGCATTGGCAAACAGGTGCAGTGGGTGATCAAGAATCCGACCTTCACAGCGGATGCCGGCACGGCCGCGGAACGCACCGTCCGCCAGTCCTTCGGCGACAGCATCGCTGGGACGGTGAAAATCCAGTCCGCTCCGCACCCGGAACGGAAAAGTATACTGGTGGATGCCGGGGAACTGTTCCTCAACGATTTCAACGGCTATGCGGCGCAGTTGAACGACGCGTATCCGCCCGGGGGATTCAACTTCGACAAGGGATCCAGTTACTTTGGCCCCATCCGCACCTTTTCCGAGAACGCCCTGTTCGACCTGCATCTGCACTACCTCACCGGGAATCCCAAAGTGAGCTCCGCCGCCCTGCCGGACCCCCGTTCCATTCCGTTGGTGGTGAAGTATGAATTAAGCGCGCTGCGCCCTTCCTCGGGATTTCGTCCGCGCCAGGCCGACGAGCGCCTTGGCCACTTCTTGAGCCTCCAGCAGGACTTCACCAGCGACCGTCCGCAGTCTCCCTACCGTCGTCATGTGCATCGCTGGCGGCTGGAGAAGCAGGATCCGTCGGCGGCGGTTTCCCCACCCAAGCAGCCGATTGTTTTCTGGTTGGAGAACACCATTCCCCCCGAGTATCGCCCCGCCTTCCGGGAGGGAGTGTTGCTGTGGAACACCGCCTTTGCGCGGATCGGGTTCACCAATGCCATCGAGTGCCGGGAGATGCCGGACGACGCCACCTGGGATCCGGCCGATACGCGGTACAATACCATCCGGTGGTTCGCTGGAGTGGACGCCGGATTCGCCATCGGGCCCTCGCGTGCGAATCCGTTCACCGGGGAGATCTACGATGCCGACATCGGCTTCAGTGAGGCCATGGTCCGGAGCGTCCGGCGCAGCGCCGAGGAGACCATCGAGCCTGTCCTTCCGCCGGCAACTTCCCGTCTGGTCCAGGTCACCGCCCAGTGGCGCCGCGGACAGGCGGTCAGCTGCACCTACGCCGTGGATGCGGCGCAGCAGGCGGGTTTTGCGGCCTCGGTGCTGGCGGTCCGTCCGGGCACCGCTCCGGAAGTCACCGACCGCTTGATCCGCGAATACCTGGTGGAGGTGGTTGCCCACGAGGTCGGACATACGCTCGGTCTCCGGCATAACTTCCGCGCCAGCGCCAATCTGGAGGCCTCCGATCTGATGAACACCAACCGGACCCACACCGTGGGGCAGTCGTCCTCGGTGATGGACTACAATCCGCTGGTGGTGGCGCTGCCCGGGGAGAAGCAGGGGGACTTTGTGCCGACAGTGCTCGGTCCCTATGATTTATGGGCCATCGAGTATGCCTATCGTTCGTTGACACCGGACACGGAGGAGGCGGAGTTGAAGGCGATTGCCTCCCGGGCCGGGGAACCGCTTCTCGCCTATGCCACGGATGAGGATGCCCTCGGAACCTTCTCGCCGTATGCGCTGGATCCGTACGTAAACCAGTTTGACGCCTCGGCGGATCCGCTGGCGTTCGAGCGCCGGCAATTGGCGCTGGTGCGGGAGTTGTGGGCGCACGCCGAACAGCGCTTGGTGGCGTCCGGCGACGGCTACCAGGTGCTTCGACGGGTGCTGAACCGGAGCTTTCGAGAACTGCAGAACAGCGCCGGGATCGCGTCCAAATTCGTGGGCGGCGTCCGGTTGTCGCGCTCCCGGGCCGGCGATGCTGGAGGGCGTCCGCCGCTGGATCCAGTCCCGGCCGCGAAGCAGCGCGAGGCGCTGGCCTTTTTGGCGGACGAGATCTTCGCCGATGCCGCCTACCGACCGCCGGCGGCGCTGATGGCGAAGCTGGCCCCCGAGCGGATGTACGGTCTGGGGGGATTGGATGCCTTTTTCAGCGGCACCCAGCGGCTGGACTATCCCTGGCATGACTTGGTGCTCAGCGTTCAGGCCACAGCGCTGGAACGGGTGCTGAATCCCATCGTGCTCGACCGGGTGCTCGACAATGAGGTGCTCTGTCGCGCCTCGGGCCAGGAAGTGTTCTCCATGGCGGAATTGTTTGCGGCGCTGGATCAGACCCTCTGGACCGAGCTGAAGACGCCAACCGCCATCAGCAGCACCCGCCGCAACCTTCAGCGGGAGCATCTGCGTCATCTCCTGCGTCTGACGCTGCGCGTTCATGGCGGGGAATCCGCCCCGGACGACGCTTCCACACTGGCTCGCGCCAGCCTGGTTCAGTTGGGGGCTCAGGCGAAGGCATCGGCGGCGGCGGTGACCGATCCGACGACCAAGGCGCACCTGCAGGAGACCGAAGCCAAGATTTCCGCCGCCCTCAGCGCCCAGACCCAGCGGATGGTGGATTGACCGGGGGGTGAAGTGAAGGAGCGGTGATGTTCTTCGGGCGGAGGAATCGCCCGTTCCGCCGGAGACTACGCCTGTCGGGTGCGCTTCCAGAAGTAGGCGGCGCTCGACACAAGGCACACCAGGCCGAGGCCACTCATGAACCAGGTGAAGTTGATGAAGAATCCGAGCCGCGAAACCGTTCCTGCCACCAGGTCCTTGTAGAGTTGAACTCCGACGGATCCGGTGTATCCGATGGCGTCGGCAAGATAGATGGCGAAGACGGCGGTGCCCACCACGCGGGTGGAGGCAATCAGGCGGTCGAAGAGCACCGAGCCATAGGGGACGTACGCCAGGTAGGAGCCAAGCCCGGTCAGGGTCATCCACCAGAATCCGTTCAGCCATCCGGCCTGGAGCAGGGCCGTCGAAACCCCCAGCAGTGCGACGCCGCCGGCCATGATGACAAAGGCGCACATCAGCCCGCGCCGATTGTCCTTCACCACATTCAGCAACGCCAGCACCCCCATGACGCCGAAGGTCACGATGGTTTCCGCCTGCGAGATGATCGCCTTGTTGGATTTATAGGGATAGCCGAGGCCGTCCAGGATCTCGACCTGGTAGTTGTCGCGGAAGTCGCGGTAGGCGGTCAGGAAGAAGTAGGCCACGCACAGGAAGGTGAGTCCGAAGGCGAACTGGCGGACGAAGGCGAGCCGGTCCGCACCCTGCATGGGTTCACGCTCCACCCGGGCCTCGACGTCGTCGGCGCTGGGGCGCGGTAATTGGTTCAGCAGCCAGACGGAGACCAGGAACACGGGAAGGAAGTGGAATCCCGCGGCCGCTGGCATCCAGCCCTCGCTCACTTTGC
Source organism: Verrucomicrobiota bacterium (assembly GCA_039796255.1). GTDB lineage: Bacteria > Verrucomicrobiota > Verrucomicrobiia > Limisphaerales > UBA9464 > UBA9464. Next base: position 6,641 of record JBDKKE010000092.1, on the reverse strand, counting down.
CGAGGGCACCGCCGATCAGCGGACCGATGATCGGAATGGCCGTCCACCAGGAGCCCACCGTGCCGGCCATGAGGGCACGTCCGAAATCCTTCACCACGCCGCTGGCCAGAATATAGGACAGACTGAGTCCGGCGAGCAGGAGTTCCGAAGTGCGCCGGCCTTCCAGGTACCACACCACCAGTCCCCAGATCATCCCGAGGGGGAGTCCATTGAGGAAGATGGCGATGAACTTCCAGTTGTCGGGCAGGAACCCGTAGAGCACCAGCGCCGCCTGAGCCCAGACGACCAGTCCAATGAGCAGCCGGGCCCGGCGTGCGGGCGTGACTTCGGAGCACACCTTGATCCCGATGTATTTGGACAGCGCGTAGCCAATGATCTGGCTGATGACGATGGCGGTCTTGAGCGCGACGTGGGTGCCGAAGAAGTACTGGCCCTCGAAGGTTGCCGCCGCGAAGGGTTTGCGGAAGGCGTACATCGCGAAGTAGGTGGAGAACGCGGCCGCAATCGCGACGGTGACGAAAATGGGTGTCGGCGCTTTTGCCAGCCGGGTTGTCAACCAGGAGGGGGGACGGGAAACCTCGGGACCCTGCGTCATGCCGCCCCACAGCAGACCCGGTTCACCCGTGTCTCGGCAAGCTGCCATTGGAAAACTTAGACGGATCCATGCCGTTGATTCTCTGGGGAGCGCACGCGCTCTCGCCTGGGTCGGTGCGCGTCGCTGCTCACCGGTTGGTGGCGACTCCACACGCCCAACGCGGTCGACGAAGGCTCTCTCCCCAATCCATCGGAATCGTTCATTCTAATTCGCCTTCAAGCAAAAGAGCCGCAGGGAAAGAGAGGGGAAAGCGGTTCGGACTTCGTCCAGACAACCGCATCAGCGCGAGGGGCGACTGATTCCGCATCCGTGAGTCAGGAGTGTGGTCCAGGCGGAATCCCGCCGTTCAATGTCGCGGAATGGCGGGAGTCAGATTTCCAGTGCGTCCAGCTGCGCGTAGGCATTCTGGAGCCACACCTTGACTCGCTGGCGCTCCAAGAGCCCCAGACCTTTGACCTCCGTCTCACTCTTGTGCCGGGCCGCCCAGAAACTGGTGCTGCCGGCATCGATTTTGGTGATTACCGCCTCGTGCAGTTTCCTCAACGGCAGGATGCGGGCATTGAGATGGCGGGCACGCTCGAGTTGTCCGGAGGCTTCCAGAATGTCGAAGCGGTCTCCACGAACCTGATTGAGCACAATGACGTAATTCAGCCGGGCCTCGAAGCGGTCGAGCAGGCGCGTGAGCAGGTCCACGGAATCCTTTCCGGAATCCATCACGTGCCAGTAGTGGAGGCTGATTCCCAGTTCCCCGACCATTTCCAGCACGCCGGATTCGTCCATCCACTTCACCAACGGCTCATGGGTTTGCGCCGCCAGGTCCACCAGCACGCGCCGGTTGGGATCTGCAGTCGCCGCCTCGATGACGGCATCCAGACTCTCATAGCGATCCACGACCACCGGGGAGGCGTAGTCGCCGTAGAAGCGCAGCAGGGAACCATGCGAACGGTCGGTGTCGAATCCGACGAAGGGGATCTGGCGGTCGATCAGGTACTGGGCGACCACGCGCGCGACGACCGACTTTCCGACGCCGCCCTTCTCGCCTCCGATCAGGTGCACCTGGCTCACAAGACACCTCCGGTGCGGGGGGTAAGGGAGTGGCTTCCCCGGTGACCGGGCGAAAGGGAGGGAATGCGAATAGGCATCATGGGCGCGGAACGTAGGGAGGCGTGCCCGGGGAAGGCGATGGAAATGTCCTTCGCCCCGGGAGAGTCCCATGAATATTCGTCATGTTTTCGCGCCGGATCCGCAAGCATCGGATCTTCCCGGAAGTCATTTTAGGCGAGGGGTAAACCCTCCGAGCTTTCCCGATACGGCGTTTCGAGCAGTCCGATGCGGCCGCCGGTGGGGCCAAAAGGGTGATCGAATGGGCCCCTTGCGTGCGACGCATCCGCTATCGCGGTTGAGCCGCTCCCTCGACAGCCCCCTCGGTCGGCTTCAATTTCATGTCGAAAAATAAGCGTTCCGGGACCACGTCTCGATGGGGATCAAACGGATATTGGGGTCCCCGAAAGATTTTCACCTGGACGTACTGACCCTCGGCCCTCGGAAGCGCGCGGATCGTCACCATTCCCATCACCACTTTGTCAGATGGATGGTGGCGAATCTTGGTGGTGAGCGGGGCATCCCCGAGATAGTTCCCGTTAACCTCTATGCGGGCTCCGGGGGGATCGGAAATGATTTCAGTGACTACCTGATGCTCCTTCTCGGGAGAAGTGGCGCAACCGGTAAGGCAGATTGCGCCCATCAGGCTGGACCATAGGATGGGAGAATTCATGAATGGGCTTTTGGTAGGTGAACCCTGACCGGCACAGCATTGATTCGCAAGGTGCGGAAGGGGAGTCTTCGGGTGCCCTTGATTCCGCCCATCTTCAATTCCAGTTCCAGCGCGGATCCCGCGGGATCGCGTCGCGGGTTCCTGAGGCAGGGGATGCTGGCCGCACTGGCGCTGTCCCTGCACGGACGACTGCCGGCCGAGACGCCCACCAGCGCTCCCGCCCTGGTGCAGGCGTTCATGACGGAATTTTCGGTGCCCGGAATGCAGGTTTCTTTCCGGCGCGGCGCGACGGCCCTCTGGGACGGCTGCTTTGGCGAGGCCGACCGCTCTGGTCACCGTGCGGTGAAACCGGACAGCCTGTTCCGTATCGCCAGCGACTCAAAGGCCTTCACCGCAGCGGCCATCCTTCTTCTGGTGGAGGACGGTCGGATGCATCTGCAGGATCGGATCTTTGCGCCGGGGGGAGTCCTGCATCAGTTCGCGGTGCTGGGACTGCAGCCGGAATGGCTCAACGTCGTGACCGTTCACCAACTGCTCACCCACACCTGCGGCGGCTGGGATAACTCGGGCGATGACCCGATGTTCGAGAGACCCGGACTGGACCACGATCAACTCATCGCCTGGACCCTGCGTACGCATCCTCTGCAGCATCCTCCGGGCGAAAAGTACGCCTACTCCAACTTCGGATACTGCCTGCTCGGTCGGGTGATTGAGCGGATCGGCGGCCTGCCCTATCCCCAGTTCGTCCGGGAGCACGTGTTGCGTCCGGCGGGTATTCACGACATGCGGATCGGCACCCACCGTGCGGCTCCCAACGAAGTCCACTACTACGGTCAGGACGATGGGGATCCCTATGGCATTCCCATTTTTCGCATGGATTCACATGGCGGTTGGATCGCGACCGCTGCGGATTTGTCCCGGTTTATGGCCTGCCTGTTCTCGCCCAAGGATCCAGAGGGAGCACTCCCGATTCTGCAGTCGGAGAGTCTGAGCGTGATGACCACCGGGACGACGGCCAATCCGGGCTATGGCTGCGGATTGGCGGTAAACCGTGTCGGCAACGCCTGGCACAGCGGCAGCCTGCCGGGAACCATGAGCTTGATGGTGCACACCCAGAGCGGAATGTCCTGGGCCGCCGTGCTCAATACGCGCAGTCCGGCCGAAGGCGCTGCTTTGAGGCTGGACCGGATGCTGTGGCAGATCGCTCAAAGCGTTCCGGATTGGGTTGCGTAGTGGGAATTACCCGCGACCCAGCGCCGCCCGCATGGCCTTTTTGTCGATCTTGCCCACGCTGGTCCTGGGAATGGCGGTCACCACGCGGATTTGGGTCAGGATCGCCCGCTGGTGCAGGGTGCCGGCGTCGATGAACTGATGGAGGAATCGGATCAGAGTTCTGGGAGTCACCTCCTCCGGCAGGTTTTCCCGCAGCACGACGTCCGCGTGCGGTCGTTCGTCCCATTTGGGATCCGGCACCCCGACCACTGCCACCTCCCGCACGGCCGGATGCTGGCTGAGCGCGTTCTCCAGTTCGAGGGTGGAGATCCATTCGCCGCCGATCTTGATCACGTCCTTCAGGCGGTCCGTGATGCGGAGGTATCCGTCGTCATCGCGATAGGCGATGTCGCCGGTATGCAGCCAGCCCCCTCTCCAAAGGTTCGCGCTTTCCTGGGGTTGCTTGAGATAACCGTGGGTCAGCCATGGGGCGCGCAGCACCAGTTCGCCGAGATGCTCGCGACCGGGTGGAAGCAGTTCACCACGGAGATTCATGATGCCTGCTTCGGCGAGCGGGATCGGAAATCCGGTGCGGGTGACGACCCCAAGCGGATCGGCCATCCGGTCTTCCGGTCCGCTTCCCGGCGGCTTCACATGGGACGCGGCCACGATGGGACAGGTCTCCGACATGCCGTAGGCGCCGAGAATCCGGACTCCCCGGTCCACAGCCTCCTGGGCGAGCCCGCGCGGCAGGGGCGCCCCGCCAATGGCCAGCTTGAGAATGCCCCAGTCCACGGAGGCGCTGTCCGGGTGGTGCAGCAGCATTTGAAGGACGGTCGGGACTCCGTGGGAGAAGGTTACCCGGTGGTGTGCCAGGAGTCCGAGCAGGCGCTGCGGTTCGAAGCGCCCGGGATACACCTGCTTCAGCCCCAGCATCGTGGCGAGGTACGGGAAGCCCCAGGCGTGCACATGGAACATCGGCGTCAACGGCAGGTAGACGTCATCCGCGGACAGGGAGAAAGGGCGGTGATGGATCGCGAAGGCGAGTCCGGCCGCCAGCGTGTGAAGGACGATCTGGCGGTGGGTAAAGTAGACGCCCTTGGGCTCACCGGTGGTCCCGGTGGTGTAGAACAGAGTGGCGACGGTGTTTTCATCCAGATCGGGAAAGGCAAAGGTCGGATCGCCTGTCGTGAGCAGGGCCTCATAGTCGCCGACCGAGGGCAGGGAAGTTGCCGGAGGCGATCCGTTGTCGGACAGCGTCACCCAGGTGCGGACCCGGCTCAGTCGCGGGGCGAGACCTTCGGCCAGCGGGAAAAAGTCGGGATGGACGAGCACGACGGAGTCCTCAGCGTGCCCGAGGGTGTACAGGACCTGCTCGGGAGCGAGTCGCACGTTTACGGTGTGCAGCACTGCGCCCAGCATGGGGACGGCGAAGAACAGCTCCAGATAGCGGTGACTGTCCCAATCCAGGACCCCCACCCGATCCCCTGCCTTCACCCCCAGTCGGGTGAGCGTGCTGGCAAGGCGATGGACGCGCTCCAGGAATTCGACGTAGTTTAGTTCGCGAAGCTCGCGGTAGTGGATCGTCTGGGTCGGAGCCCAGGAGCGCACCCGGATTAACAGGTCGCGAATCAGAAGAGCCTGGACGGGTTGGGCGATCCAGGCGGAGTCGGGTGTTGCCATGCAGGTGATTCGGCAGCCCTGAACGGGGGCTTCCCGTGATTCAGGAAAGTGGGTCGGACGGCCGCCGTGGGGAGTTACTTCTTGGCCGCTTCGCGTTTGGCATCCCAGTCGCGCGATTGCGCCTCGCCGTTGCGCTCGAACGCAATTTTTCCCTTGATGGAGTCGGCGGTGAGTTTGCCGGAGTACTTTTGGACCATCTTGTTGCCGTTCCACTCCCGGGTGACTGTGAAGGAGATGTCGTCACCCTTGAGGTTGGCTCCGGCGATGGCGGTTTCACCGTTTCGGCCGGAGACAGTGCCGGTCAGGGTTTCGCCGTCCAGTTTGAGCTTGAGCGTGCTCTGCCGGCTCTGACCGTCCTGGCCGGTATAGCTCCAGGTCCAGGTGCCGGTGGGATCCAGCTTGGCGTCAGCCGCAGTGGCGCCAAAGCCCAGGAGCAGGAGGAGGGTGACAGCGACGGAGAGCAGGGAGCGGTGAGTAGGGGGCATCGAAACGTGGGGTGGGGATGACAGATGGCGATCCGGTCGGACGGACAGGCCCGAGCGGAGTGAAACCCGGCGGCGATCTTGGGGTGAGTGGCAACGCTGTCCCCAAGAAAGGGGGAATTGCCAGCCGATTTTCCCGATGAGTGGCCTCCTCACAGGTGCCCCGGCGGTCACCGATTGGTCTGGCGGCGGATCGCGGCGGCGCAAGCGGGACGGGAGGGGAGCGAATCTGGGGAACGTCTTTCGGAACACCCGCTTGAACTTTGCTCCCTGAGCTTTGAGCCTCTCCGGGTGAGCAAGAAGTCAGCGAAGATCGCCGAATTGATCGCCGGGCAGCAGGGGCGGGACCGGGATGCGCACTACCTGGGCTACTTCGAATGCTTCAACCGCCAGTGGTTTTACGAGGCGCACGATGTGCTGGAGGAGCTCTGGCTTGCCCAGGGGAAGACGGGGGCCAACTACTCCTTTTACAAGGGACTCATCCAACTCGCCGGGGCTTTCGTCCATCTGCAAAAGGATCGCCTGCGTCCGGCGGTCGCCCTGTACACTCTCGCGGAAACCAACCTCAGAAAGTATCCCGACCAGCACGACGGTTTCGACGTCGCCCACGCGCTGTCCCTCATCGCCGACTGGCGGGGACGCGTGGAGGCCGGGGAATTTGAAGTCAACCCGCTGAGGAATCAGGTGGCGCCCCGACTGGAGTTGCCGGAGGCGCCTTTGAGGATAGCCGATAGCCAATAGCCAATAGGCGATAGGCGATAGGCGATAGGCGATAGGCGATAGGCGATAGGCGATAGGCGATAGGCGACAGGCGATAGGCGATAGGCGATCGCCTAGCCCGGATATTTCATACCCGCGGTTCGGCTCGGGTAGTTTTCCAAAGATTGGAGGAAGA
>JBDKKE010000091.1:0-21712 GCA_039796255.1 Verrucomicrobiota bacterium | reverse complement strand
TCGCCGCAGGATGCGACAGCAGTTCGACGAGATTGACCTCGGCTCCCCCCAAGGGGCCGGGAGCATGGTCCACGAACAGAACTTTGCGGCGGGACGCCACGGGCTTGGAGGAAGGATGAGTGATGAGTGATGACCGATGACTGACGAGGGATGAGGGATGAAGTGGCTTCGACCGTGTCTTCTCCCTCCCCTGAACACTGAACACTGGAAACGGAACACTCCGCCCCTTTCGGGGCGGTGGTGTCAGGACAGGATGCGCCGCCCTTCGTCGAGGAAGATGCCCTTGAACATCATGTCCAGTGCCTGCGGGTTGCTGGCCTTGCTGAGGGCTTCGGCCTCGGTGATCTTGCGCGACTTGACCATGTCGTACAGGGCCTGATTGAAGGTCTGCATGCCGTCGTCGCGTCCGGTCTCGATCGCAGCACCGATTTTTTCCAGGCGGTTTTCCTCCAGCATTTTTCTCACCGTCGGCGTGTTGATGAGGATCTCCAGGGACGGGGTGACGCCCCCGTTGGTGGTGGTGATCATGCGCTGGCAGATGACGGCCTTGAGCGTGCCGGCGAGCTGCCGGCGGACCTGTTCGCGTTCGTCGGGTTTGAAGAAGTCCAGGATGCGCCCGATGGACTGGGACGCGTTCTGCGTGTGCAGTGTGGACAGCACCAGGTGTCCGGTGTCGGCCGCCTGCATGGCGGCGGTGAAGCTCACCGAGTCCCGCATTTCGCCGACCATGATGATGTCCGGATCCTGCCGGAGGACGTGCTTGAGCCCGCTTTGGAAACTCACGGTGTCCAGTCCGATCTCGCGCTGCTCGATCACCGACTGGTTGTCTTCGAAGACGAACTCAATGGGGTCCTCCAGGGTGACAATGTGGCGTTTGAAGTTGGCGTTGATGTGCTCGAGCATCGCGGCCAGCGTGGTAGACTTGCCGGACCCGGTGGTGCCGGCGACCAGGACGATGCCGCGGTGGGAGGAGGCGATGTCCTTGAGCACCGGGAGCAGTCCGAGTTCATCAAAGCCGGGCACCTGGGTCTTCACATACCGCATGGCCAGGGCGAAGGAACCCTTCTGCTGGAAAATGTTGGTGCGGAATCGTCCGACGCCGGGCTCGTAGTAGCTGAAGTCCACCTCGCGGTCCTCCTCGATGCGCTTCTTGGCGTGCGGAGGAACGATCTTCTCCACCACCGAGTTCATCCAGAGATCGGTGGGATGCGGCGCCTCGACGGCTACGAGTTGACGATTGATGCGGAGGACGAACGGGGCGCCCACCTTGATGTGAACGTCGGATGCGCCACCCTCAACGGCGGCCTTCAGGACGCCCCGGAGAAGTTCCATGATTTCCATATGAAGTCGGGTCGGAATCCTAGCAGGAGCGGGGCCGGGCGGAACGGAATTTTGGCTTCGGGGCCGCTGAATTCAGTTTGGTGTGGGATCCACCGCGCGGAACCCACTCAGATCCACCGCCGTCGCCGCCCGATAGTCGGCCAGGGCACGGAAGGCCTCGGTGACGGCATCCACATCCAGGTTTCTCGCATCCACGGCCGCCTGTTCACGGAGTTGAAGGGCGAGCAGGTCCGTCGCGCCCAGTTGGAAACGCGACTCTTCGGCGGCGAGCAGTTCCTGGGACAGCTCCACATTCAGGCGCGTTTGCCGGGTCTGATCCGAAGCGGCCAGATAGGCGGAAAACGCGTCGCGGACTTCGGCGCGGATGCGGTCACGGGCAAACCGTTCGTCGTTGGACAGTTGATCGAGCAGTCCGTCGACCTCCGCCAGGCGGCCCTTGGCCTCGCTGCGCTGCAGGGGCACCTTGAGTTCGAGTCCCGCCTGGAGTTCGGGGACGCTCTTGTCCACGTAGATCTCCTTGCCGAAGTCCTGACTCACGGTGATGCCGGCGTTGAGGCTGGGCAGGAGTTGATTGCGGGCGAGTCGACGGTCCACTTCCAGTTTCTCCCGGCTGAGTTTGAGCCGGCGCAGTTCGGGACGGAGGGCGAGAGCGTTGTCGATGTCCAGTCCCATGCGATCCTCATCGATGGCGGGGACCAGGGGGAAGGTGGGCGGAAGGCACTCCAGGGGAGCCACGATGGGGGCGTCGTCCGCACCGCGAAAGAAGAGCGACAGGGCCAGTGCCGCGGCCTCGAACCGCCGGCGCGCCTGGATCAGCGCCAGCTCGCGGGAGACCACCAGCCGCTGGTTGTCCTTCAGGACAATCCGGGGAATCAGACCCGACTTGAACTGGTCGTCCAGTGCCGTGGTGCGGGCATTGGCGACCTGCAGGAGATTGGACGAGATGAAGTATCGCTGACCGGCGGCTAGCCACCCGAAATAGGCCACCGAACCGGCGCGGATGAAGTCCAGCTGCTGTCGGGCGATGACCGGATCGGCAATCTTCCGATCCAGGCGCGACTTGAGCAGGGCGGCCCTCCGCCGGTCGATGGACCCGTCGCGCAGGATCGGCACCTCCATTCCCAAACGGACTTCGCCGGCGCCCTCGGTCCGCGTGTAGTAATAGTCCGGAAGCCGGTTGCCCCCGGTGTAGCGGTAACCGCCAAACACCGTACTGCCCCAGATGCCGGTGAACTGTTCGAAGCCGATGTCGCCGGTGCCGGTTTCATAGTAACCGATCGGGGTGCCGAACAGCTTGGCAAAGGCGTTGAAATCGAAGGGACCGCTTGCGCTTTTGAGCCGGCCGGCGGCGATGTCGCGTTCGATCAGCGCGGCGAGCAGCGGAGGGTACTGGTTGGTGACAGAGAAGAGGACGTTCTCCAGCAGCAGCGGACTGGGCAGTGAGAGTGAGGGGGCGGTCGCGGCCCCGCAGGTCGCGCGCATCCACGCCGAAAGCACCGCAATGCCCAGGAGGGCGAATCCCCGGCGGAGCCGGAGTTGGAGCCGGTGCACCTTCATTTCTTGCCTCCGATTTGTTCTTCGGTGAGCACAGGAGGGAAGCCGTTCATCTGACGCCACAGTTCGTACCAGAGGGGCACCTGTTGGAGCAGGACCCATCCGTTGGCGCGTACGCCCTGACGGAGCCACCGCTCATTCGGCCATTGGCGCACCTGGGTTTCGCCGTTGCTGCGAGTCACCACATCGGGCTTGGGGGCGATGAGGGCCCGGAACTTGCCCTTGCCGTTGTCGGTGGGATCCACGACCACGACCTCGCCTCCGAAAGTACCGACCGCGATGCTGGGCCATCCGATGACCTGCAGTGCCGGCCATCCCTCAAACTGCACCCGCGCGGGACTCCCGGCCTTAAGGACAACGCCCTGGGCATCGATTTCCCGTGCCTGGATGAGCGGCATGTCGTTGCCGTCCAGCAGGACCTCGACCATGCGCTCGGAGGTCTCCGGGATGAGGGTGCAGAGAGGGGACCCGGCGCGGAGGAAGGTTCCCTCGGTGGCCTGGACCCGGAAAACGATGCCATTGCGCGGGGCGAGGACACGTTGTCGCTGGGTCTGACTGACCTGGATGTCGAGGGCGACCAGCGCCTGATCCGCCGCGGCGAAATCCGCCCGCGCGCTGTCGCGGGATGCTGCGGCGCTGCTGAGACTGGCCCGCAGATCCACCCCCACCCGCTTGAGTTCAGCCTCCGCCCGCGCCAGTTCGGCGACCGTACGATCTCGCTCCAACTGTGCCAGTTCGAAGTCCCGCTGGGAGGACAGTCCCCGCCGGTCGTCGAACAGGGATTTGATCCGCGTGAATTGCTGTCCGGCCGTGGTCGCCGCAAAGCGCGCTGCGTCCAGGCGGGTCTCGGCCGCCTCCATCGCCAGGGGCAGCGAGCGCTCCAGTTCCCCAATCTGTGCGGAGAGCGATTCCACCCGTTCGCCAGCGGCCTTTCGCCGCACCTTGGCGAACTCGCGTTGCTGCTCAAGGTTGGTCAGGAGATTCGGGTCATTGTCCATCAGTTCGAACAGGACGTCGCCCTGTTTCACCACCTGCCCCTCCCGCACCGTTGTCTTGTCCACCCGGCCTGCCAGCGGGGCTTCCACCGTGAGGCTGCGCTCCAGTGGATTGTACGCCACGACGCGTCCGGTCCCGTGGATGAACTGCCGCCACGGGAGGAACGCCAGTCCGAGAAAGGCGAGGGCGCATGCCAGGAGCATTCCCTGGCTGAGCTGGCGAATCCGGCGCGGGGACTGGGCGCGCTGCATCGCGTGGAAATGGGCACGCTCGTCGAGCAGAGGCATGGCCTCCGGGAGGACGGCCGGTGAATGGCCGGGACCGATACGGGTGGGTTCGGCAGTCATGGAGTCGGGGGCTGGGGCATTTCGGAGCCTCGTCCGGGATGGCACTCGCCGAGGGTGAGAACCTGGTCGCAGTGTCGGATCAACTCCGGATCCCGGGTCACCAGGACCAGGGTCCAGGGATTGCGTCGGTCGAAGAGGCAGGGCTCCAATTCGGCCAGCACCTGAAGGTCCAGTCCCTCGAGACACTCATCCAGCAGCAGCAGGCGTGGCTTCCCAATGATGGCCCGGGCCAGCATCAGGCGCATCCGCTCGGTGCTCGACAGGGGACGTCCGCCGGGGGCGAGGAGGGTGCCGAGTCCGTCCGGATACTGCAGCACGGTTTCCAACAGCCCGACATCAGACAGGGCGCGCCGGATGTCCTCGGTCTCAATCCCGTCCCGCCCCAGGGAGACGTTCTCGGCAATCGAGCCGCCGACGATGTCCGTTCCCCGCACCAGGGCCACCTCATGTCGCAGCGCCTTGAGCGTCCAGTCACGGGTATCCACGCCGTCCAGAAGGACCTGGCCCTGCTGCATCGGTCGCAGGGCGAAGAGGATGTCCAGCAGGGTGCTCGCACCATACCCGGCGGCGGCGACGACAGCGACGCGACTTCCGGAGGGAAAATGGAATGAAAGTTCCTTCAGAAGCGGTCGGTCGGTCGAGTAGGCGAACCCGAGCCGGACCGCCTGAACCTCCATGGGGCCTGTCCCCTTGGGAACCGTGGCACCCGTGGATTCCTCAATGGGCAGGTCCACCAGGTATCCCAGCTTGTCCACCGCGGCGAGGGCGTCGTACCAAGCCTCCAGATGTTTGCCCATTTTGGCCACCGAAGCGACGATGGCGCCGACGATCAATTCGGCCGCCACCAGTTGACCCAGGGTGAGTTCGCCACGGAGCACGAGAATTCCGCCCAGGGTGAGCAGCACCCCGCTCGCCAACGCCTGAAGGGCGAGCAGCCCGGCGATCTGGCGCAGCAGGATTCGAAAGTGACTGCGGCGGGCGTCCAGGTAGTCGCAGGCCAGGGCGTCCGCCTTGCGGCAGGCCAGGCCGGCGGCCCCGGTGCCCTTGAACAGCACGGGAAACTGCGCGATTTGTTCGAGCCATCCGACCACCGCGTGCTTGGCATACGATTCCTGAATGCTGGTAGTCACCGCACGGCGTCCGAAAAGTCCCACCACCACGGCCAGTCCGGTCATCAGGACCAGGGCGAAGGCCAGAAGGTAGGGATGGTAGAAGGCCAGCACGACCAACCCAATGACCGTCGCCAGCGCGAGATTGACCCCCTCCAGCAGGAGGAGGGAACTGCTCTTCTGGATGGTGACGATCTCGAAGAAGCGGTTGATCAATTCCGGTCCCAGCGTGCGTTCCAGAGCGGTCATCGAGGCGTTCGGCAGCCGGTAGGCCAGATCCGCCGTCATGCGCACGAACAGGCGGCGCTGGATGATCTCCATCACGTAGTACTGCGCGACCCGCATGACGGCCATCAGCGCCAGGAAAACGAACAGGGCCAGGGAAATGATCACCAGGGCCTGCACGTAGACCGACTGCTCCCCGCCAAAGGCGATGTTGTTGACCACCGCGTCTACGGCCAGCGGCTGGGCGATCAGCAGGATTCCGTTGAGAAGTGAAAATATGAGGATGACCCCGATGTCGCGTTGGTCGGGGCGCAGCAGACTGAAAAGACGGTGGTGGGGCTCAGGGTGGGGGTGAGCGTGGGGCGTGTGGTTGGCCGTCATCCGTCTTTGGTTTTTCGGATATGGAGGTTATCGGCGTTCCCGAATCCCGCAAGTGATGCAGGCGAGGATTCGGGTGGCGTAAACTTTTGGAGACGAACGTCAGCGCCGGGTTCCGGGTGCCTGGGATTTTCGACCGCGGCCCTGGAGTTCCCGGAGGTCGCTATTTGAAGGCGCTGGGCGGGCGTAAACCCGGCGGCAACGGATCGGATCCGATGTCCGCCGTCCGGCCGCCGGCGAGGTCGCAACGGAGGTAGAGCCAATTCCCCAAGGGAATCAGCATCAGGGCGGCCAGAACACCCGCGGGAACGTCCACGGCGTAGTGGTAGTGGCAGTAGACGGTGGAAACGCAGAGTAAAACGACCATCACGGCATGAACCCACCGAATGGGCCGGGCGTACCGCCAGGAGAACCACAGGGTGGTGACGGCCACCGCCACGTGGCTGCTGGGAAAGGCGGCACTCATGGCCTCGAAATGGCGGTAGATGAAGGCCATGAGGTGATAGAAGGGCCCGTGCTGCACGGCGTCGGGGTAGGCGGGCGGCGGCAGGCCGGCATAGGTTGCCGCGTACCATTCCCGTTCGGGAGACGGACGGAACAGGAGACGGGGCCCGATCACTGGGACGGCCATGTAAAACACGTAACAGCCATAAAAGACAAAGGTGACCACGGAAATGAAGTGGTGGAATGCGGCGCGGTTTCGCCACAGCAGCCAGAGGCCGAGTCCGGCGACCATGACGTAATAGCTGAAGTAGGACGCGTAGAGTATTTCGCTGACCCACAGTTGGGGCAGGGCGTTCATCAGGGCGACGCTCGGCTGGGTCCCGAAAAGCTGGTGCTCCAGGACGAGGAAGTGAGGATCGAGCCGCGGATTCCCAACGGTCCGGTTGACCAGTTCCGTTTCCCTAAAGAACAGCGTGTAGAAGAGAATGGGATACGCCTCGCGCAGGAAGCGCACGGCCGGATTCGCCGAACCCCGGGCGACGGCGGTGACCAAGCCATGCACCGCGGCCATCAGGAACAGGTGGCCGGCCACGATCCAGGGCCATTGCGCAGGGGCCTGGTGGCGGAAGGTCACCAGGAGCAGGGCGACCCCGCCCAGCAACAACTGGGTCGCCCAGTCGACCAACCGATAGGCGGCGGTCCAGCGGTGGGGGGGCGGCTGGTCGGCGGACGACGAACGTCCCGAGCGTCTTGCCGGCACCCGGAACCGGCGCGCGGCACGGACCAGCAACGGAATACGCGCCAGCGCTTCCACTCGTTCCGACCCTGCCTCGCCTTCTCCCGGAAAGTGGGGGGTCACCATGCAACAGGGGGGATTCCGCACGTGTTCACACTCCGGCGGCCATCCAACGTTGAAACGAACGGAAACTCAATGCCTTCGCTGCGTTTGCCCTTCCACGGAAAATTCATGGTTTTGGTGCGGGCGTGGCGGGGGCTGGGTTGGGCGCGGGTGCGGGTGCGGGTGCGTCGGTTTTCTCCTGGGCGGGTGGGACGGACTTCAGTGGGTTCGGATCGACGGGGGCCGCTTCGGTCGGAGGCTTCTCGGGCGCGGGGTTATTCTCCAACCAGACCTTGGCCTCCTCGTTGCCCCGCTCTGCTCCGAGTGTGTAGAGCCGGCGGGCTTCGACTGGATCCGCCTCGACGCCCTTTCCCTCCTCATAACGCTTGGCGAGGTCCACGGGCGCGTCCACTGAGCCCTCCTCGACCCGCTGCTTTAGAAAGGTGATCACCCGACTGTCGACACCGACCTGCGCTGCCTTGTTGCGCTTGTTGGCGGCGGCTTCATTGGCGGCAATCTGGGCCTGGGATGAGGCTGCCGGCGCGCCGCCAGCCGGGGCTGGGGTCGACGGGGTGGCGGCCTTGGTGGCTCCTCCGGTCGCCTTGTCCAGGGATTTGCGGATGCGCCCGACGGATTGGGCGGATGCCGGGATGGCGACTGCGGTCGCCAGGAGCGCCGTCAGCAGGTGCGGAAGTAGCAGGGGTTTCATCGGAGGAAAGAAGGCATCAGCCGGGACCTCCGGCGAATCTTTTGCGGACTCTGTCGCATAAGCCCCCCGGGATGGAAAGCGCGGGTTTCCGCGGCGACCCGTTCTCGGCGGCGGAGGAGGGGAGAGACATGGGCAGGTGAGCAGGCCGGAAGGCCTGCAGGGGAGAAGGCGAGTCGCTTCCCACCTGCCCACCTGCCCGCCTGCCCACCTGCCCACCTGCCCACCGGTGCCATTCAAAGTTCCGTCACCGCCACCTTGCGCAGTCCCAGGCGCAGGGGCAGCCAGCCTGCGAGGATGCTGATCAGCACAAATGCCGTCCACGCGGTGGCCGCCAGAGCCGGGGTGAATTGGTCCATGGCGTCCGGACGCCATCCCCAGGGACTCCCAATGGCCAGGAGAACCACCGAACCCACGATGTACAGAAAGCTGAGCACCAGGCAGAAGGTGCCGCCGAATCCGCTGACGATCTTGCCCGGGTTGGTCTCGCGGAAGTTCGGATACAGCGCCCCCAGGCCCACGGCGATTCCATTCAGCGTGAAGGTCATTACGGTGACCGTGATGCCGAAGAAGAGGGTGCGCGCGGCGTCCAGTCCGAGCATTGAGCAGGACAGCAGGATCAGTCCCAGGGTGACCCCGAGTGTGGCGAGTCCCGCCACCCAGAACTTGAGGCGAACGACGCGGACGAGTCCGATGGGAGCCATGCCCACCACCCACACTCGCTTTCCCTCCAGGGAGAACTGGGGAAAGACGAACCGCGTCGTGAGGGTCGCCAGGTTGAGGGCGCAGGCTCCCAAATTGAGGAAGCTGACCAGCGAGATCCAGAACGGGGAGTCCAACTGACGGGTGAAATGGCGGAGGTTGATGATGTAGACGGTGAGCAGTCCGAACAGCATCAGGGTCTGTCCCCACTGCGTGGTGTCCCGCCAGAACACCCGCAGATCCTTGGCCACCAGGGCGCGGAGGTCGGAGGGAATCACGCCTCCCAGGGACAGCAGGGCGTCCAGCCAGTCCCAGGGATGCCGCCGCACGCTGGTTGGCGGGAGATTCCGCCGCCGCTGCGCGCGCCGCTGGAACCACTCCCACCCGGAAAAGAGGCTGCCGCGGCTTTGGACCATGCTCGACGCCTCGTAAAAGGCGCCGCCGAGTCGCGTGGCCGCCAGGGTGCCAAAGAACAGCACATAGCTGAGAAGAATCAGGGCGAAGAACAGGGCGGTGGGAACCGCTCCCTCGCTCCAGTTCTGCACGCTCGAGCTCAGCCAGTAGCTGGGCAGCAGGGGAAACTGTGCGAAGCGCGTGTTGTCGAGCAGTCGGTCGATGACCGCCAGGACCCGCGTCTCCAGCACCTCATCGGTGATGGGTTCGGGACGGAATTTAAACAGCACCAGTCCGATGGCAGCCGCCAGTCCAACCATCAGCAGGATCTGGAATCCCTTTCGGTCCAGATACCGGGCCACAAGAATGGCCAGCCACGAGCCGGCGATGCCGGGGAGAACAACGAAGAGTCCGATCATTCCCAGCACCACCGGATAAAAGTGCCAGTCCACATGGTTGACCAGTCCGTAGGCCGCCAACAGAGGCGCGATGAGGAAGACAAAGGCCCAGGAGGCTAGCAGCGTGGATTCGATCAGCTTCCATTGGAAGACCGTCTGACAGGGAACCGGCAACGTGAGCAGGAACGCGGTCTCACGATTGCGAAACAGGTTGGTATAGCCGATGACCAGATTGGAGATGAGCAGCAGGGCAAAAAGGAAGGCGAAGAGGAGAAACAGCAGTCGCTCCACCAGCAGCCCTCCCAGTCCGGGAAACCGGGAGATGAAGCGGAGTCCGCCGTAAAACAGGGTAAACGCCAGCGCCGCGTATCCGGCCAGAAACGCACCAATCAATGCCAGCAGCAACCACGACTGCTCCCGCAACGCCACCAGTCGCCGCCACAGCGAGAGGGTGGCGACACCCACCAGGAGGCGAAGGGGGGAGGGGGTCGTTGGGGGGGAGGTGGCCATCGGTCACTGGTTCGTCGCCTATCGCCTATCGCCTATAGGCAATAGGCGATAGGCAATAGGCAATAGGCAATAGGCAATAGGCGATAGGCGATAGGCGATAGGCTATAAGCTATCGGCTACAGGTTCATCCCTGGTGATGGTGAGAAAGGCCTGTTCGAGTTCACCGTCGGTGCCGGCGCGGCTGCGGATTTCGGCGGGGGTGCCGACGGCGAGGAGTTTCCCGCGATGGATGATGCCGACGCGGTCGGCCAGTTCGTCGGCGACGTTGATCTGATGGGTGCTGAGAAAGACGGTCATGCCGCCCTTGGAGCGTTCGCGCAGCAGATCCTTCACCACCCGAGCGTGGTGGGGATCGAGTCCGACCATCGGCTCATCGATGACGAATACCTCCGGTTCGTGCAGGAGCGCACTGGCAATGGCGACGCGTTGCCGGGTTCCGTGACTCAGTCCCTCGATGGACTTGTGCAGCCATTCCCCCAGATGAAAGCGCGCGATGAGTTCCTCGGACTGCGAGGCAATCCGCGCGTCGCTCATGCGGAAGAGTTGCCCGGTGAAGCGCAGGAATTCCCACGGGGTGAGTTTGTCGTACAGGAAGGGGAAATCGGGCACATAGCTCAGGCGCGCGCGGGCTTCCAGCGGCTGGGTTTGCACGTCATAACCTGCCACCCGCACGGTGCCTGACCCCGGACGGATCAAGCCGACGATCATCTTGATGGTGGTGGTTTTCCCCGCGGCGTTGGGGCCCAGCACGCAGAAGAACTCCCCGCGCGGGACGGTGAGCGAGAGTCCGTCCACCGCGCGGACATCGCCGAAATGCTTCACCAGATTCTGCAGCTCAATCATGGGGGAGGAACGTCTTGGGGGTCATTCGGCGGCCATGGAGGGGAGGGCCTCGTTGGCGAGAAGGAGGGCGTCCGGCAGGCGGACGCTGAGGATTTCACCGGCGCGGCTGAGTTGAACGACCGCCTCGTACTTTCCGAGGACCGTGGCCTGGACCCGATAAACCCGCACCCGGTTGCGCCCCACCGTCATCCAGTCATTCCTCGCCTGCCAGTGGAGGGCGCCCTTCCACTGATCGGGGGTCCAGGTGCTCAGTTGAGTGGTCAGGGAAGCGGGCAGAAATGCGGCGACCGGACCGAGCAGTCCTCCGGCTTGCCGGAGATCGCTGGCGGAGAAGGATTGCTCCCATGAGGTGCGTCCCTCCTCGAAGCGCACCCGCACCCGCTCTTCGCCGGCCCGTGCGGTGATCTCCCAGGAGATGGGCCGCTGAAACAGTCGGATGGAGATCTCCCGCCACGCCCGGTTGGTGTCGAGTTCAACCTGAATCAGGACCCGCCAGCGTTCGGTCGGCGCGGTGCCATTGAGATTGAGGTCGAGAACCAGGTTGTACCCGGTGGCGGTCACCATGCCTTCGGGAGAAGCGGACGCGTCCGCAGTGGCCGGGGGGCTCTCGGTGACCGTGGGGATCCAGCGGAGCAGGCCGATCGGGCTGCCGTGATGGCGAACGACCAGGACCGAGGCGTCCGGTGCATTCAGCAACCGGTCAGCGACGGTCTCCAGGGGAACGTCGGAAAGTCCGGTGCGTCCGGTACCGAACTCCGCCCGCCAAAGCAGTACGTTCATGACCACCCAAAATGCCGTCACCAGGCCAAAAAAAATGCGGGCGGCCATGGGGATTCCTAGACCCCGAATCCGGGCGGGTGATGGGCGGGGTTCAAGGCGTGGGTAGCTTGATCACCTGTCCCGGACGGAGACGGCTGGGGTTGAGACCGGGGTTGGCGGCCATCAGTGCCTTGGTGCTGACTCCTGCCCGGCGGGCAATTGCGGCCGGGGTGTCCCCGGAGCGCACCGTATAGGTGCGGGTGCGCGCGGGAGTCCGGGAGGGAGACGAGGTTGCGCTGGCGGTGTCCGGCGATGGGGAGGAAGTTCGCACCGGCCTGGGCTCCGGCGCCACCGGCCCGGGGGCAGGCGTGGCGCCTCGCGACGACGGGGAAGCAGGGGCTGTGCTGGTGGGAGCGGGAGTGGGATCCGCGGCGACGAATGCCGGGCCAGGTTCGGAGGAGGTGTTTGGACTGTTGGTGGCGACCCGGAGGCGGGCGAGTTCCTTGGACAGCTTGTCCAGGGCATCTTCGCGTTCCGCCAACTTCTGGCGCAATTCGTCCAGTCGGGCGTCGGTCTGCTGCCGCCCCAGCTTGTCGCTGTACTTGACGGCCAACTGGAGCTCGCATCCCTCAATCGAACTCTGGATGGAGGAATCCGGCTTTCCGCCGCGCTCGGCCTGCAGGCGGGCGCATCGGCTGTAGTGGTAGGCGGCACTGGTGAAGTCGCCGGTGTTGAAATACAGGTCAGCCACCGTCATGTGGGCCAGGGCATTCGAGGGGTTGACATGCAGGGCGCGCTCGAAGCTCTGGATGGCGCGGTTGGTCTGTCCCTGGATGCGGAAATTGTTTCCCTCGATGAAGTTTGCCTCCTGGGCCTCGTTGCGCGGGCTGCCCGCCCACCGGTCACAGCCGGCGCACAGGCACGCCAACGCACACAGCCAAACTCCGATAAGCTTCCCCGTTCCGGTCATCACTGGGTCAAGGCTAGGAAAGTGGGCCGGGACGTCAACGCAACCTCGTCGGCATAAATTTGCTTTACACGCGTAAACACAAAAGTCACCCTGAGGAAGTGAAGGTTCAATGTCCAGGACTCCCAGTCGCCCGCCGCGGGGTAGCCGGGCGGTCTCGCGCGGGATTCACCCTCATTGAACTTCTGGTGGTCATCGCCATCATTGGGATTCTGGCGAGCATGATGCTCCCATCGCTTTCCGGTGCCAAGCAGCGGGGCAAGATCATCCTTTGCATCAACAACCTCCGACAGATGGGGTTGGCGATCCAAATGTACGCCGATGATTACCGTCAACGGTTTCCTCCGGCCTCGGTGGCCCAGCTGGATCCCCTGTCCGGGCAGCCCCTGGATCCGATCCCCCGGGGTACCCTGCAGGCCCTGGGCGGGCGGGAGCCTCTCAATCCGGCCTGCTTCCCCAATGCGCGGTCGCGTCCGCTGTGGGCCTACATCAAGCCTTCCGACGTTTTTCGGTGTCCGGACGACCGCGGGCAGAAGATTCTTCCCTGCAGCAGTGCCTGCGACCCCGATTTCGCCCCCTCCAATTTCAAGACAGTGGGTATGAGCTACCAGTACAATGGGGGGACACCCCTGGTGCTCTCCGGGGGAGGATTCCGCGCCTGGAAGAATTCGCCCACCCTGCCGTCCACACTGGCCGGGCAGTCGGAGGGATGGATCCCGGATCCGGCGCGGTTCATCGTGATGCACGAGCCGCCGGCTCGGATTTATGGGTGTGTGGATACCGGTCCCCGGTGGTACCAGTGGCATTTTGCCGCAGCGGGGCCGGCGGAGTTTGTGGATCCGCGCGTTGCCCCGACCCGGTTTGTCTCCCCGATTCTCTTCGCCGATGGACATACCCGGCAGCACAACTTCACCCGGGCGCTGACGGCGGATCCGCTCTTTCCCTACGAGGAAACGGCGGACTGGATGTGGTACAAGGGACCTGACAGATAGCCCGGGACCGGCTATCAACCGACCCGAATGTCAGCAGTTGACTTGCCCAGCGGTGCCCCAGCCACCGAAGGAACCCAGAATCCGGCGAACCCAGCGGTAGCCGCTTCGGTTAATCCGGGCGTTCCCGCCCTGACCGAGCTTCGCTTGCCGGTTACTGACCTCCCGCGGGCGCATGAAGCCCTGGCGCACGCTCTGGGGGAGGCGGGGGTCGGCGGGCAGGAACTGTTCGGATTGTTTGGCTCTGGTGTCCGGGCGGTGTGTGTCGGTTGCGGACTGGCGATTTCCGGGTCGGAGCTCGGGGAGCTGGATGTGACGGCCGGGGAGGAGCGGGACCGTGTCCTGCCCCCCAAACTGGAACGTCTGCGACTGGGGTATTGTCCGCGCAATGGCTGCGAGGCGCGCTTTTTCAACCTGCAGATCACCGCCCCGGGCCGCTTTGACCGCGGCATGGTGCTGTCCAGGGTCCGCGATTACCTGGGGGGCAAGACCGCAGCACCGCGGACGATGACCCCAGTGGTCTCGCCCGCCACCCGGCGGGCAACCCAGCGGCTGGCGATCATCGCCCTCGCCACCCTGTTCGTGGCCTTTGTGGTCTATCGGGTGACCTTTTACCGCAGTCAGCCCATCCCATTCGTCCAGCCCAAGTCACCGTTCGTGGTCAACCCCGCTTCCATCGATCCCAATCAGCGGTGAGGTGGCAATCGCGGGGAGGACGCTGCGTCCCCCGGGTGCTATGCCTGTCGGGAAAGGACCCGGGCTCGATCAGTGGACGCCAGTTCGCGCCAGCGCCCGGCGGGTAGGTCGCCCAGGGGCAGGGTGCCAATCCGGGTCCGAATCAGCCGCAGCGTGGGGTGTCCCACTGCCGCCGTCATGCGGCGGACCTGACGATTCTTCCCCTCGATCAACTCCAGGGCGATCCAGCAGTCGGGCACATTTTTCCGGAAACGGATGGGCGGATCCCGCGGAGGAATCTCGGGCTGCGGCTCCAGCATTTCGGCCCGGGCCGGCCGGGTCCGGTACCCCTGGATCTCCACTCCCTGCGCGAGTTGATTCAGCGATTCTGCGGACGGAATCCGCTCCACCTGCACCCAGTAGGTCCGGTGGTGGGCCTGCGCCGGATCCAACAGCCGGGTGTTGAGTCCGGGCTCGTCGCTGAGCAGGAGCAATCCCTCGGAATCCGCATCGAGTCGCCCCAGCGCGTAGACGTGGGGCGGGAATCCGAACCCGGCCAGGGTGCGGTTGGGCGAGCCGTCGGACGTGAACTGCGACAGCACGCCGAAGGGCTTGTGAAACGCCAGCAGCACCCGGCGAGTGGATCAACGGGCCGCCTTTCCGCCAAGCCCGCGCGTGGATCGTTGCTGTGCCGGCATTCAGGAGGACGTAGCGGGCGGGTGCGGCGATCGGGTGACGGCATAGACCGCCCAGGCGATTACCCCAACGGCCAGTAGGCCTCCGGCGTTGTAGAAGTGAATGGGTGCAATTCCGTCCACGTGAAGGGATCGCTGGACGGCGTACAGCGTCACGGCAGCGACGGGTGTGGCGAGGAGCGTCAGCAGGGGAGGCCATGGGTGGGGTTGGCACTCCCCGGTTTCCAAGGGCGCGGCGCGCTTGGAGCGGGATCCTCCCAACAGGACCAGAATCAGCCCAGTCAGTGCGGGAAGGACGATGAGCGGGCGCAGACCAAGGGTCCGGACCTGGGCGCCGTAGAAGACGGCCAGCACCAGGAGAGAGAATCCCAGTCCGATCCTCCCGGGGCGGATGGAGTGGGTGGGGATGCGCAGCAGGAGGGCGTGGCTGAGTATCCAGAGGAGCGTGCACAGGAGGGCATGGGTCGCGAAGTCGCCGACCGACGCCACCTGCGGCGGATTCTCCCGCCATAGGAACGGCGCCCAGGCACCCCAGTAGATTCCCAGGAACAGGGCCCAGCCCAGGGCCTGCCAGGGACGCGGTTTCTGCAGGGCGCGTCCGAGGAAATGCCAGCCCACCAGGACTGAAATCAGCGCGTGCCAGGAGAGTCCGGTCCACACCAGACTCATGGGAAAGGGCGCCGAACTCTCGGTTCCGTAGAGCGTGCCCACCAGGGTGCCCTCGGTCAGCCAGCCGTACAGGGCCCCGGCCAAAGCCGCCGACGCGGTCGTGTTTACCCGGAAGCGGACCACTACATTCAGGAACACGCAGGCGATGACGCTGTAGACCAGCCAGGTGATCGCCAGCTCTCCCCAGTGATCCCCGGTCCGAAAGGTCGACCAGAAGATCCGCTCCGAGACGAAGAACAGGATGTAGCCGGTGGCCAGGTAAACCGCGCCGTTTCGAATCCAGCCTTTCATCGCCGGGAGCCTGCCCCCTGGGCTCCGCCGCGTCACGCGAGGTGATGCGGATTGTTGTCTCTGAACGGTGCCCCTGCTGCTGGTTCCGCCTTCAGGCGGTTCGGGCCCGGGCGCAGGCCCACCGCGTGACTGCGGACCTCGGCACTCCCGGCTCTCGACGTTTGGGGCGATGTCCTGAAGTGCCCGCTGTGGGTCATGGGGCTTGTCGGCGCCCGTCCGATGTGGTGACTTGGCCGGACTCTCTGCATGGGTGTCCTCCATTCCACTCGCCGGCCTGCGGACGGCGCCTCGTCGCCGGGGATTTTACCGTCCGTGCGCCGGATCATGGCAGCGGGCTGGCTGATCTCGGCGTTGGTCTCGGCGTGGGGGGCGGCTTCGGTGGCGAGCGCCGCTGAACCTGGACTTCCCCCATCCGGCGATCCGGCCGCCGTGCTGCGCGGTTCGCAGTTGGCCCGCACCTACTGCGTCACCTGTCACCTGTTTCCCCAGCCCGATGCCCTCGACCGCAACACCTGGTTCCAGCAGGTGTTGCCGCGCATGAAGTACCGCCTGGGATTCTCGACGCCCGAGCTGGAGCAGAGCGCCAACATTCGGATCCTGCGGGAAAACCGGCGTATTCCCACGACACCGGCGATCACCGAGGCGCAGTGGCTGGACCTCTCTGCCTATTACCTGGCCAATGCCCCCGAACAGTCCCTGCCCCCTCCGGCTTCGACTCCGATCGGGGTGGGGGTCCCGGGATTCCGCTCGCTGGTGCTGCCGGTGACCTCGGCACAACCGTCGGTGACCGCGGTGAAGATTCTCGCGACGGGCGGTGCCTTGATGGCCGATGCCGCGAACCGCTCCGTGGTGACTGTGGGACGCGATGGACAGGCGTCCGCCGCCCTTGCCGTCAGCAATTCGATCAGCGCCTTTCGCCAGTATCCGGAAGGAATTCTCAGCGCGGGACTGGGAAGCTTCCTGCCATCGGACGAGCGCCTCGGGTCGGTATTCTGGATCACCAATGCCTCCGGATGGCACCGCGGCGCCGAGGTGCTGTCGGGACTGCCCCGCACCACCGATGCCAATCGCGCCGATTTGAACGCCGACGGACGCGGCGACTTTGTGGTGAGTTGCTTTGGCAACAACGTGGGACGGCTGTCCTGGTGGGAGTCGCGTGCGGACGGATCGCTGGCCGAGCACGAACTGTTTCCGCTCCCCGGCACCCTGCGCACCGAGATTGGGGACTTCAATGGGGACCGACATCCCGACATCGCCGCTCTCGTGGCCCAGGAGACCGAGGCGCTGTTCCTCTTCCTGGGTAATGGCCACGGTGCCTTCGAACGGACCACGGTCTACCAGCGGCCGCCGTACTGGGGGCACAGCTACTTCGAGGTGGCGGATTTCAATCGGGATGGACGGCAGGACTTCCTGGTGGCCAACGGGGACAACGGGGAATTTTCGTCGCCCTCCAAACGATACCACGGTGTGCGCATCTACCTGTCGCAGCCCGGGGGGCGGTGGACGGAGTCATTCTTCTTTCCGCTGTATGGGGCGTACCGGGCGGTGGCGAGGGACTTTGATGGCGACGGCGATCTGGACGTGGCCGCCATCTCCTACTTCACCGATTACCAGCGGATGCCCCGGGGCAGTTTCGTTCTTTTGCGCAACGACGGGGCAGGTCAGTTTCAGGCGTCCACCTTTGCAGAAAGCGCGACGGGCCGCTGGCTGGCCATGGACGCCGGAGACTTCGATGGCGATGGCGACGAAGATCTCCTGCTGGGTTCCTACATCCAGGGGCCGACACCGGTGCCGACCTTTCTGATGGAGACCTGGCAGTCGGCCCGGCGTCCGTTATTGCTGCTGGAGAACCTTCGCCAACCGACCGCACCCTCCAAGCCGTGAGCGATCCCGTCCCCATGAATTGTCCCGGCGTCACCCGTCGCTCGTTCCTGGCCGATACCGGCATGGGGTTCACCGGGCTGGCGCTGGGCGCGATGCTGTTTCGCGATGGCGTCCGCGCCGCTGAACCGGCCGGCTTCCATCCACCCGACGGCCGCCCGGACTGGGCGCCGCGCGCCAAGTCGGTGATCTGGATCTTCCTCTGCGGCGGGGTCAGTCATTTGGAGAGCTTCGATGTCAAACCCGAGCTCACCCGGTTCGCCGGCAAGTCCATTGCCGAGACACCTTATGCGGGCGTTCTGGCCTCCGAGGGACGCGACGTCGTGGGGGGGAATCCCGCCCACGGGAACCGCAAGGTCATCATGCCGCTGCAGACGGGATACCGTCCGTACGGTGAGTGCGGCCTGGTGGTCGGCGACTGGTTTCAGCACATCGGCACCTGCGCCGATGATCTGGCGGTGGTGCGATCGCTGTGGACCAATCACAACGATCACGGCGCGCAGCTCACCTGGCAGACGGGACGCCACCCACGCGAGCTCGAGCATCCCACCCTCGGCGCCTGGGCCTGCTATGGACTGGGATCGCTCAACGAGAATCTTCCGGAGTACGTGGTGCTGGGTGCTCCCACCGGCGATTGCTGCGGAGGAACCTTCACCTACGGCGCGGCGTATCTGGGGCCGGAGCACGGTGGGGTCCGGCTTAACACGGATCCCAAGAACCCGCTGCCCTTCATCCGGCCGCCGGAGGGAGCCCTGACGATGGAGGAGCAGACGGCCAATCTGGGGCTGCTCGGACGGTTAAACCGACTCTCGGGAATCGATTATCCCGACGACCCGCAACTGCGCGCCCGCATCAAGTCCTACGAGCTGGCCTTCCAGATGCAGACCAGCATTCCGGAGACGCTCCAACTGGAGCGGGAGCCGGAACACATCCGGCGACTCTACGGCCTTGATCAGGATCACACCCGCGCCTTCGGCGAGCAGTGTCTGGTGGCGCGGCGGTTGGTGGAGCGCGGCGTGCGCTTCGTGCAGATCTTCCACGGCGGCGGCGGTGGTGGGGCCTGGGATGCGCACAGTGAGATCAAGTCCAATCACACCCAGCTCGCCGCGCAGGTGGATCAACCGGTGGCGGGACTGCTGAAGGATCTGAAGCAGCGGGGATTGTTGGAGGACACCCTGGTGGTGTTCGGGACGGAGTTCGGCCGGTCGCCCGGGGCCGAGGGCAGCGGACGCGACCATCATCCGCAGGGCTTCTGCGCCTGGTTCGCCGGAGGTGGGGTGCGCGGCGGTGTGCAGCACGGGGTCACTGACGAACTGGGATTTCACGCGGTGGAGGACCGCCATTTCGTCACCGACATGCACGCCACCGTGCTGCACCAACTGGGACTGGATTCCCGCCGACTCGAAGTCCCCGGACGCAAGCGGTTGGATCTGGACCACGGACAGGTCATCCGCCCGATCCTGGCGTGATCCCGATGGGGGACGGTTGGACCGCGGCGGCGCGGTGTTTTCCCGAGCCGCCGCCAGCCTCCTCTCGCGCAGGCGAAGAACTACTCCCGCCCGGCGGCGGCGATGAAGGGCTTAAGCTCGGTCATCAGGCGACGGAATCCGTCCAGTGACAGTTGCTGGGCGCTGTCGCTGAGGGCGGCCTTGGGATCAGGATGCACCTCCAGCAGGAGTGCGTCGGCTCCCATGGCCACCGCGCCCTTGGACAGGGACATCACCAGGTCCGCGCGCCCGGCTCCCTGGCTGGGGTCGATCACCACCGGGCAATGCGACTCCTGCTTGAGGATGGGGATGGTCGACAAGTCGAGCGTGTTGCGGGTGTAGGTCTCGAAGGTGCGGATGCCGCGTTCGCAGAAGAGGAGTCCGGAGTTGCGGTTGGACAGCACGTACTCGCCGGCCAGCAGCCACTCCTCGATCTTCATGGAGAGTCCCCGCTTCAGCAGGACGGGTTTTCCGGTCTTCGCCGCGGCGATGATGAGTTGGAAGTTCTGCGCGTTGCGGGCGCCGATCTGGAGGATGTCGGCGTGCTCGGCCACCAGTTCGGCGTGGGCTTCGGACAGCAGTTCGGTGATGATGGGCAGTCCGGTTTCGCGGCGCGCCTTGGAGAGCAGCTTCAGGCCCTTCTCGCCGAGTCCCTGGAACTCGTAGGGGGAGGTGCGCGGCTTGAAGGCACCGCCGCGCAGGACGGTGGCGCCGGCGGCTTTCACCGCATGGGCGGTCTCCAGAATCTGCCGCTCACTCTCCACGGAGCAGGGGCCGGCCATGATGACCACCTTGCTGCCGCCGATGACGACATCGCGCGCCCGCACGGTGGAGTTCTGGGGATGGGCCTCGCGGCTGACCAGTTTGTAGCGTTTCTGAATGGCGGTGACGCTCTCCACCTGTGGCCAGGCGAGCAGCCCATCGAGCGACTGGTGGCTGCGTTCGTCGCCAACGGCGCCGATGACGCTGCGGGCCACCCCCTTCATGAGGTGGGGCTGGTAGCCCAGTCGTTTGATTTCCTTGAGGACGGCGGTGGTGTCCCTGGAGGACACGCCGGGTTTGAGAACAATGATCATGGTTGGGAATGCGCAGGCCGCCGCCGGTGACAACAAAAACGCCGCCGGCAGAGGCCGGCGGCGGTTGCGGTGTCAGTTTCAGTCACACACCCGCGCGCCCACCGGCCGGGGTAAAGCCATACCCATGGCTCAATCCCCGGACTCCGGTAAACGTGCGGTACATGGGATCGAACCTATCGACGCCGGCCACATCGTCAATTCCCGGATTCCCCGTCCGGCTTTGGCGGCGGGCTCTCTGCCGGTTCGCGCGGCGGGATCAGCAGGATCCAGGGCTGGCGAAGGATGCGTCCTGCCAGCACCCGATAAATCACCCGGCGTTCGGGAGCGCGCACCCCGCGGGCGCGGATGGCGACCCACAGGGCGAGTCCGAAGCTGACGCTGACATTGATCACGCCAATGCCGAACAGTCCCAACGCCAGGTAGGCCAGGGACAGGGCCCCGAGGGAATCCAGGCCGAGGGTGGCCAGGGCGCCGGCCAGTTGGCCGGTGGAGAGGGTGACGTGGCGGATTTCCAGCGGGATGACGAAGAAACCGGCGAGTTGGGGGACAAAACCCATCAGGAATCCGAGGGTGATGTTGCCGGAGAGTCCGGCGATATTGTGGTCCAGCCACGCGGCGAATCGTCCCGCCCGCGCCGGTCCCAGCAGGGCTTGCAACGGAGGACTGACGGCGAGGGCGGGCCGGAGCTGGAGCAGGGCGAATCCGTTGTCCGCCCAGGCGGCGATTACGCTTGAAAACCACAGCAGCACGCCGGTGGCGGCGGCAAAGATCACAGTCCCCTTCAGCAGGTCGATGGAGTCGAGGATCGTCTGCGCCTTGTGCGGCGTGACCCAGTGGGAGCCCGTCGCCATCCGCCACAGCCAGTCCAGCAGCAGCACCATGGGGAAGACCGCCACCAGGTTGCCCAGGATGGCCACGGTCTGGGAGCGGATGACCACCACGATCTCCTCCGCCAGGGCGTCCACATGGCGGGGATTGCGCAGTTCGTTCATGCGCCGGGCCAGGGCAGGCGCGGTGGTCGCTGGCTGCTTGGTGGCGAGGGTGAAGCCCAGAAGCTGAATCAGGACAAAACTGATGGCGTAGTTCAGTCCCACCAGGGTGCCCTCGAGAAACCCGGCCAGCACCAGACTCGCCAGCGTGATCTTGATGAGGGAGGTGAACGCGGTGAGCAGTCCGCCGCCCAGGGCGCTGCGGATCAGTCCGCGGTACTCGGCCCGCGTGTGGGCGATGTAGTGCTCGCCGGTTTCCGCGCTGCGCTCGACCAGACTGCGGGCCAGCAGTTGGAGATTGCGGCGGGCCAGCTCCATCAGACTGCGGCGCGTATGGTTGTCCTGCACCAGTTCGGACAGCAGCACTACCGCGCGGGCGGGCTGCAGATTCGGATCCGCCCAGGCTTCCAGCAGCAGTTCCAGCCGGCGAAGCATGGCGCGCAGGCGTTC
>JBDKKE010000090.1:0-3893 GCA_039796255.1 Verrucomicrobiota bacterium | reverse complement strand
CGAGCAAATACCTCTAGAGCAATTACTTGCATCGCAAATAGCCAAATCCACCCCGGAAATTTCTAGCAACAACCTTCAGAACCAATTGATGTTCAACGACTAATAACTGGACACGAGTGCGTAAAACTCGTCCCTCCCCCTCCTTGGCAGGGAGGGATGAGGTGTCCGAGTCCCCATATTCCCGCAGCGCTTTTGGGGTCACCCGAGGGGAACGTGGGCTGCATTGGACGCGTGGGCTTCCCGCGTTCCCCGTTGGGATTCGCCGGGGCGCAACGGGGGATATTGGGGACTCGTAAAACTCGTCCCTCCGCCTCCTGGCCCTCCCCGCCACGGAGGGACGAGGGGTCAGTTCAACCCCTTCAGCAACTCCATAAAGGCCTCCGTCATCCGGGGAATGGCATTGGTTTCCAGCGGACTGGTCCGCCCCCGCCAGGTTTCGTAGGAACCGAGCGCGTGCTGCTGGGGCGGCGGGATGTAGCCAAACCAGCCGTTGGCGAGGCTGATGTTGAATAGGGGCTTTCCGGAACCGCGCGCCTTGAGATCCAATCCGGTGATGGCGAAGATTTCTCCCGGCCACTGGACTACCCTCACCTCGCCAATCCGGAAAATCTGCAAGGGCAGGGACAGTGAGTCCGGATAATCCTCCAGGAGGATCTGCTCCCGTGCATAGAATTCCGGCCAAGTCCGCAGCTCAAGACGGTCGCGTCCGTGGACGATGCCCCGCGCCTGGGCGACCTCGCCCGGGGACGGACGGCGCACGGGCACCGACAACTCGGCGCTGGCGGCAGCCAGCGTCACGTCGCGGCGGTACGGGAGGGACTTCAGCACGCGATGCACCTCCACCGCGACGTCGTCCGCAACGCGCCGGATCTGTTCGTAGGGCGGCTGCGGGGTGCGCGGACGGCGATAGTCGATGTTGTTGATGTCCGCACTGGTGCCATTGCTCATCAGGGGAACGAAGGGCGGATCCTGTCCCACCGCTCCCAGCAGTTCCGTCATGCGTCCGCAGAAGGCGCCAAAGTAATCGGCGCTGAGGTGCCCTGCCCCGACGCCGCCGACGTAGTGAAGCGAGTAATTGGCCAGCAGCGCGAGGGGACGTCCGTCCGCATGACGCACGCTGAGCACAAAGACCTCCGGATCCACCGGGCCCGAGAACTCGCCGTCCACGGCTGGCTCGGGCGAGGACCAGTTCATTTTGGCGCGGTCGCCGGTTTGTCCGAGGAGATTGGTGTAGGTCACCCCGGGCTTCACCGTCACCCGGCGATTGAAGACCTGCTGCGGCACGGTGCCGGAGCCCCAGGCCAGCTCGGCCGGGGCGAGTTGATGGACGGCCAGGCGAACGGCGTCGGACAGACGCCCCGGCAGCCACGCCCGATAGGGGGCATCCGGTTCTGTCAGGTGAACGCCGGTCACACTGCCGGCGCTGTGCGTGTGAGTGGCGGAGATCGAGACATGATTGGATCCGATGCCCGTGTGGCGGTGGATCAACGCCTTCGCCTCATCCAGGACGGCACGGTCGATCAGGCAATTATCCACCACCACCAGGGCCAACCGGGTCGTGCCATCGTCGAGGACCAGGGCCCGCGCCAGCAGTTCGTCGTGGACGTGGGTGGCGATGGCGGGGCCCGTGCCGCCATTGATCTCGATGCCCAGCGGCGGGGTGATATTGGCCGTCGCTGCTCCGGCGCGAAACTCGGCGGAGAACAGCCGGCAGGGCACGAGACCCGACAACAGCAGGCCGAGAAGGATTCCGGATCGATTCATGCGTCACCCGGCAAATGCGCCGAGGCTACGGACCCGCCTATCGAAGGGGGCTTTCACCGATGGATCCCCCGGCTCACCAGCGATTCCCGGGGCCGCGGGGTTGGAGGGCCGATTCGTAGAGGGTGACGAATTCATGGATGCCACAGGTGCGGGGATTGAACTGTGCCGTCCATTGATGGGCGGCCTCCTCGGCCAGGACCAGGATCTGACGGGGATCGACTCCGACGTCCGCCAGCGAACGCGGAATCCCGGCCTCGTTCAGGATGCTCTCCAGTCGCGCCACCAGGGTCCCGACTGCAGGCTCCAATCCGTTCCCGACCGCGGCAAGCTCCGGCGCACTCGCCAGCTCCGCGTAGGCCCGCCGCGTCGCCTCGTCGCCCGCCGCATTGAAACGGATGACGTGGGGAAGCATCAGACCGACGGCGGCCCCGTGGACGACATCGAAATGCGCGGTCAGGGGATTGGCCGCCGAGTGAACGGCCCCCAACATCGAGCCCTCGATCGCCAGCCCGGCGAAGGCCGCTCCCAGCAGCATCTGCCCGCGGGCATCGATATCCTGCGGATCAGCAAGCACACGCGGCAGGGCATGGATGAGGCGCTTGAACGCCTCGTGGGAATACATCAGGGAAACGGCGTTCCGGATGGTGGTCACCGAGGTTTCCACGGCATGCGCCAAGGCATCCACACCGGTCATCGCGGTCACCCGCGGGGGCTGGGAAAGCGTGAGTTCCGGATCCAGCAGCGCGATCCGGGCGGCGGCCTTGGGGTCGAGGCAGGCCATCTTCTGATGGGTGGTCTCGTCGGCGATGAGGGCCGCGGACTGACACTCACTCCCGGTGCCCGCCGTGGTGGGAACGGCGATCAGCGGCAGCATGGGCCGGGTCGCCTTGCCCACGCCCCAGTAATCCCTCATCTCGCCGCCATTGGTGAGCAGGAAATTGGCCCCCTTGGCGGTGTCCATGGAACTGCCCCCGCCGATGCCCACCATCAAATCCACGGAGGCCTCCCGGGCGGCCGCCAGGCAGTGGGCGACATCGACCGTGGTCGGATTCTCCCGGACGCCGTCAAACACGACGGCATCCAGGCCCGCCCCGCTGAGGGCGTCCAGCGCGCGGGCCACGTGGCCCGCGCCGACGATGCCCCGGTCGGTGACCAACAGCACCCGCCGTCCGCCCAACTCCCGGGCCAGTTCTCCCAGGCGCGCCAGGGAGCCGCAGCCGAAAACCAGACGCGTGCGGGGCGTCCGGTCAAAGGGGGCAAGGGAACCGATGGGATGGGGGACAAAACTCATGCCGGGCTAGTGACTTGGTGGCGGTGACAGTTGTTCAAGCGGGATGGCAGGGCAACCCCGGGGATTCGGGGGATTGCGAACGGGTTTCTGCGCGCCCAGACTTCGCCCGTTCCGTGGACCAACCCTTTCTCAATTTCGGCATTGCCCTGGGAGTAGGGCTCCTGGTTGGACTCCAGCGCGAGCGGGCGGCCGCGCTGATTGCCGGCGTCCGCACCTTTCCCCTGCTCACCCTGTTCGGTGCCCTCTGCGGATTCTTCTCGAATCGCGGGGGATCGCTGGTGATCCCGGCGGGCGTGATCGCGGTGGCCACCCTGATCTGGATCGCCAACGCGCCACGCCCCGGGCGGACCCAGGACGATCCGGGTCTGACCACCGAAGTGGCGATGCTGGTGATGTTCGGAGTCGGCGTCCTGGCCGGAACCGGTGAACGGGCGATGGCGGTCGTCCTCGGAGCAACCACCGCCGTCCTGCTGCATTTGCGGCCGGAACTGCACTCCTTTGCGGAACGCATCGGCGATGCGGAAATGCGCGCCGTGATGCAGTTCGCCGTGGTGGCGCTCATCGTTCTGCCGGTGCTGCCCGACGAAAACTGGGGACCCTACGGGGTCTTCAATCCGCGCCGCATCTGGTGGATGGTGGTGCTCATTACCGGGATCAGCCTCGGCAGTTACATTGCCTATCAGTTGCTCGGCGACGGCGCAGGGGCGGTCGTCGGAGGCATCCTGGGCGGCCTGATTTCCAGCACGGCCACCACGGTGTCCACGGCCCGTGCCAGCCGCAATGGCCCGGCGGGCGCTCCCACGGCCCTGCCCAGTTTGATCATTCAAATCGCCAGCGC
>JBDKKE010000089.1:0-2582 GCA_039796255.1 Verrucomicrobiota bacterium | reverse complement strand
CGGAACCCCGGCATCCGTGACGCGAACCGATACCGCGCTCGTGGAGGGTCCCTGGTCTTCGCCGGGCGTCCAGGAGACCACGCCGTTGGTGGACACCGCCAACCCTGTGGGCCCGCTGAGGCGCTCGTAGAGCATTTCTGCGTTTGGGGTATCCAGGTCTGTCGTCGAAAGATTCACGGAGAAGGCCGCCATTTCCGGAATGGTTTGGGTGGCCACAGCGACGGGTACCGGATTTGCATTGCCCCCGGCATCAACCTCCAGGCGGACGTAGTCAAAGGTGGCCCAGTAGCTGACCCCCGTAGTCAGGGGTCCCGTCCGTATGATCTCAATGGTGTTGGGTCCCGCCGATGCTGCGACATTGGCCGTCGGGATGATGACCACGATGCTGGCGACATTACTGATCGTCGAGGCGTAGAGCTGGGTCCCCGTCCCTGAGGCATTTTTGAAGCGAACGAGGATGTCATGCTCGCCGAAACCCTCGTTCACGCCGCTGACCACCTTGCCTCCGGTGTAGAATTCGAAGCTCAGTCGGATCATGGAACCGGCTGAAACCTGGGAGGAATTCAGAACGAAGTGGAACCGGTTGGTCAGGTCCGACTTGGTCAGGCTGTGCTCCCAGGCGATGGAGGGTTCGTTGTTCGGCACCGTGAGGACCGAGCCCAATCCATTGAATCCTATGGAATAGGTGCCGGAGAAGTAGTAGTCGTCGTCAGCCGCCGGATTGCTGAGCGCATTGAAGAGGGGATCGCCGGAAATGCGGGTGACCAAGCCGGGGCCCGCGTTGTTGAGGCTGTTTTCCGGGCTGAATTCGTTCGCGCCCCCCGGTCCCGCCGGGTCGTCGACGCCGATTTGCCAGATCTGCGGATCCGCTGCCAGTCCGCCACCCATGACGGAGAATATCACCGCAAGCAACAGGTGGAGAAAGTTCCGTGTCGTAGCCATAAGTGAGTAAGTCCTACCTTTTTTAGGTTCGCAAGAGAAAATAGGTAAGGACAGAAAAAACCAACCCACTTTCGTGGTCAAACCCGTTGACGCTGCCCGGTGAGGTGGTCCAGTGGCTCGGCTGAAACCGGATCCGGCAGGATCCAGTCATGTCTCCTCAAATCGTCGCAGTGCCGCCATGAATCACTCAAAGCCCAAACGTCGCCGGGTTCTTCGCTGGATCATTGCCGGAAGCGCCCTCTCACTGGCGGTCGCCACCCTGGGGTTTCTGGCCGTGGTCTATGGTTGGACCCAGTTCGCCCGCACACTGGCGCCACTGCAGGGATGGCACCTGCAGCGCCCCCTGTCGGAGTTTGTGGCGGGGGATGAACGGGAAGGGTACGACCTGGGGGCCTACCGGAAACAGGAGGACCAGGTATTCCGTGAACTGGAAGCCTATGTTGATGGCTCCTGGGCCACCCAGGTGGACGGACGGTTTAGCCGCTTCGGGCGGGACTCTGTCTGCAATCCCGCGCGGCTCTTGGACCGGAATTGGAACCGGACCTATGTGCTGGAGGCACCAAAGCCCATCGGTGGCGCCCTCCTGCTGCATGGTCTCAGTGACTCGCCCTATTCGCTGCGCGCGATGGGGGAGCGTCTTCACGCGCTGGGGTACACGGTGGTTGGGCTCCGCGTTCCCGGTCACGGAACGTGTCCTGGCGCGCTGGCCGCGGCATCGTGGGAGGACTGGACGGCGGCGGTGCGCGTCGCCGCCGCCGGTCTGCGCCGGCAACTCCCGGAAGGCGCTCCGCTGGTCCTCTTCGGCTATTCCAACGGAGGGGCGCTCAGCGTGAATTACGCCCTGGAGGCCCTGGACAATGCCGCACTACCCCGGCCGCAGGCGCTGGTCTTGTTCTCTCCGATGATCGGGATCAATCCCCTCGCGGAAGTCACCCGGTTTCACGGGGTCATCGCCGCGGTGTCCGGGGAACCCCGGGCAAACTGGTCGGCGGTGGATGCGGAGATTGATCCGTACAAGTACGGATCGTGGCCGATGAATGCCAGCGTCCAGGCCTGGCAGATGACCCACCAGGTGGAGCTGCGGCTTGCCGCGCTTGAGCGGGCAGGACGGGTGGCGGAACTGCCGCCGATGATTGCCTTTCAGTCCGCGATTGATTCCACGGTGCTGGTGCCCCGGCTGGTGACCGAACTGTTTGATCGTGTGGCGTCCAACGGCAGCGAATTGGTGCTTTTTGACGTCAACCGCGCCGGGTGGCTAAAGAATCTGGTCAACCTGGGATTCCAGAACAAGGTGAAGCCACTGCTCACCGGCACGAATGGTGCGTTTACCCTGACGCTGGTGACCAACGAATCCGAGGAGTCTGTCCGGACAGTGGCAAGGACCCGGGTTCAGGGAATTTGGACCACCAACACACTGAACCTGGCTTGGCCTCCCGGGATCTTCTCTCTCTCGCATGTGGCGGTTCCGTTTCCGGAAGAGGATCCGGTCTACGGAACAGCCGAAGCGACGCGAAAGACGGGACTGCCCCTGGGCTCACTCAGTGTGCATGGAGAGTCCGGGGTGCTGCGGATCTCCGACAGCCAGGTGGTCCGCCTGCGCCATAATCCGTTCTTTGCCTTCACCGCCGAGCACGCGGTGA
>JBDKKE010000088.1:0-3329 GCA_039796255.1 Verrucomicrobiota bacterium | reverse complement strand
ATCACCACGCCCCCCGGAATCGCCGCGGCCCGCGGGTGAAACCAGAGGAATCCGCCATCGTCCTGCTTCAACACGGTTTCAAGTTTCACCGTGAACGCCAGGGGCTCCACCGCACGGAGGGGCCCCGCCGCCGAAACCAACAGGGCCAGGAAGAAGAGAACTCGCAGACCTTTCATGGGATACTCATTGGAGAACCATCGGTGTGAGATTCCCGACGGGTATGGCAGCATGTCGAATCGACCTTCCCTGTGCTCTTTGCGTTCTCCGCGGTTTCCTCACGCCGCGTATTCGAGGTCAATTCAACCGATCCCAGGAATCCAGCCCTCCCACTGGGCCAGAGTGCGTTCGGCAGGACGCAATGGCGGGTCTGCGCACGCCAGCAACGAAGACCCGAGTTTCGAACAACCCACCAGGGGGCCGTCGTCGGGAGACCTGGATTCCGTTGGATCCATGGTCCGTTCCCTCAGACCCGGAGGAAGATTTTGCGCTGGTAGAGAAACCGCATGAACCAGAAGCCAAACCCGAGGGTGGTCAGGGCCAGCAGCAGCTCGCCGTATTGGCCGAATGCGGCGCCGATGGGACCTCCGACGAACAGTTTGGCCATCGCTTCGAAGTCGATGAACTTGCCGCCAAAATAGATCATGAGGGGGTTTACGCCGATCCAGATGAAGGGCATCGCCCAGCGCTGGAACCCCCAAACGTCGATGATCTGATAGAACGCGGCGAGGAGGAGGCAGCTGTAGCCTCCGGCGACCAGGACGAACGAGGAGGTCCAAATCTTTTTGATGACCGGGAAGTTCAGATGCCATGCCCAACCCGCGGCGAGGCAGAGGAGTCCTCCGCCCACCAATTGCAGAACCCGCTTCCGGTCATGGATGGATGGATTCTTCAGGACCAGTCCCGCGAAGACTCCCAGGAGGCAGCTGGCGATGGCGGGAATGGTGCTCAGCAGGCCTTCCGGGTCGTGGTTCCCATCGTGCTTGCGCAGGGGAAGGTATTGCTGGTCGACGTAGTTCGCGAGGTTGGCGCCCTCGGCAAAGTTGCCGGCGCCATGGCCGGGAACCGGGACCAACGACATCAGCGCCCAATAGCCCAGCAGTAATCCGGCCCAAGTGGCAATCAGGGCCTTTGGCTTGAGATAGCAGAAGAGCAGTCCGGCAAAGAGATAGCACAGGGCGATGCGCTGCAGGACGCCCAGCAGTCGGATTTGCTCGAACGGGGTGGAGAACCCGCCGTAGTAGAGGATGCCCAGGAAGTACAGGAGTGCGGAGCGGCGCAGGATCCGGACGGTTGCCGTGCGGCGATCCGCCTGCCGGAGGGTCTTCTCCAGTGAGAACACCAGCGAAACGCCGGCAATGAAGACGAAGAGGGGAAAGATGAGATCCTCAAAGTGAAACCCTGCCCACGCCTTGTGGTGGAGTTGCTCCGCAATCAGGCCGATCAGGCCGCCTCCAGAGAACTTCTGCAGGCCGCGGATCAATTCCTCGGCGCCGACAATCCAGAACATGTCGAATCCCCGAAGGGCATCCAACGACATCAGCCGTTGCTGGGCGGGTTTTGTGGCATTGCCGGGGGAGATGGGGGGAGGCATTGGAGGTGGGGCTGGGGTCCTGGTGGAGGAAGTCGTGCCAGCCCGGTCGAATTACGCGCTATGCCGCCTCGGACGTTCAAGCGCAGTCTCCGGGAACTCTTCGGCGGGCGTGATTCTCTCGCTCGTAGCGCGGGCTTTTGCCTGTCCGCTCCCCACCGCTAACTTCCCAATGCACCCTTTGCTGTGGACGCCCGTGATTCGCCATCGCGTCGAGTGGATTCAGCGGACAGAATCGGGAGCGCCGACCCGCTATCCCTGAGTTCACTCGGAGTGCGCAAATGACTTTGAAGACCAAACTCTTTCGACTGGGAATGCTGCTGGTGGCCGCCTGTTTGTTGAGCGGATGCGCCGCCACGAAACGCCGGTCACCGAAGCAAGTGCAGGCGGGCAGTACGATCCGAAACAATTGCTACAGCCTGCTGCATCAGTTGTTGGAACAGGAGAAGCACGTCAGCCTGCTTCGTTTCATCAAGGACGAGAAATCGGACGTCAACGCGCTGATCCGGCGAATCTCGGCCGCTGCGGCGGCAGGGGCCAAGATGCTGGAAGGCTATGCCGCGGAGGATGACTCGATCAGTCTGGATGATACCTGGCTTCCTCCGGGTGAAGCTGCCACCCGCGAGGCCATTGCGGCCTCCACGCGAAGTGGGCTGCTGCATGAAAGCGGGAGAGATTTTGAGCTTCGCCTCCTGATCACCCAGACTCAGGCGCTCAACTACGGAGCGAATCTTTCCAAAGTGGCGGCCGAGAATGAGTCGCAGATGAGTCGCTCCCGCTCGCTCCTGAAGCTGAGTGAGGAATTGCAGGGACTGAATCAAGACGTGCTTCGAATCCTTCTTTCCCGGGGCAACTGAGGTCTCGGAGTCGGATCCGTTTCGGTCGACTGGGAGGCGGCGCTTCGAGCTTCTTCTGCACTCAACAACCTACGGCACGACCACGACGCGGTAGAAGGCCATCAGCGGTCCGGCGGGGGGCACGTTCAGCTTCTGCTCGCGGAATTCGGCCACCCCGGGTTCAGGATAGGTCAGTTCGCCCTGGGCGGGATTCCAGTCTCCCAGGGAGGTTCCGAACTCGATGCGATAGCTGCGGCTGGGGGCCGGGGAGAAGCGGAGGCGCGCGTTGCCGTCCGCATCAAAGTCGGCCGAAAGAATGCGCAGAACACTGGCGGCGAGGGTAGGGTCGGTCCCGGCGGTCCATTCGGAAGCATGGGTGGCACCGTCGCGGTCGGAGTCCTCCTCCGCTGTGGCTTCCAGACTCTTCCAATAGAACCGTTCCCAATCGTCGGGCAGGCCGTCGCGATCCGTGTCCTCGGGCGACACCACGGTGCCCTCGATTTCCAGCGCCGGGCCGTCATACAGGATATTCTCCCGCGTGGCCCACAGGGGGTAGGCTCCGCTCCCGCCACCGCCGATTCCTCCCGGAGTGACTTGATTGGCGGGGGACAGGGAGGAGACAAACAGGCGGAGGCGTCCTTCGTGGAGGGCGGACTGCAGGTAGCCGGCGACCAGGGGATCACTCAGGTCCACGTCGAAGGTGAAGTGGGCGTCTGAGGGCACCAGTTCACCGGGCGCGGCGTGGGTGGTTTGTCCCACCGCCCACGGCCGGACCTCGAACGGCGCGTTGGTCCAGGAAGGATTCGTCTGGCCCACATGGTTGGCGATGTCGATGAGTTGCCCGTCGAGACTGTGCATCGCTGCGAAGGCGTTCCGCGTGCCGATGGTGATATTGCCGCTGTTGA
>JBDKKE010000087.1:0-3941 GCA_039796255.1 Verrucomicrobiota bacterium | reverse complement strand
GGATGGATGTCCTGTCCCTGTTGGTGCCCGCCCTGTTGGTGCCCTTGGGGGCCGAAGACGAAGTCGCGGTTCACGACCCGTGACATGCAATGGTAGTGGGCGATCGGGAACGAGACGGGAGCCTTCAGTCGGCGCTGGCGCATGAGGCAGGATCACCGGTCAAAGCGAACCTCCTGTTGGTGGTCCGAGATCTACTGATAAATGTCCTGTCCCTGTTGGTGCCCTGGTCCCTGTTGGTGCCCTGCCTGTTCGACTTCAGCGACCGCTTCCAGGAGACACCCACCGGAAATGTCGTCCTCTGGAATCGCCTGGGAAGCGCGGAACAGGTGGTCCGCAGCGAGGTGGGACCAGGTGGCACACTCGTCCCCGAACCTTCGACCTATGCACTCGCCCTTCTGGACTCGCTGGGCTTTGTTTCGCGGCCCGTCGCCGGTGATGTCCATCGGGCGCATTTTAAACTGGCGGCCGACACTTTTCTCCCGATCCCCCATTGGATGCGGGGTTACCCAATCACCTCAAACCCGCCGATCTGCCGGAAATGGTCGTCAAACGCGGCGACCCGTTTGACCCCCAGGCGCCGCATCACGACGAACGAAATGGCGTCACAGAAGGGATACGATTTGTCCGCGTGCTGCCGTAGTAACTGGATAGCCTCGCGATGGTCGGCGTCGGTCACCTCCGCGAAATGGACCAGTGGGTTCTCCCAGAAATCGGCGATAATCTGTTCCCGCACCACCTGGGAGCGGGCGAAGGTCGCATGGGTCTCCGCAAACACGAACGGCGTGCTGACGAAATGGGTCCGCTCCCGGAACAGCGCCGCAAGGCATTCGCGCGCCCGTGCATGATGGGTCTGTCGGGCATCGCGAACGGCGATCCAGAACGACGAATCAAGGAAGACTCGGTGACTGTGCATCAGCGCCCCGCCTCGGGTTTGGCGAGCACCCACTGCCCCCTCCTCTTCATATATTTTTTGGGAGCGCCGTAAAGATAGTGGTCGTGATTGATGGCGGCGTCTTCCGGCAATTCCAGCCGGGCATCCTGCGGCGTGGGATCCAGCATGGGATTGGCCGTCCACGCCGAATCTGGCAGCCGCATCTTCTCGTCAATGTAGCCTCGGATCACCGCCGCCATCGGTTCGCCCCGGCGCACGGCCTCGGCTGCAATGAAGCCGTGCTCGGCCCGGGTAAGGTAAATCTGGGTGCGGACCATGCCTGCTGCCCCGTCGACGCCCCAGGTCCGAGCCGGCAGTTCGCGCAGAACTTCCGGCGGGTTCGGGGCGCCCGAAAATTTCAAGGGCTTCTTCATTCGCCACATATACATCACGCCACATACGCGTCGCAAGTACCCTTTCACAACCAGAACCGCGCCCGGTGCCTTCGGAAGTTGCCGGTGGAAAACTGACAACGAGGCGATCCATGCATTCGGATGGCTGGGATAGGGCGCCACCGCTTTGCCGGGCGGCCCCACCGATCCATTCGGGGATCCGCTTCACAGCAACCCTCCGACTTTGTTCCTCCCGGGCGGCGATGCCTGGTACGATCCCGACCTCAACTATCGGAACATCGCATGGACCCCCGAGCCCAAGGCGTCGAGCGAATGCTCCGTCTGGGGCCCTCAGCCTGAGACGGCACCGCTGATGGCCGAGGCCCGGGCTGCGCCGATGCCCAAAACGCATGAAGGCCGAACCGCCAATTCAGTCGTTTCGAGACGCTTCCACACCTCTGGCGGCGATGAAAATTCAGGTGCAGAAACCGGACATTTCGGCTATAGTGGATTCGTCCGACATGCCATTCCGCACATTCAGGCCCCGGCCAACCAGCACCCCTTCGCCAGGGCATCAGCGAAGTCAGGCAACGACCGGAAGTGGCCATTTACCTAGCCCGCCGCCAGTTTATCTCTGGTGGTTCATCGCGTGCTGGTTCTTGGGATGGGCATGGGGAATCCAGGCGTCCATCCTCCCCGAGGGCTTTTCCGAAGAACGAGTCCTTGGTCCGGATGGAGCCAACTGGGCCAATGCGACCGGAATGCACTTTGAGGACAACGGCCGGATGTACGTCTGGGAGCGGGGAGGCCGCGTTTGGTTTCAGGAACACGGCACGACCGCGTGGAGACTCCTGATTGATCTGAGCGACGAGGTGGGCAATTGGGGGGACCTCGGACTGTTGGGGTTTACGCTCGATCCTGAGTTTCGCCTGAACGGCCACTTCTACCTGATGTACGTGGTGGACCGGCACCATCTGCTGCATGCCGGGAAACCCACCTACAGCCCGGTCGCCAACGAATACTCCAACGCCACCATTGGACGCATCACCCGCTACTCGGCCCGGGTCAGCGACGGATTCTCGTCAACGGACCCCAGCAGCCGCAAGGTATTGCTGGGAGATTCCGCCACGAATGGCGTACCGATCCTCTACTTCTCCCATGGCGTCGGGTCCCTGGTCTTCGGCACCGATGGGACACTTCTGGCGTCCACCGGGGACGGCGCCAGTTTCGTATCCACAGACGTGGGAAGCGCCTCCGAGACTTACTTTGCCCGCGCCCGCGCCGACAGAATCATTACCCCCAAGGAAAACGTGGGTGCCTTCCGATCGCAGATTGTGGACAGCCTCAGCGGAAAGATTCTGCGCATCGACCCAACGACCGGAGCCGGCGTTCCCAGCAATCCCTTTTTCGACCCTGAACAGCCCCAGGCGGCGAAGTCCAAAGTCTGGGCTCTCGGCCTTCGCAATCCCTATCGATTTACCGTGCGACCCGGGAGTGGGAGCCATGTTCCTTCCGATGCCAATCCGGGTGTCCTCCACATTGGGGACGTCGGCTGGACTCGATGGGAGGAATTCAACATTTG
The DNA here is from genome assembly GCA_039796255.1 of Verrucomicrobiota bacterium. Taxonomy (GTDB): domain Bacteria; phylum Verrucomicrobiota; class Verrucomicrobiia; order Limisphaerales; family UBA9464; genus UBA9464. The sequence goes on along the minus strand of JBDKKE010000087.1, from coordinate 1,096 downwards.
CAACGCGCCAGGGCTCAACTTTGGCTGGCCCTGGTTCGAGGGCATTGAGCCCCAGCCGATCTACTCTACCGGGATCGAGGGAATCCCCAATGGAGACGCCCCCAACCCGCTGTCGTCCGGAGGCCCCTGCCCTCCCTACTTCTCGTTTGGTGACCTGATTCGTCAGAACACCACCGAGGCGGCTGGCCAGCCACCCTTCGACAATCCGTGTGACCCGGGCCAGAAGATTCCCGGTTCCATTCCCCAGTTTCTCCAGACCCCACCCACGCTGGAATGGCGGCACGGAACCGCCCTCGTTCGCACCTGGATTCGCGACAGCAATGGGACAGCGACGGCGGTCCGGGTGGACAGTCCTGATTCGCCGGTGGACAGCGCGGTGTTTCCCGGTAACTGCTCGATCGGAGGCACGTGGTACACCGGAACCGATTTTCCGGCGGAGTACCGGAACACCTATTTCCACGCCGATTACGGAGCGAACTGGATCCGAAATTTCTCGGTGGGTCCGGCGGACAAACTGAAGGCGGTCCGGAACTTCGCCACCGGAGTCGGAGGCATTGTCGCCGTGGCCAGCCATCCGATCGACGGCGGGCTTTACTACATTTCGATGCCCAGCGCGTTGAGCAAGATCACCTACTCCATCAGCGGCAATCTTCCTCCCACGGCACGGGTCACCGCCAGCCACTCGTTCGGCCCAGGGCCCCTGACGGTGCAGTTTGGTGGAACGAATTCGATGGATCCTGAGGCACTCCCCCTGGTCTATGACTGGGATTTTGGCGACGGGACGGAACACAGTTCGGAGGCCAATCCGGCACACACCTTTGAGGCACCGTCACGCGTTCCGACCCGGTATAACGTCACCCTGCGGGTTTCGGACGCACTGGAACAGACGGCAACCGCGACCTGGACGGTCTCGGTGAACAACACGCCGCCGCAGGTGGCCATCGCGAATCCGGTGAACGGCAGCAAGTATTCGATGAATGGCGAGACCATTCAGGAGCTTTCCGCCATCGTGACGGATACGGAATCCCCGGATGAGCAGCTGCATTACGAGTGGCGGGTGTATCTCCATCACAACAATCACGAACACCAGGACTTC
>JBDKKE010000086.1:0-5457 GCA_039796255.1 Verrucomicrobiota bacterium | reverse complement strand
CATCTCCCTTACGACGCGAAAATCCGATCCATCTCCCCACTGAGCTTCTGCAGTCCCTCGGCATTGCCGGCTCCGCCCTGCTCGGCGATGCCCCAGCCGTGGTAATTGATGTCGTCCAGGGCCTTCATCACCGCCGGCCAGTTGTTGTCGCCCTTGAGGAACTCCACGTCGAAGCCGGCCCATTTGCCCTGCTTGTCCGCCTTGGCGCGGCTGTATTCCTTGATGTGCAGCTTCTTGATCCGGGGGCCGAGCGTGCGGATCCACTGCTCCGGCCAGCCGTAGTTGATCACATTGCCCACGTCGAAGTGCCAGCCCACCCAGGGGCTCTTGAACGAGTCCACGAACTGCGCGGCTTCCACCGGGCTGAGCATGAAATTGTTCCAGACATTCTCGATGGCGATCACCACGCCCTGGTCGGCAGCGAAGTCCACCACCGGCACCAGTTCCTTCTGCGCCCGCTCCAGGGCGTCCGCATAGGGAATCTCCGGATTCACCACGCCGGCCACGAACAGGACCGAACTGGAGCCATAGCGCTTGCCGTCCCGCAGGGACTGCTTGAGCCCTTCAATGCTCGCCGCCCGGACCTCGGCGCTCGGATGGGTGACCGGCTTGGCCCAGTGGGTGCCGCAGCAGACACTGGGCAGCTCCAGTCCGGCAGCGTCGCGGGCCCGCAGGACCTCCTCCTGGTCCATGTGGCTCATCGGCTCCACGCCCTGGAATCCGGCCGCCTTGATGGCCTTGAACTTGTCGGCCAACGAGGCGCCCTGCAGGCCCACCGTTCCCAACATAATCCCCTTCTTCAGGGGAGTACGGGTCGCGACGTCGGCGGCGAAGAGGGACGGCACCGCGCCGGCCAGCACACCGGCGCCCGCGGACCACTGGAGGAAGGAACGGCGGTTCATGAATTGGGAACTTGGGGGCGCAGAGACGGAGGGTTCAGGCGAGCTTGTAGCGTCCCGGCACCGGCATGGGCATGATGTCCAGGTTCATGTCCCAGGCCAGGGGAGCCTCGGGCGACAGACGTTCGGTGGAGTTCAACGCCTGTTCCCAGGTGACTTCCTGTCCGGTGTATCCCGCCAGGCGGCCCATGATCCCCAACAGGCAGCTGGTGGTCATCCAGTCGCCGTCGAAGCGCTTGGGTCCGGTGCCGCGGATGCTGGCGAACAGTTCCTGGTGCTCGACGACGTACATGTCGGGCTTCTCGCCCTGATAGCGCCAGCGGTTCTCTCCGGAAATCACCGGATTATTCCATCCGCTCTGGGCATAGCCCTTGGAGCCGAGGATGTAGTCGGAATTGTCGCTGTAGCAGCCGGCGATCTGGCGCTGGGCCACCACGCCGCGAACCCCGCCCGCGTACTCATAGACCACCGTGATGTGGTCATAGATGTTGCCCTCATTGTTGGGCACGCAGCGGCCGCCATTGGCGGTGCACTTGATGGGCGGCACGTCGTTCATGCACCAGGCCAGCTTGTCCACGGTGTGGATGCACTGCTCGACCAGGCCATCGCCGGAGAGCCAGGAGAAATTCATCCAGTTGCGCACCTGCCACTCCAGGTCGCTGACATCCGCCTTGCGGGTGCTGGCGGCCGGCATGGGCTTGACGGGGCCGGTCAGGTAGGTGCCGTAGACCGCGCGCACGTCGCCAATGGCTCCCTCGCGGATCTTGGAATACACCGCTCGGCGGGGAAGATCGCTGCGCCAGCAGAAGCCGCTGACCAGGTTCAGCTTCTTGTCCTTGGCCATCTTGACCGATTCCATCACGTGCCGGATGCCGACCGGATCCGTGGCCACCGGCTTCTCGCAGAAGATCTGCTTACCCTTCTCGACCGCGTAGCGGAGGTGGGTGGGACGGAATCCCGGAGGCGAGGCGAGAAGAATGACGTCCACTCCGGAATCAATGACCTTCTGATAGGCATCCAGGCCGACGAACTGCGTCTCGGGCGTCACGGCGATCCGGTTGCCAAACTGCTCCTTGAGTCCCTTGACCGCACCCTCCGCCTGTCCGGCGAACACGTCGCCAACCGCGGTCAGGATGCAGTTGGAGTCGGCGGTGAGCGCATTGCCGGCGGCGCCGGTGCCGCGGCCGCCACAGCCCACCAGGCCGACCTTCAGGGTGTCGGTATTGGCGGCGAAGGCCGACTCCCGGATGATGATCCCCGGAGCCGCGAGCGCGAACGCCGCGGCGGCGGAGGAAGTTCGGAGGAATTCACGGCGGGTGGGGGAGGGAGGAGTGTTCATGGCTGAGTCTCGACGGAAAAGAAGCTCCCGCATTCGACCCTTTCGGGTCAAGCGATGAGGACTGCCCGAATTGAGGGAGATGACGTTTTGGGGAAGAACCAATGCCTGGAGGGACGAACTTTGTGAGTCCCTGACTGAATCCGCCGAGCATGTGGATGCCCGACGGGGAACGGGGGTAGCCCCCCCGCGCCGGGACTTCCCGCGTTCCCGCAGGGGAATACCCGCACACGCAGCGGATCTAAAGTGGGGCGCGGATGGAACACGCCCCTACCCACCCCCATGATCGGTAGGGATGCGTTCCACCCGCGTCCCCATATTCCTCCGTTTGGCTCGTGGATAAACGACGGGGATCGGGGGTAGCCCCCCCGCGCCGGGACTTCCCGCGTTCCCGCAGGGGAATACCCGCACACGCAGCGGATCTGAAGTGGGGCGCGGGTGGAACACGCCCCTACCACCCCCATGATCGGTAGGGATGCGTTCCACCCGCGTCCCCATGTTCCCCCGCTTGGCGCGTGGATAAACAACGGGGAACGGGGGTAGCCCCCCCCGCGCCGAGGCTTCCCACGCGGCCGCGCGATTCCACCCCCGTTTCAGCCGCTTGCGGTCGGCGGGCCGGCACCCGTAGCCTTTGCCACATGAATCGCCTGCCCTTGGAACGGGTCCGCCAACTGCTCGACGCGAGCAGACGCGTGCGCGTGCTGGTGGTCGGCGACGTCATGCTCGATCACTTCGTCTGGGGCCGCGTGTCGCGCATCTCCCCGGAGGCACCGGTGCCGATCGTCGAGTTCGACCGGGAAAGCTTCATGCCGGGCGGCGCAGCCAATGTGGCGCGGAACCTGACCGCGCTGGGGGCCTCCGCCGGTTTGTTCGGGGTGGTGGGCGAGGACTTCAGTGGCACCCAGCTCCGGCTGCTCCTCCAGCAGCAGCAGGTGGATTGCACCGGTCTGGTCTCCCGGTCCAGTCACCATACCGCCACCAAGATGCGCATCGTCGCGCAGAAGCAGCAGATCACCCGGCTAGACCGCGAGACCCGCGGAGACATTGACGCAAATACGGTCCAGATCCTGACGCAGCGTTTCGATGCCTCGCTGGAAGGAGTCCATGCGGTGAGCGTCGGCGACTACGGCAAGGGCGTGGTCACCGCGTCGTTGCTGGAAGTCATCAAAGACCGGTGCCGGGCCCGCGACTGCTGGATCAGCATGGATCCGAAACCGGTCCACCACCGCAATCTCTCCGGACTCTCGCTCGTCACTCCGAACCGCAAGGAGGCCTTCGAAATGGCCGGCCTGGAGGATGACACCCGTCACGCGGATCCGCGGAAGGACCCGCAACTGCTGCGTGTCGTGGATTGCCTGATGAACCAGCTTAAGCCGCGGGTGCTGCTCATCACCCTGGGTGAACTGGGTCTGCTGCTGTGTCAGCCCGGCTCCGAGTTATTCCATGTCCCCACAGTGGCCCGGGAGGTGTTCGACGTGTCCGGCGCGGGCGATACGGTGATCGCCAGTTTCACGCTCGCCGTGGCAGCCGGCGCGACCCCGATGGAGGCGGCCATTTTCTCCAACCACGCCGCCGGAGTGGTGGTCGGCAAGATCGGTACCGCCACCGTCACCCCCGCGGAATTGCTGGCGAGCTTCGAGGAACACGCATGACGGCATCCCCGGGGGCCGCCGTCTTTCTGGATCGGGACGGCACCATCAACGCCGACCGGCATTACCTGTCGCGTCCCGAGCAGTTCGAACTCCTCCCCGGCGCCGCCTTGGCCCTGCGGCATCTCCAGGAAGCCGGATTCCGGCTGTTTGTGGTGACCAACCAGTCCGGCATCGGCCGGGGATATTTCACAGCGGCCGACCTGGAGGCCATCCACGTCCGCATGCTGGATCTGCTGGCCGGGCACGGCATCCGGTTTGAGGCGATCTACGTGGCTCCCGAGGCACCCGACCAGCCCAGCCGCTACCGCAAGCCCTCTCCCCAGTCGCTATTCGATGCCCGCGACACCCATGGCGTGGACCTCAGCCGCAGTTTCATGATTGGGGACAAGTGGATCGACGTGGAAACCGGACAGAACGCCGGCTGCGCCGCCAGCCTGCTGGTCCGCACCGGCTACGGCGCCGAAACCGAAGTGAAGGAGCGCGACCGCCTGGGCGAAACCATCGTGGTGGACGACCTGGCCGCCGCCGCAGACTGGATCCTCTCCCCAAGGACCCGCGACAGGTAAGGGGTGGCGATCCGCTCCACCGGTACGCAGTCATCTCTTCTTCCAGTTCCATCCTTCTCCGCATTCCCCCATCCGTGTTCATCCGTGCCATCCGTGGTCCAACCGCCCCTTCCCTTCTGATCCGCGGTTCCACGATTGCAGGGGTGCTGGGGCGAAGGTTTGGATACTCTCACTGCCATGCCGTCCTCCTTTCCGGCGTCGCTGTTTCTGTACACTGCCCTGGCCCTGTCCATCGGATGGGGCATCCGGGGAAACTACGGACATGAGTTCGGCGCCCTGTTGCCCGGGGCGCTGGCGGCGATGACGGGCGCGCTGCTGTCGGGACGACCGGATTGGCATCGTCGGGTGGCCTGGTTCGGCTTTCTGGGAGCGATCGGATGGTCCTTCGGCGGCAGCATCAGTTACATGCAGGTGATCGCCTACACCCACAGCGGTCACTCGGGAACCATCCTCTACGGCTTTGCGTCCCTCTTTCTCATCGGCTTTCTGTGGGCCGCCCTGGGCGGAGCAGGCACCGCGCTGCCGGCGCTGTGGGACCGTCAGCAACTGAGCCGGCTCCTTCCCGCACTGATCACGGTAGCGATGGCCTGGACCCTGCAGTCCGTGGTCGAGGCGCGTCTGGAGGGGGATCCGGACTTTCGGCATCAGGACCCGTTGTATTGGTACGACACCGACTGGCTGGCCGCGACGTCCGCTCCGGTGGCGGTCCTGCTCTGGGCGGCCCTCCGACGCCGGTGGGATCCCGGCACCTCGCTGGTGATTCACATGGCGGTGGGATGGTGGATCGGCTTCCTCGTGCTGGTGAATCTTCTGGGCCTGCGCATGACGCCACCGCGCGGGGACAATTGGTCAGGCTGCCTCGGCATGACCCTCGGCTTGTGGGTGTGGCTGGTCCGCCAGGGACTTCTTCCCGCGCTGCTGGCCTCGTGGGTGGCGGGTTTGATGGGGGGATTCGGATTCGCCACGGCCGCCCTGCTGGAGTTGATTGAACTCAAGTCCGGGGC
>JBDKKE010000085.1:0-19403 GCA_039796255.1 Verrucomicrobiota bacterium | reverse complement strand
GGAACCAACGGCGCTGGCGCACCGAGTCCGAGGGCTGCTGCTCCTTTCATGATGCCGCCCGGTTTTCCGGGAGGCATGCCCGCGTCCCGGGCTTCGCGCCCGCCGGCCCCGCTCTCCCCGGTGGTGCAGGCCCGCATCGACCGGATCACCAAGAGTGAGATGCTGGCCCCGGTATTCCACCCGCCGCCGATGGCCCTGCTCGGCATCGCCGGACACAGCGCCTTTATTCGGACCCCGAGTGGCCAGTCCTCCCTGTTGCGGGAAGGCGGCGAGAGCGACGGCATCAAGCTGCTCCGGCTCGGCACCAATCGCGTTCTGATTGAACAGGGCTCCGAAAAGAAGGAGCTCATCATTTTCAATGGTCTCGGCGGCGAAAGCCTTCTTACAAAATGAACCGTTCCTCTTCACCCATGACGTCCCCTCGCTCCCGCTCCCTGCGGGCGATCACGCGGGCCGCCGTCTTGCTGACGGCCTCCGTCCTGGCCGTATTCCCTGGCCGGGCCCAGGTTCCCGCCCCCCCGCCAGCGGGGCCTGCCGGAGCGGTGACCAACGCGCCGACGCCGCTCCCGCCCACCGAACCCATTCAGGTCAGCTTTCAGGGCGCCAACATTGATCTCATCGTTCAATGGCTTTCCGAGACCACGGGCAAAAGCGTGGTCAAGCACCCCCAGGCCCAGTGCCAGATCACCATCACCAGTTCCAGAAAACTGCCGGTCCGCGACGCCATCGACCTGGTCTATCGGGCCCTGGGACTGGAGGGATTCACCGCCATCGAATCCGGCAGTTCCATCTTCATCGTTCCGGAAGGCAAGGAACCCCGGCTCAGTCCCGAGCTCATCGATTCCACCCGCACAGACATTCCGGCCGGACGTCAAAAGCTGGTGAAAATCTTCCAGCTTAAATCGGTCCCGGCGGCGGAGATGAAGGAGAAGATCAAGGGAGCACTTTCGGAGAAGGCAACCATCGAGATCAACGACCGGTCGAATCAGGTCATCATCACCGACTACAATGAGAACATCTCGCTCGTCGCCAATCTCATCAACCTGCTCGACACCGACCAACCGGGCGACCTTACCGTCCGGGTCATCCCCCTGCGACACGCCAGCGCGCGTGATCTGGTGAAGGAGATCACCCCTTTGTACCAGAAGATGAGCGGCAAGGCCACCAGCGAGCCGGTCGAGGTCAGCGCCAATGAGCGGTCCAACTCCCTCATCATTCTCTCCAGCGAGGCCAATTTCCGCTCGCTGGAGCGAATCGTCGCCACCCTGGACACCGCCGACGCCCAGGAGAAGACCATGCGGTTGTTTCCCCTGAAAAACGCCGATGCCGAGGACGTCGCCCGTCAACTGAAGGAACTGGTGACCGACCAGGGCTCGGCCAACCGCAACCGCTACTTCTATTACGGCTCCTCCGAACCGGAGAAGTCCGGCGGCAAAATGAATGTGGTCGCCGACCGGCGGAGAAACACGGTCATCGTGCAGGCGCCGCCCCCTCAGATGGACGGCATCGCCAAGATGATCGCCTCGCTGGATGAACCCGTCGGCGGCGAGGCGCTGGCGCCGGTCATACGTCCCCTGAGGTATGTCAGCGCGGTGGACATTGAGGACATCCTCAATGAGCTGTTCCTGAAGAAGCAGCAGCAGCGCTCGTACTTTTTTTATGACGAGCCGCCGGAGCCGACCGCGGACCGGGATGTGGGCCGGCTCTACGGCAAGGTGCGCATCACCAGCGAGCCCTACTCCAACGCCATCATCATCACGGCAAACTCGCGGGAGAATCTGCTGGCCGTTGAGGAGGTCCTGAAGCAGCTCGATGTGCCCTCCTCCAATGGCGAGAGCACCTTCCGCATCAGTCTGAAGTACGCCAAGGCCATCACCGTCGCCAACAGCATCAACATCCTCTTTGCCAAGGGAGGCGCCCCCGCCCTCCGACCGGTGAATCCAACCAACCCCCAGAATCCGCAACCCCAGCAGGTCAACCAACAGGGATCCACCCAGAGCCAGAACAGCACCCCTCTGGAACGTGAAACCAAGGACGACCTTTATTTTCCCTGGATTGGAGGCCAGCCCGAGAACGTCCGCAGCGGCGATGCGCGGACTGCGGCCAGGCAGGTCAGCGATCTGGTCGGCCGGGTACGCGTGGTCCCGGATCACCGCAGCAATTCCGTCCTGGTATCGGCCAACGTCCACCTTTTCCCCCAGGTCTTGAAACTGGTGCAGGACCTCGACGTCCCCACCGCCCAGGTGCTCATCGAAGCCCGCATCGTGGAGGTCTCCAGTGATCAGATGGACCGCCTCGGGGTTCGCTGGTCGCCGGATGGCAGCAAGACGTTCACCGCCGAGGACTATGATGACTCCATCATTGGGAAAACCCGGATGAACTATCTCAGTGGCTTCGGCGGAAATGCCGATGTCAACAATGCCGAGGGCAATGGCATCACCTCACTCCGTTCGGGGGTGCTGGACGTTTCGGTCAATCTCGACGTCCTGATCCAGTTCCTGAAGAAGACCACGGACGCCAGCGTGTTGGCGGAGCCGCAGATCAGCATCGAGGACAACGAGACCGGCAAACTCTTCGTCGGCTCGCAGGTTCCGTTCATTTTTCAGAGCCAGAACACCGAGGCCGGAAGCCTGAACCAATCCTTCACCTACAAGGACGTGGGCATCATTCTGGAAGTGATCCCGCACATCAACGTCACGGGCGACGTGCTCCTGCGCATCCGGGTGGAGTCCTCCACCATCGTGCCCGGCGAAACCATCCTGGGCGGGGCGGTCATTGACGCGCGCACGTTCCGAACGGACATGACGGCCCGGAATGGCGAGACCCTGGTTCTCGGGGGCATCATCCAGAAGCAGTTTGCCGAAACGATCCGCAAGGTGCCGGTGCTGGGCGACATTCCCGGTCTGGGTTGGCTGTTCAAGAAGAAGGATAAAACCGCCCGTGAGGTGGAGCTCTTTGTGTTTCTTCGGCCGCGCGTCATCCGCACCGCCGACGACGCGCGGAAAGCCACCGCGGAGATCGAAGCCAAGACTCCCCTGATCCAGGATTTGAAGCGAAAGGCCGGCGAATCCCCCGTCACCAACGCCGTCGACATTCCCTCCCAGCCTCAGCCTTAGCCGAATCCGTGTCGCTGGGATATCACGCCGAGGACGCCATGGACGCCAAGGGATGAGCCAGCCGGGACCGGTCGTGACCCCACGCACGGTCACCATGGGGTGATTTCATTTCCTTCGCGTCCTTCGCGTCCCCTGCGTGAGGCATGGAACATCCCCACGGCACCGCTACGGCACCAGCACGCAGCGGAATCCGATGCTGGTGTTGCGCATTTCCGGTCGGCCGTAATGCCGGTAGGACGACAGCAGGATCTGCTCCAGGTTGTCCACCCAGGACGCGCCGCGCACCACCTTCGTTTCCTTGCCCGGTTCAAAGGCGTCCTCGCACCATTCCCAGACGTTTCCACCCAGATCGTAGATCCCGGAAGGATTGGCGGCGAAGCTGGCCACCGGCGCGGTGCGGGCGAAGGGGTCCCGGAAATCCGGGATGACCCGGAAGGCCGGCGGCCAGTTGGTTTCGGACGCTTCGGATCCCGGATAATTGCCGGCCGGAAGGCCGTTCACGTTCGGTGGCAGTTCCGAGCCCCATGGATACAGATGGGGAATCTTCCCGCTGCGTTCCCTGGGCGATGCGCCCACTTCCCCGGAGATGCCGATGGCCGCACTCCATTCCACGTCGGTGGGAAGCCGGTACGTGCGACCCTCCTTTTTCGACAGCCAATCACAGAAGGCCCTGGCGTCCACCCAACTCATGCCGCAGACCGCGTGGCGATCCGTCTGGGGGAATCCCGGCGACTTCCAGGTGTCGCCGCGGGTCTTCCATCGATTGGTGCCGAGGGAAATGGTCCCCTGGGTGGCGTCGTAGCCGGTGTCCTTGACGAAGGCTTCAAAATCCCCCACGCGCGTCTCCCAGGCGGAGAACAGCGCCGGCGTCCCGGGAACCGGGACGAATTTCATGCCGAGGGAATTGACGAAGGGACGTTCCTTGCTGGCCTCCACCTTCGGTGCGGTGGGGACTGCCGGGCTGTCCGCGGCGCCGACATGGAGGGCTCCGGAAAGGATGCCCAGGAGTGCAATCCAGGTCTTGGCCCGCCTGGTCACGGGTATCTGCAGGAGGTTCATGGAGTGGATTCTTACGAAGCCCGCGCCAGTTCGCAACTGGTTGCCCGGCGGTAGTGGTGACGAGCCCTGCGCACCTTGCCGTCCCAGGCCCGCCGTCGGGAGGACGCCTGGGGTGAGGACGTCCACTCTTCTGGTTCCTGCACTGGAACGGGGGTCCCTCCGCTGCTTATGTTGGGCGCGTGAGCCCGTATTGCACCCTCCGTTGGAGAGTCACCCTTGCCCTTCTGGCCGGAATTTTCGCCGCTCCCGCGCTCCGGGCAGTCGTCAGCGAGGATTCCCTTCCCGTCGCGGCGGAGTGGATTTCGACCGGACCGGAGTCCACCCCGGGAAAAGCCTTCCTGCGGCGGGTCTTTCAGTCGGAACCAGGTTTGGTGAAGGCCGTGCTGCTCGCCGGGGCGGATCAGCAGGCGGAGGTCTTCCTCAACGGCACTTCCGTGGGAACGGTCTCCGGCTTTGCCAAGGCGGCCACCCTCGACGTCACGCGCTTCGTTCAGCCGGGGGCCAACCTCCTGGCCGTCCGCGTCACCAATGCCACCGGTCCGGCCGCCTTCCGCCTTATGCTGGAATTGGCACAGTCGGATGGACTCCAGCGCTGGGTGGTCACCGATACCTCGTGGCAAGCGTCGGGGCGGGAGGAAGCGGACTGGACCTCGCCCCGCTTCGCCGCGTCAGATTGGAAACCGGCCTTCGCCCATGGCGCCGCCGGATTCCAGCGATGGGGCAACCGGTTCGCCGCCACCGTATCTGCCGACGCCTACAACAGCTGGATGCTGGCCCGTGGCACGGACAAGGCCACGGATCCCGCCACCTTCTCGGTCCGGCCCGGATTCCAGGTAGAATTGTTGCGGACCGCTAAGCCGGACGAGGATTCCTGGATCACCCTGGCCTTCGATCCCCAGGGCCGGATCACGGTGGCCAAGGAAAAGGTGGGGTTGCTGCGCTTCACACTGTCCGGTGACCACCTGGAGAAGGCCGAGGTGATTGAGGACACCCTCAAGGAATGCCGCGGCCTTCTGTACGCCCATGACAGCCTTTATGTGAACGCCAACAACAGCAAGGGATTCTACCGGCTGCGCGATCCGGACGGCGACGGGAAGTTTGATGAGCAGAAGCTGCTGCTGGCCACCGAGGGCGGGGTCGGACACGGACGCAACCAACTGCGCCTCGGTCCTGACGGATTGATCTACCTGGTCCACGGCGATGACGTGGTGTTGCCCAAGACGCTGTCCGCCGACTCTCCCGCCCAGCAGGCCTCCAACGACGTCCTGCTGCCCAGTCCGGATCCACGACAGCCGCCCAAAGTGTCCCGCTTCATGCAACTGGGTCACATTCTGCAGACGGATCGGGACGGCTCCTTCTTCCGCCTCTTCGCCACCGGACTGCGCAATCCGGTGGATGTCGCCTTCGACGCCCATGGGGAACTGTTTACCTATGAGGCGGACATGGAGCGCGATATTGGCGCTCCGTGGTACCGGCCGACACGGGTGCTGCAGATTGTTCCCGGAGGCGACTACGGGTGGCGGCGCGGAACGGGTAATGTTCCCACCGGATCTCCCGATACCCTGCCGGCGATCCTGGACATTGGAGTGGGCTCGCCCACCGGAGTGGCCTTCGGCACGGACAGTAAGTTTCCGGAGCCGTTTCGACAGGCGCTCTTCGCCGGGGACTGGGCGTACGGACGCATCCTGGCGGTCTTCCTCCGGGGAAAGGGTGCCGGACACGAGGGACGCTGGGAGGAGTTTCTCAGTGGACGTCCGCTCAATGTCACCGATCTGACCTTTGGTCCGGACGGCGCGCTGTACTTCGTTACCGGCGGACGCGGGACGCGTTCGGGGCTGTACCGGGTTTCCTGGAAGGGCGGGGCGGTCGCTGCGGCTCCGGAGGCGCCTGAGGATCCCGCAGCGGACGCGGCCCGCGCCCTCCGCCGGAGTTTGGAATCCTGGACGTCCGGCCCACTTCCGGAACTTGCGGTCATCTGGCCGCAGTTGGGAAATCCCGACCCCTGGATTCGCAATGCCGCCCGGCGTGCGCTGGAGCGGCGTCCGCTGAACGAATGGTCGGAGCGCTCCCTGACCGAAACCAACATTCCCATTGCGGTGAACGCGCTGTTGGCGCTGACGCGGGTCGCCGACCGCAGTGCCCAGGAAATGCTGTTCGCCCGACTGCAGCGACTGCCGCTTGCGGACATGACCCGGGCGGACGTTCTCACGGCGCTCCGTGTGTATGGCGCGGCTTTGGCCCGCTATGGGTGGCCCGGCGACGCGGTGGCGGCCGCCTCCGCCCGCCAATTGGCAGCGGTGTATCCGTCCACGGACCGGGAGCGGAACGCGGAGTTGGTGCGGTTGCTGTCGCACCTGCGGGCGCCGGAAACGCTGGATCGGACCCTTCCCCTCCTCACCGCTTCGAAGTCCTCGGACGAACGGCTTCACTATCTAATGTGGCTGTGGGCGATCCGGGACGGCTGGGATCTGCCGCGCCGACAGACCTACTTTGGCGCGCTGCGGGAGGCCGAAAAGGCGCACGGGGCGCGGGACTACTACACCACGCTGGAATTCCTCCGCCGCAGCCTCACCAATTCGATGAGTTCCGCGGAACGCCTGTCGCTGGGCGAACTGGCCAAGGCGGCGGGACGACCCGCAGCGGCCCTGGCACCTGCCCAGCCCGCCGTACACGCATGGACGCTGGCGGATTTCGATCTGTCCCGCGGAATGGCCGGGCGTTCGCTGACCAAGGGCCAGACCGCCTTCGCGTCCGCAGGTTGCCTCCAGTGCCACCGGGTGGGTGCGGAGGGCGGCGTGATCGGACCCGACCTCACCGCGGTCTCCGCCCGGTTCGGACCCGGCGATTTGTTGGACCATATCCTCAATCCCTCCAAGGCGGTTGATGAGAAGTACCGTCAGGTCACCCTCACCCTCAAGGACGGCACCACGGTGACGGGAATCGTGGACCAGGACGCCGATCCCCTGGTGGTCCTACCCTCGGATCCCGCGGCCACTCCCCTGCAGATTCCCCGCGACCGGGTGCAATCCCGGGTTGCCACCGAAGTCTCCCCCATGCCGTCGGGACTTCTGGACGCCCTCAGTCGGGACCAGGTGCTGGACCTGGTAGCCTACCTGTCATCCCCCCACTAATTCGGCGATACCCCCCGCCGAGGGAGGGACGAGTTTCACAAGTCCCCATCTCCCTCCGATTGCGTCCTCGCACACCCCACCGGGGATCGTGGGAAGTCCACGCGCCCAACTCTACCCACGTTCCCCGCAGGCGACTCCACCAGCGCTGCGGAGGACGTTACGGACTCGGACACCTCGCCCCTCCTTTCCCGGGAGGGACGAGTTTTACGAGTCCCCATCTTCCCCCGATGGCGTCCCAGCAAACCCCACCAGGGAACGTGGGAAGTCCACGCGCCCAACTCTACCCGCGTTCCCCGCAGGCGACTCCACCAGCGCTGCGGAGGACGTTACGGACTCGGATACCTCGTCCCTCCATTCCCGGGAGGGATGAGTTTTACGAGTCCCCATCTCCCTCCGATTGCGTCCTCGCACACCCCACCGGGGATCGTGGGAAGTCCACGCGCCCAACTCTACCCACGTTCCCCGCGGCGACTCCACACGCGCTGCGGAGGACGTTACGGACTCGGACACCTCGCCCCTCCTTTCCCGGGAGGGATGAGTTTTACGAGTCCCCATTCTCTTCCGTCGCGGTGGGGGCTTTCCCCGATCCGTCTCGTTTATCCACGAGCCAAACGGGGGAATATAGGGACGCGGGTGGAACGCATCCCTACCCATCTGGGGTGGTAGGGGCGTGTTCCACCCGCGCCCCACTTCAAATCCGCCGCGCGCGGGCACACCCCACCGGGGATCGTGGGAAGTCCACGCGCCCAACTCTACCCACGTTCCCCGCAGGCGACTCCACACGCGCTGCGGAGGACGTTACGGACTCGGACACCTCGTCCCTCCCCTAGTCCCGCTCCGACTGGGGGATTGCGATAAACCCTCGGGGTGCGGAAGGATATCCCCGGAATGCGCCACGCCCCGATCGATCCCCAGTTGTTCGTCGCCAACCGTCGCCGTCTCGCCGGCCTGCTGCCGCCGCACTCGATGGCCATTGTAAATGCCAATGACATCTTTCCCACCAACGCCGACGGCACGCTGCGCATCGTTCCCAACACGGATCTCTTCTATCTCAGCGGCGTGGAGCAGGAGGAAAGCGTCCTGCTGCTGTTCCCCGATGCGGACGACGAACGCCAGCGTGAGATTCTTTTCCTGAGGGAGACCAGCGAGCTGATCGCCATCTGGGAGGGGCACAAGCTGACCCGGGAAGAGGCGCGCCAGCGGACCGGGATTCAGCGGGTGGAGTGGCTCTCGTCCCTTCCCTCCCTGCTCCACCGGCTGATCTGTGAGGCGGAGCAGGTGTACCTGAACTCCAACGAACACCGGCGCGCAGACATCGTGGTGGAGACGCGCGAGGCGCGGTTTGTTCGGCAGTTGCGCGAGCGGTATCCGCTCCACGATTTCCGCCGGCTCGCCCGCCTGCTGCATCCGCTGCGGGTGGTGAAGTCGCCTGCCGAGGTGCAACTGCTCCAGAAGGCCTGTGACCTCACCCGGGCCGGATTCGAACGCGTCTGCCGCTTCGTAAAACCGGGGGTCAATGAGGTCGAGGTGGAGGCCGAGTTTGCCCATGAATTCATCCGGGGACGCGGCGGGTTCTCCTACAATCCCATCATCGCCTCGGGCGCCAACGCCTGCGTGCTCCACTACATTGAGAACGATCAGCCGTGCCGGAACGGCGATCTGCTGCTGCTGGATGTCGGCGCCAGCTACGCCAATTACTGCGCGGACATGACCCGCACCATCCCGGTGAACGGCCGGTTCACCCGCCGCCAGAAGCAGGTGTACAATGCCGTCCTGCGCGTGCTGCGGTCGCAGATCGCGGGTCTGGTCCCCGGCAAGCGCATCCGCGACTGGCAGGAGGAATCCGAGGAGGCCGTCGCGCGCGAGTGTGTCGATCTGGGACTGCTCCGTCCCCGGGATCTGAAGGTGAAGGTGGAGGATCCCATGAAAAAGCCGGTGAAACGGTTCTACATGCATGGGTGCGGACACCCGCTCGGACTGGATGTCCATGATGTGGGCATCACCACCGAGCCCATGCAGGAAGGCTGGGTGATGACCATTGAGCCGGCGATTTACATTCGGGAAGAGGGGCTGGCAGTGCGCTTGGAGAATGACGTGTTGATCCGCAAGGAGGGAAATGTGGACCTCATGTCTCACATCCCGCTGGAAGTGGAGGAGATTGAGGCCATGATGGCGCGGCGCGCATGACTTCCCCCATACCGACCGCCGGAGGCCCGCCGTCCCTCACCCGTCGGCTGGGTGTGTTTCACGCGACCATGGCGGTCATTGGGGGCATCGTCGGCGCCGGCATTTTTCTCAATCCCTCGGTCGTCGCCCGGCAAATGTCCTCGCCTGCCTGGATCCTGGCGGCCTGGGGGCTGGGTGGGGTGGTGGCACTGGTGGGCGCCTGGATTTACGCCGAGCTGGGAGCGGAGCGGCCGGCGGCCGGCGGCCAGTACGTGTTCTTTCGGGAGGCGTTCCATCCCTCGGTGGCGTTTCTCTACGGATGGGGACTGCTGTGGGTGATCCAGAGCGGTGGCATGGCCGCCGTGGCCGTGACCTTCGCCATGTATGCCCGCACGCTCACCGGGTCGACGGTGGATAGCCGGGTGATCGCGGTCACGGCGCTGCTCTCCCTTTCGTTCATCAACTGCTTTGGCGTCCGCGCCGGCGCGACCACGCAGAGCACCCTGACCGTCCTCAAGGCGTTGGCCATCGCCGGACTCATCGCGGTGGGCCTCTTTGGAAACTCCACGGAAGCGGTCACCCCGGCATCGGCCATCGGCGGCGCGGCGGTGCCCGGAGGGAACCTGACGCTGTTGCTGGGGGCCATGGTGCCGGTCCTGTTTGCCTATGGCGGCTGGCAGACGGCGGGGTTTCTCGCCGGAGAAATCCGTGAGCCGGAACGGAATCTTCCCCGGGCGATGATCCTGGGCATCGCGGCAGTCATCGGACTCTACCTCGCCACCAATCTGGCCTGCCTCCGCATTCTCGGTTCCGCCGGACTCGCCGCGACGCAGACCCCGGCGTCCGAGGTGATGCAGCGGACCCTGGGGAACATGGGTTCCCGCCTGATTGGGGTGGGCATTGTGGTCTCGACCCTGGGATTCCTCAGTCAGGGCATGCTGACCGCCCCCCGGGTTTACTTCGCGATGGCCCGGGACGGATTGTTCTTCTCCGCCCTGGGCAAGGTTCACGCCGAGACGCATGTGCCCGTAGCCGCCATCCTCCTTCAGGGAATCGTGGCATCGATCATCGCCTGCACCGGCAAGTATGAGACCATCCTCAACTATGTGGTCTCGGTGGACTTCATCTTCTACGGGTTGGCGGGCGTGGCGGTCTTTGTCTTTCGACGTCGTCCGGAATCGCGTCCGGTGTTCCGGATTCCGTGGCATCCCTGGACTACGCTGGGCTTTACCACCGCGTGCTGGGTGGTGGTCATCAGCCTGGTCTCGCGACAATCGCTGGACAGTCTCATCGGACTGGGGATTCTCGCCGCCGGCCTGCCCGCCTATCTTTTTTGGCACCGGCGAACGACTCGATGAGCTCCATTCCCCCTTCTTCCTCCTCCCCCGTTCCGGCCCACGCGGTATCCGACTACATGCAGTGGGCGAAGACCCGCCAGGCGGCCCGCTTTAACCTGGGCAACAGCGGACTGGGTGCCATGACGCTTGCGGAACTGGGAGCGCGTCTGGATGACATCGAATTGAGCGGACCCAGCTTCTACGGCTGGCCGCCGCTGCTGGAGGCGCTGTCGCGTCATCTGGAAGTCCCGGTCAACCGCATCTGCCATGCGGAAGGAACATCCCTGGCGAACTACCTCGCCATGGCGGTCACCCTGGAGCCCGGCGACGAGGTGCTGGTGGAGTCCCCGTCGTATGAGCTGCTGGTCGACACGGCCCGCTATCTGCGCGCCGTGGTGAAGCGGTTTCCCCGGCCCCGCTCGCTCGGATTCCAGCCCGATCTCGCGGCATTGCGCGCCGCGCTCACGCCGAGGACGCGCCTCATCGTGGTGACCAACCTGCACAATCCGACCAGCGTTCGGATTCCCGACACCACCCTTCTCGCGCTCGCCGACCTGGCCGCCGAGGTGAACGCCCGGGTGCTGGTGGACGAGGTCTATCTCGACGCCGCTTTCGATCCGGCGCTGCGTACGGCACATCGCCTGAGCGACCGCATCCTGACCACCAGCAGCCTGACCAAGGTTTACGGGCTGAGCGGACTCCGCTGCGGATGGGTGGTGGCGGAGCCATCGCTGGTGGAGCGCATGTGGCGGCTCAATGACCTGCTGGGAGTCATTCCCGCGCATGCGGCGGAACGGCTGAGCCTGGTCGCACTGCGCGAGCTTCCCCGATTGCGCGCCCGGTCGGCGTCCCTCCTGAATGCCAACCGCGACCTGTGGAACCAATTCCTGGCCGGGCGCCGCGAACTGGAGTCGGAGCCGCTGCAGTACGGGACCGTTGCGTTCCCGCGGCTGGTGCGGGGTTCGGTGGACGCCCTGTGTGAACGTCTGCGGGACCCCCACGAAACCACCGTCACCCCGGGTGCCTTCTTCGGCGAACCCGGCGCGATCCGCGTTGGCCTCGGATCCTCCACCGAACTCTTCGCCGAAGGTCTCCGCCGCCTCGGCCTCGCGCTGGACGAGGTGACCCCGCCGTCGGCGTAGACACCGATGCCGCTGTTGAACCACGGATTACTCGGATGAACAGGGATCGAAGGGGCGATTCCGAAATGTCGCTGCGCCTGGCAGGAGTCATCCGTGATTGAGTCGGCCAGCCGCAAGAAAGTCGCTTCCTCCCGCCTCTATCCGCGTTCATCCGCGCTATCCATGGTTTCTGTTTCGGAGTGTAAGGGCTTAATCTTTTGACCGCGCAGTAACGCTGCGCTTGTTGCCATGAATCAGAAGGACCTCATTGCGCTGGGCATTCCGCCGGGAGAAGCCATGCGGCGGGGGCTGGAGTTTATCAACCGGTACCTGCTCAAGGGATTGGATAAGTCCGCCCTGGCTGCGGACGCCGCGGCGGTGATCGCGTCGCCGGCGGACTTCGTCAAGGACCCGCTGCGCGGACCCTTTGCCCAGGCCCTGCTGCGGATGCCGCGGGGTTTGAACCCGACGTCGGCACCCTGGAAGCAGTGGGGCGAGGGACTGGATCCGGCCGCCGTCAACCAGATGGCCCGCGCGTGCCAGCTTCCAGTGTCCGTAGCCGGGGCCCTCATGCCGGATGCCCATGTCGGCTACGGATTGCCCATTGGCGGCGTGCTGGCCACCGACAACGCCGTGATTCCGTATGCCGTGGGTGTGGACATCGCCTGCCGGATGAAGATGACGGTGCTCGACTGGCCGTTGCGCGATCTGGATCGCCGTCGCGACCGGCTGATTCGAGCCATTGAGGAGGAGACGCGCTTCGGTGTGGGCGCGCACTTTGTGGACCGCCGCGAACATGAGGTGATGGATGCCGACTGGACGGTGAGTCCGGTCACGCGCGAGCGCCGGGACCGCGCCTGGGCCCAGCTCGGCACCAGTGGCAGTGGAAATCACTTCGTGGAGTTTGGGGTTTTGACGGTGGGGGACGAGCCCGGTGTGGCGGCGGCCTTGCCCGGCGTGCCGGCCGGCGAGTATGTCGCTCTGCTCTCGCACAGCGGAAGTCGGGGCACCGGTGCGGCGGTTTGCGAGGAGTACAGTCGCCGCGCCGTGGAGGCGCATCCGGAACTGCCCAAGGAACACCGCCACCTCGCCTGGTTGACACTGGATTCCGCCGACGGCGCGGAATACTGGGCCGCCATGGAGCTGATGGGCCGATACGCCGCCGCCAACCATGCGGTCATTCACCGCCACATTGCCGAGCACCTGGGCGTGGAGGTGATGGGCGATATCGAAAACCACCACAACTTCGCCTGGAAGGAACGGCATGTCATCGGCGGCGTGGAGCGCGAGGTGGTGGTGCACCGCAAGGGGGCGACTCCCGCCCAGGCCGGGGTTATGGGGATCATTCCCGGCTCCATGGCGTCACCCGGATTCGTGGTGCGCGGACGCGGTGGCGTCGACTCCCTCGGATCCGCATCCCACGGTGCCGGACGCGTCATGAGCCGCCGACATGCCCTGGAGAGTTTTGAGTGGGGCAAGGTCAACCGACTCCTCAAGGAGCGGCACGTGCATCTGATCTCGGCCGGACTCGACGAGGTTCCGATGGTGTACAAAGACATCCACGGGGTAATGGACGCGCAATCCGATCTGGTGGAAACCGTAGCCCGCTTCGATCCACGACTGGTGAAGATGGCACCCGCCGGGGAACGCGCGGAAGACTGAAGGAAGGGGGGCGTGACCGGCAGGGTCATCGGCAGGCGAAATCGGTCCCTGCTGGAAGTCCGGCTAGATCCCGACGCCATTCGCGTTCGTTTTCGGAGTGCCCGGCCGGGCCCGCCGGGCCACCCCGAACAGCAACAAGCTCCCAGCGGCGATTGCGGCGACTCCGGAAGGTTCTGGAACCTGGGTAAAGTCATGCTCGGCAGTTACCGTCCAGAGGATCCTCTGGGCATTGGCCGGATCGTGGCTCGCGGAGAAACTCCAAACATCATTGTCGACTCCGTGGTTGGCAGTTCTCGGCAAAGGCCCGGGAGAGATCGTTGGAAAGCCGGCGAGTGTGGCCGTCACTTGGGGCGCCCCCTTGTGGCTCCCGAAGAATTCCATGGTGTAGGCGGGCAGCCCAAAATTGGCCGTCAAATTCCAGTGGCCGAGTGCACGCGAGAAATTGCCCTCCGTTAAGGCGACTGTGTTCGCGACGGAAGTATCCCAGATGCCGGTCAGCTTCAGGCGCGTCGCCGAGTCTTCATCAATGTTAACAATGACTGCCTGACCCTGTGCGGTCACGGCAACCAGGGACATCGCGGCGAGTACGCTTTTCTGAAATAGGTTCATGGAGGGATCCTGAATGAAGGGAGTTTACGATTCCGGCGTTGGGCGTGATCAGGCGACCACACGATTCCGGTCCACACTGGGGGTTATTAGGTAACGTGATGATATCGAGTAGTTGTACACAAGTCTGAAGTTTGCGTCTGTCGGCGGAAGTTAGCGGACGATAAATGGGGACTCGCGAAACTCGTCCCGGGAAAGGCGAGTGACCCCGTTAAAGTGACAGGTTCAGAAACAAGGAGCGCAAGGGACGAGGTGTCCGAGTCCGTAACTTCCTCCGCAACGCTTGTGGAGTCGCCCGACGGGAACGTGGGTAGAGTTAGGCGCGTGGACTTTCCGTGATCCCCAGAGGGGAATGCCGGGACGCAATCGGGGGAAGATGGGGACTCGTGAAACTCGTCCTGGGAAAGGAGGGACGAGGTGTCCGAGTCCGTAAAATCCCCCGCAGCGCGTGTGGAGTCGCCCGAGTTAAAGTGACAGGTTCAGAAACGAGGGAACGTGGGTAGAGTTAGGCGCGTGGACTTTCCGTGATCCCCGGCGGGGAGTGCCGGGGCGCAATCGGGGGAAGACGGGGACTCGTGAAACTCGTCCCGGGAAAGGCGAGTGACCCCGTTAAAGTGACAGGTTCAGAAACAAGGAGCGGCACGGGCATCTGATCTCGGCCGATAAAGAGACAGGTTCACAAATCCGGTAAGATGGCACCCGCCGGGGAACGCGCGGAGGACTGAAGGAAGGGGGAAAGAAAGAGGGGCCTGACCGGTTGGGTCATCGACTCCATCACCCACGCGGCCGAGATTCCCGCGGCGGGAAGGCGCTGCTCCATGACCGGTGACGGAAGCAAACGGCGGACGATGAATGGGGACTCGCGAAGCTCATCCCTCCACTGCTTGTCGCACCATCCGATCACCACTCGATCAGCGCCGCTCCCCAGGTGAGGCCGGCACCGAAGACGACGAGCAGGACGAGATCGCCCCGCTGGATGTGTCCGCCCGCCACCGCCTCATCAAGGGCGATGGCCACGCTGGCCGCCGAGGTGTTGCCGTAGCGGTCCACGTTCACGAACACCTGATCCTCGCGCGCTCCCAACCGTTCGGCGACGGCTGATAGGATCCGCCGATTCGCCTGGTGCGGAATGATGCACTTCACATCGGCGATGGTGACGCCGCACCGACCCATCGCCTCCAGTCCTGCGGCGACCATCGCATTGACCGCGTTCTTGAAAGTCTCCTTGCCGTCCATGCGCAGAAAATGCATCCGCTTGGCGACCGAGTCTGCAGTGGCAGGGCACGCACTTCCCCCGCCGGGCAATTCCAGCAGTGACGCCTTGCCACCGTCCGAACCCAGACAGGTGGTCAGCAGTCCGTGCGCGTTTGGACGATTCTGCAGGATCGCCGCGCCCGCACCGTCTCCGAAGAGCACACAGGTGTTTCGGTCGGTCCAGTCCACCACCGAGGACATTTTCTCCGCGCCGATCACCAGCACGGTATCGTAGGTGTGGGAGGCAACGAAATGACTGGCGATGTCCAGCGCGTAGACGAATCCGCTACAGGCAGCCGCAATGTCGAAGGCGGCGGCCCGGGTGGCGCCCAGACGGTGCTGCACAAGGCAGGCGGTGCTGGGGAATTGCATGTCGGGTGTCAGCGTCGCGACGATGATCAGATCCACGTCGCCCGGCCCGATCCCAGCGTTGCGGAGGGCACGGCGTCCGGCCTCGGCGGCCATGTCGGAGGTGGTCTCATTGGGCGCGGCGAGTCGCCGCTCCTTGATCCCAGTTCGGGAGGTGATCCAATCGTCGGTGGTCTCGACCATGGATTCGAGATCCGCATTGGTGAGGATGCGGGACGGCACGTAGGAACCCATGCCCGTGATGGAAACCGTCCGCAGATGCGGGCGTCCGGCCCTGGGATTGCGAAAGTTGGCCATGGTCCTCCGGTTTCCAGTCACGCAGTTCCGGCGGCGGCCTCCGCCCGGGCAATCTCCCGGACAATCTCGTCATTCAGCCGCTGATTCACCGCTCGGGTACTCTGAAGGATGGCGTTTTTGAGGGCCAGCCGTTTGGCGGAGCCATGGATCTTCACCACACTTCCGCGAAGTCCAAGCACCGGCGCGCCACCGTAGGTCTCCGGATTCATCCGCTCCTTGATGCGACGCAGTCCGCCCGAAGCCAGCAGGGCTCCCAATTTGCGCAGGGGATTGGCCGTAAGTTCGGTCCGCAACAGGTATCCCACGGTCTGGCCCAGGCCCTCGGCGGTCTTCAGAATGAGATTGCCGACAAATCCGTCACAGACCCCGACCTCGACAGTTCCCTTGAAAAGATCACTTCCCTCGCAATAGCCGACACAGTTGAGCGAGGTCTTGCGAATGAGAGCCAGGGTGGCGCGGGTGAGGTCGGTGCCCTTGCTTTCCTCGGTGCCGTTGCTGAGCACGCCCACCCGCGGATGGTCAATGCCCAGCATGGCCTTGTAGTAGACCGATCCCATGACGGCGAACTGAAGCAGAATTTCCGGCGTGCAATCGGGATTCGCACCGCCGTCGAGCAGAACGAAGGCCCCGGTGCGCGAGGGCATGATGCAGGCAAGGGACGGGCGGCGGACACCCTCCAACCGCCCTACCCGAACCGTGGCTCCGGCAACCAGCGCGCCGGTGTTTCCTGAAGAAATCACCGCATCGGTGGCCTGTTCGCGGATCAACTCCAGGGCCCGCATGAGGGAGGAATCCTTCTTGCGGCGAACGGCCAGGGCCGGGTCGTCCTCCATCGTCAGGACCTCGCCGGCCTGGTGAAATACCACGCGGGGATCGTTGAGACCCGCCTCCCGGGCCAGGTTCCGCAACTGGTCTTCAGGACCCACCACCCGCAACTCCGTGATGGAAGAATCGGCAGCAAGGCCCAGACGGATGCCGTGAAGGAGTTCCGCCGGGCCCTGATCGCCGCCCATGACATCGACGGCCAGGCGCATAAAAACGAGGAAGCGCCGGCCCGATCACGGCGGGACACGGCGCTCGATCCAGCCCGGTTACGCCGCCGCAGCGACCGTAATTACCTGGCGGCCGTTGTAGTAGCCGCAGGAGGGGCACACTTGGTGGGAACGGTAGGGCGCGGTGCACTGCGGGCAGGCAGAAATCTGCGGCAGCTTCATCACCGAGTTGTAGGCGCGGCGCATCCGTTGACGGCTGCGCGAAGGTTTGCGTTTCGGAACGCCCATAAGATTGTCAGTTACAGTTTGATTTGATCCAGCGCGGCCCAAGGAGAGGGTCCGTCAGACGGAGGCTCCTCAAGACGCGAATCGCGGGCTACTGCACTTTGCGGCAGCCCTCGACAGTCTGGTCTGCACAACGGATTCGTCGGCAGACCTAGATAAATGTCCTCACGCAGCAGGGGCGTCAAGTCCCCAAAATCCCCATCACGCTTCAGGGCATCCTCGCCCTGGAGCTGAACCAGGGTGGCAAAGTTGTCGATTCGCAGGGGAAGACGGAAGGGTTGGAGGCACCGGGAGCACTCGCAGGCAAGGTCTGTCTCCAGCGTTCCCGTCACCACGAAACTATCGGGCTGCTGCTGCGCATCGAGTTCGTAATGCAGCGGCGCATCGAAGCGCATCAACTCGTCCCGCAGGTCCTCACCAAACTCCTCCACTGGCAAGTCTCCCGCCAAATGAAGCTCCTCCTCCTGCTCCAGGACCCGAAGATTGATCGTGACTGGCATGGGCCAACCATAGGCTCCCCGGGCGAGAATCCCAAGGGTCAATCCGGGCTCCCCCGCCGCAGGGGGAGCCCGCGAAGTCAGTTGTGCTCGCCGATGGGGCGGAGCCAGATGTTGCGGAAGCGGGTCGGATTCCCGTGATCCTGCAGCCTCAGGTTGCCCTTGCCTGAATAGGCCTTGTACGGATCGGTGGCCCGGTGATTGGTCGGTCCGTTGAGTTCCTGACGGTTCTGAACACACACCCCGTTGAGAAAGGCGGTGACGTATCCGGGCTTCACCAGTTTCCCAGCTGCGTCAAAGCGCGGAGCCTCGAACACGATGTCGTAGGTATTCCATTCACCGGGGGGGCGAATGGCATTCACCAGCGGTGGCCACTGACCGTAGAGAGCACCTGCCTGTCCGTCGGCGTAGGATTTGTTGTTGTGGCTGTCGAGGACCTGCACCTCGAACTGGCCGTGGAAGAAGACGCCGGAGTTGCCGCGGCCCTGGCTTTCGCCTTCGACCTTGGACGGAGTGGCGAATTCCAGATGCACCTGGGCGTCGCCAAATTCGTCCTTGGTAGCGATGTCGCCGCTCTTGCCCACCACTTCCATGTAGCCGTTCTCAATCTTCCACTTCGGTGCCCCGCTTCCCTGGGTCCAGTGCGCGAAGTCCTTCCCGCTGAACAGCCAAACGGCATCACTGGGAGGAGGCGCCCCGTTGCTGAAAGTGGCCCCGGGGGTGACCGTGGGAGGGTTCGGTCGCTCCTTGTCGTGAACCTTCCATTTCTGACCCCGAATCTGGGGAGTGTCGGAATAGCCAACTCCCTGGGAGAAGGCGGAGGTGATGCACGCGGCACCGAGAGTGAGCAGGAGCAGTTTTTTCATGGGAAACGGCGGTAGATTTCCCGGCACCGGACGCGGAAGGCAAGCGGAGGATTCACGCGGACGGAAGAATGGCCCGGGACATGCATCCTTTTCGAATGCACCGGCTCTTCGCAACTGGGTCCCAGTGGGCCCAGTTGACGGCCTCCCCGGATGCAGACAGCGTCAGAAACTCTACGTGTGGACCCGGCGTAACGGAGCGCCGTGGACACCGCAATCCAGCAACCCCGAATCCAGCTTGTGAAAAAACTCGCGCTTGTCGCCGCCTTTGCGCTGACGCTGTCCACCGGATGGCTCCTGCGCCGCCAGGCGCCGCCTAACCCGGCCTCACCGGATGTGGTTCCATCCCTGGTCCCCGGGCAGGCGGGAAGCGGACAGACCGGCCCGGCGGGCGGTCCAGATCTCTCGCCGACATCGAGTGCCGGAGCGACTGCAGGGATTCCGGCGCTTCCGGCGCCAATCGCTGCTCTCCCACCCATCGCTCCCTGGATGCGGCCGGCAGTCCGCCGGACCTGGGATCCCGGCTGGTTGCAGGAATTCGCAGGAAAGTCTGGACCGCTGCCGATTCAGTTCGAGTTGGTAAACGGGGAAATGGCCGAGGGCGTGGTGAAGGTCGTGCAAAGCCAGGGAGGGGAGGTGGTCTCCATC
>JBDKKE010000084.1:0-6379 GCA_039796255.1 Verrucomicrobiota bacterium | reverse complement strand
ACCTGGTTTTTGCCACGGCCTATCGCCAGGTCGGCGATACGGGCCTCGCCGAGGAGATCACGCAGAACGTCTTTGTTCGCCTCGCCCGCAAGGCCACCGTGCTCGCCGGCCACGAAACCATCGCCGGATGGCTCCATCGGTGTGCGATTCTGGAATCCAAGTCCCGCTTCCGGGCCGAAATGCGTCGACGCCGACGCGAAGAGATCGCCGCGGCCCTCGCCGAGACGCAGCGCGCAGGACGCGATCGGACAGTGGATCTGAGTCCGCTGCTCGATGAAGCGCTACTCCAACTTCGGGAAGGGGACCGCATGGCACTGGTGCTCCGATTCCTGGAGGAACGAAGTTTTCGGGAAGTCGGAGCCGCACTGGGTGTGGACGAAAACGCCGCCCGACAACGAGTGAATCGTGCCTTGTCCCGGATGACGGAGTTTTTCAGGCGTCAGGGTGTCGCTCTACCGACGGCCGGTGGAGCCGCCTTACTCCATCAGGCGACCCTGGCGGCCCCGGTCGGACTCGCCTCGAGCGCCTCTGCAGCCGGCTTGGCGGTCGGTGGTCCCGCCTCCGGACTCGGTGTGGCACTGCTTTCCCTCATGAATCTGACCAAGACCCAGACCGCGCTGCTCTGCGGGGCCCTCGTTCTTCTGCCCCTCGGCTGGCAATCCTTCACGGTCGGCAAGGTTGAACGGGAGGCGGGATTCCTCCGTCGGGAATGGGCACGGTTCAACGATCAGTTGTCCGCCAACGAGCGGGAACTGGCCGACCTCGACCGCGCCTTGCTCCGACTCCGGAATGAAACCGCCGATCAGCGCGTTGAAATGGCCCGTATCAAAGACGGGATTCCAAAACCCAAACCGGATTCCACCGCCACAAATACGTATCGATGGGATGACAAGGCTCCTCTGGTGCGCCTTCCGAAGCGATTCCTCGCCGCCCTCAATCCGAATGGAAACGCGGGCAATCAGGGCAAATTGTCCCCGGAAATCCGGGGCGTTCTTCAACTCACGGAGGCTGAAGCCCGCGAAGTCCAATCTGCGATCGACCGTTTCACGGCAGCTTACCAGGAGCTGATATTGAAAGTCGCCCGCCCGGCTGCACCCACCCCTGAGGAATTGGGCGGCCGGTCACGCGATCAGGTTAGGACCTTTGAATTCAAGGGGCTCAATGAACCAGCCCTTCGCCTTCGCCTCGATTTTATCACCGAACTCAATACAACGCTGGACGTCGAACGATCGAGACTCCTCGACAGATACTGTGCTTTCGGGGAACCGGACCATCGGCTCACGGTCTACCAGTTCGACCCATCATCACCCAACGGGACCGAACCTAGGGTGACTTTCCGAGTCGAGTTTCCGGACCGCAGTTTATCGACCACCAGACGCCCGTTAAGCGAGGTTCCACGTTATGTACGTCCACTCATTCAGCCATGGCTCGATGCCGTGGACCCGAGGACGAGGGATTCAGCTCCCGCAACAGCGACGCCCACCCATCCATGAAACGGATTCTGCTGATCACCGCAGCTCTATTGATGGGTTGCCTCGTCTTGCTGCGGACGGGCATTGAATCCAGTCGCCTTCGCAGGAATTTGCTCCCGTTGGAGGGGCAAGTTCTCGCCGCATCGAACCAACTGGCCATCGTACGTTCCAGTGTCGACTCCCGACGCCAAGACCTCGCGAGTAAGACGGCCGAAAGCGATTCCGTTGTTGCAGAACTCGCCGAAGTCGCTCACCGTCGTCCACAGCCCTCGACCGACGCGGTGGTCAGCTCCACACCGCTTCCTGACGAGCTGTCCAGATGGAATCCAGAGTCACCCTACATCTGGTTGGAGAAACCGCTGTTGAAACGGATGTCTTTTCCTGTTTTCGGACTGGATGGATCCCTCTCGCCACCCGCGTTGGAATTCCTGGCACTGCAACCGGGTGAGGCGAACCGATTGAATGAATCCTTGAAGCGACTCCTGACCGAACATCAGCGCCAGGAGACCTCTCGCAGTCGGGTGGTGCAAGAACACCTGCCGAATATCGCCAACGATCCAGGCCCCAAGTTCACCTTGCGCATCGAACCGAGTACGGAAGTCTCCGTGGACCTCAGAACCAAGGCCGAGGCCGCTTTGATGGAACACTTGGGAGCGCAACGCATGGAACTCTTCAACGGCCCCATCACGGATGTGTTGTCGAAACTCTTCGGGGTGCAACCGTTCCAGCCGAGGACTCTCTCGTTCATCCGAAACCCCGATGGCATGTTCATGTTGGCCGATCAGCGAGGTGATTCAGAAATTGCTGTAGCCTGCTGTTTTCCAGATAGGGGTACCGGCCACAAACTTGAAAAATGTATCGCTAATGTATTATACGCGGGATAGGCACCTAAAAACACCAGCAAAAGCGCACAATTTGAATTCCGCGTGATAGCGGAATTACACGCGGAATGAGCTTGATTTATTGTGTATTACACGCGACATAAATGGCAATTAACGGTCACTTTATCCTGCGTGTAATGAATTTAAAGGCTTCTGACGCTGTTTCGACCCGTCTCGGGCCGTTTCAACTGCACCTCCGCGAGCGGGGGCTCTCGGTGGCAACTGTGCGAGCGTACTTGCACGATTTGAAGCTCTTTGAGCGGTGGTTGAGTCAAATAGCCTCACCGCCGGTCCCGCTGAAGAAACTCGGTGCTGCTGATTTGGGAGCGTACCGGTCCGTCCTAGTGAAGGATGGCTCCTTGAAGCCATCAACGGTCAATCGACGAATCAATGCGCTGCGGGCCTTTTTTGGCTGGCTCCAAAAAGGGAAAGTCCGGATGGACAATCCCTCTCTAAAGGTTCGTTTTGTTCGGCGACCCACTCGGCGGCGACCGGAGAGCCTCAAGCGGGTTGAGGTATTGGCTCTCGTGCGAGCAGCAGCCGATTCACCCAAAGGTCTTAGCGAGCGGAACTGCGCATTGCTGCAATTGATGCTGCAAACTGGAATGAGGGTTGGGGAGGTGCTGGCGCTAAAATGGAAAGACCTCACCGTTCGAGCACGGTCTGGTTCGGCGCGAATCCGAGCAGGGCAGGGGACCCGGGAACTCCCACTCAATGCCACGGTGCGGGCAGCCTTGAATAGCCACCAGCAGACGGTGCCATCGGCGTCAGTCGAGGCATACGTGTTTCAGAGTAAACCGGACTCACCGCTCTCCGTACGGGCGGCCCAGGACATCATCGCGAGCATTGCCAAGCGAGCCAAGGTGACCAGAATCCCGGTATCCACGCAGAGCATTCGACACACCTTTGCAACAAACTTCTTGCAAAGTAATCCCGGGAAACTCGTCGACTTGTCTGTGCTCCTGGGGCACGAGTCGGTCAATACGACAGCAGTCTATTTGCGTGCGTCAGAAGACCTTGCCCTGGGAGTGGAGGGAAGCGGCCTCAATGTCTTTGGGGAATAGCCAGCCGGATGAAGAGTCCGTACTCCGGTACCGTGCAACGGGGCAGGGGAGTGAGCGCACCAAAACTCCATCGCCTGAGGAGTTGGCGTTTGATTGGACACTTTCGGAAAACGATAAGGCGTTGGCGATTTCACATCGCGGCGCAGAAAACGTTTGCCGGTTTGCCGTTCAACTCTGTGTGGTCCGTAAGCAGGGACGATTCCTGACGGACTATTCGGCGGTGCCGCCGCTCGTGTTGGGATACCTGTGTCAACAACTGGAGATCAAACCGATCGCCCAGTTGGTGAAAGCCGACCGGCGAAACACTGAGAGCGACTACCAGCAGGAAATCACGACCTACCTTCGTTGGCAGCAATTCGACGATTCCTCAAGCCGGAGACTCCACAAGTGGATTTTCGATCAGGTTTCCGAACAACTCTATGTCGAAAATTTGTTCCAAAAAGTCGAAGCCTTCCTTCTTGAATCGAGAATCGTCATCCCTGGCGCGACCGTTCTGGAGCGAGAAGTCAACGTGGCCTGCCGCGCTGCGGAGCAAACCGTATGGGCCAAACTGGCGGCGCTCATCCCGGTGACAATCCGTGCCGAAATCGACCGACTTCTGAGCGTGACCGACCACACAGGGAAATCCGAATTCTTCCGGTTCGCCGAATATCCACCGGCGGCGCGAGCGAAGAAGATTGTAGAATTCCTAACCCGCTACGAAGCGCTGGCTGCCTTGAAATTAGAGACCGTTGGATTCCGCCAGATAAATCCGGCGCTGGTACGGAAGTTAGCGGCGGTCGTTCGCACGTATGACGTCTGGCGGCTCAAACGATTCGAACCCGACAAGAAGTATGCCCTGGCGTTGAATTTTCTGTGGGACGCCAAAAAGTCGTTGCTGGATTACCTGGTGGAAATGCACGCGCAGTTCATGACGGAGATGGAACGTTCTGCGGATTTGGCGTGGGAAGAGGAACATCGGAACCTACGCAAGCGGCTAAAAATCGGAGTCGCTTCGTTACGGAAGTTTGGTTCTGAAGCTGTCGCCTTGGAGGACCCGGAGAAAACAACTGTGGGCCGCTTGTTTGATGCGGTTCCGTTCGTGCAGGTCCAATCGGCAATTTCCGACTGCGCAGCTTTTGAAGATTGGGAGCAGAATGGCTTTCTGAGAAAACTCCATGCTCGCTACTCCAATTTCCGGCGATACTTCCCTTACTTTGCCAACCTGAATTTCGCATCGGACTCCGGTGGAGAAGCCATTGTCAGCGGCCTCAAACTGCTGCGTCAACTGGAGCAAGGCGAATTGAAAGCCTTGCCAGAAGATGTCGACGTTTCCTTTGTTCCTGAATCCTGGCGTTGCAGCGTCTCGAAAGGAAGCACCCGTGGAGTCAGCCGACCAACTTGGGAGATTTCCCTCGCGTTGGCGTTGTCCGAAGCGTTGCGGTCGGGGCGAGTCTATCTGCCGGAAAGCCGCCACTACGTGTCGTTCTGGGATTTGTGTTACGACGAGGGCCGTTGGCAAACCGAGAAGGCCAAGGCCTATCTGGATTTAAAGCTTCCGGTCGCAGGAGAGGCTGCGATCCAAAAACTGGTGAGTGAGTTTCACAAGGCGGCGACTGCTGCGGATATTCATCTCGCCACCAACCCTTTCGCCAGTGTGGTGAATGGACAACTCGTGGTGAAGAAGGAGGCGGCCGTTCCTCATCCCGAGGGGACCGCCGAATACAAGCAATTGGTGGAGCGCCATCTGGCTCAGGTTCGAATCGAGCGTCTCATTGACGATGTGGATAGGCGCTGTGGATTCATGAGGCACCTGAAACCGCTGGGGCAGGAGCCAATCCAAACGCCTGAACACAAAAAGTTACTTCGTGCCGCAGCCACAGCCCAGGCCACTAATCTCGGAATCTTTGGCATGGTCGGCTGTACGCAGGGAATCACCGTTGACCAACTTCAACACGTCAGCCGGACTTGTCTTCACAAAGAGAGCATTCACCAAGCGAACGTCGAACTCATCAATTTCCTGCGCACTTTGAAGCACAGTCGCCATTTTGGAGAGGGCACCCGATCGTCTTCCGACGGTCAACGTTTCGGCGTGCAGGGTAGTTCTCTGCTCTCAGCGTTTTATCCAAGATACTTCGGATACTACGACCGGGTGGTGACGGTTTACACGCACATGTCCGACCAGTTTGGCGTCTTCAGCACTCAGGCCATTTCGTGCGCCGAGCGCGAGGCGTTGTACGTCCTCAACGGCTTACTCGAACACGACACCGATTTGGACATTCAGCAACACTTCACAGACACCCACGGTTTTACCGAGCAGCTCTTCGGGCTTTGTTATTTGTTGGGATTTTCCTTCATGCCGCGAATCAAGAATTTCAAAAAACAGGACCTCTACCACCCCGGCGACGGCCAAAAACACGGAGCCATTGATTCGCTCTTCGCCGGAAAGGTCGACATGAAGCTAATCGCCGAACAGTGGGATTCGTTGGTACGCATCGCAGCGTCGCTCAAAAACCGAATTGTATCGGCGCACGTTATCGCTAAACGCCTCATCAATTTGGGAACCACCAATCCCTTGGCCAAAGCACTCACTCAATTGGGCCAGCTGGTAAAAACCACGTACCTGTTGCGCTACATGGACGATGAGGAACTCCGGCGCGTCGTGCAACTGATGCTCAATCGTGGCGAAGGCCGCCAGTACCTCGCCCAACACGTTTTCTTCGCCAACCAGGGAAAGTTCCGGACCGGCGACTACTTTGAAATCATGAACAAGGCAAACTGCCTGAGCCTGTTGTCGAATGCGATCATGGTTTGGAACACGATTCGGATGGGTGAAATCCTTGACGCGGCGGAGAAAGAAGGGAAGACCTTCTCACCAGAGGCACTGGCGCATGTGCAGCCACTTCACTTCAAACATGTCATCGTTAATGGCACCTACGACTTCACGAGTCCTGCCACGTTTATCTCATGATCTATTCCGCGT
>JBDKKE010000083.1:0-5942 GCA_039796255.1 Verrucomicrobiota bacterium | reverse complement strand
GAAGCTGGTGACGGTCACCACCTCGTGGTCGCGTCGGCGGGCAGCGGCAAGACCCGCGTTCTGACGGAACGTGTTCGGCATTTGCTGGAAGTCCGAAAGATCCGTTCACGCATCTTGGCGCTGACCTTTACCAACAAGGCCGCCGAGGAGATGCGCCAAAGGCTGAGCGACATCCCGGACCTCGCCGAGAGAACCTACATCGGGACGATTCACAGTTTTTGCCAGACTATCATTGAGGCTTACGGTTCCGCCGTGGGATATCATGGAATGCCCGCGATCCTCGAGAGGGAGAGCGACCGTATCGCCATGTTGGAGGAGGTCTTCAATCAAAGTGCTGAACTATCGCGTCACCTGAAGAGGCACGTCTTGCCCAAGGAACGCCGTGACTTCCTGTATGGCATTCTCGCCAAGATCAGCTTGTCTAAGCGGGACCTCGATGCGTTCGGGAGAATCAGCAGCGGCGGAGAGGATACGGAGGACGCCCAGGTCTTCCTCGAATACCAGCGGCACCTCGCCAACCAAGGTGTGATCGACTTCGATGATATCCTCCTGCTGGCTTACCGTATCCTCTCCGAGAGGTCCAGTATCGCGTCCGTCTACCACCGTACATACCGTCACGTTTTCGTGGACGAGGCCCAGGACCTGAATTCGGTACAGTACGCTACACTTCGCGTCCTTGGGGAGCAGGCAACATCCGTCATGCTCGTGGGCGACCCAAACCAAGCGATCTTTGGGTTCAACGGGTCCAGCAAGGACTACATGCTCACGGAGTTTACGAATGACTTCAAAGCCGAGAAGGTGGAGCTGCGGGAAAACTACCGCTCGTCACGGGCCGTGATCCGGGCTGCCAACGCTCTTTACCCCGACAGCATGTCGCTCAACGCCGTCATCGAAGGGTGCCTGGAAGTGGTGGCGCTGCCGAATGAGGCCGCAGAGGCCGAATGGGTGGCGGCCCGCATTGACGAACTTCTAACCAGGGGTGTCCACCCGGACATTGAGGGTTCGGTCACACCTCATCGGATAGCCGTGCTCGCCCGCAATCGTTACGTCTTGGCTCCACTCCAAGAGATCATGGTGAAACGCGCCATGCCCCATCATCTGCGGTTGACGGGCTCCGCTGCGGACCTGGAGTCGGAGTTGGTCACGGCGTTCGACCTCGGCATCCGGGTCTTGGTCAACGCAAGGAACGACCTCCACCATGCGGAGCTTCGGCGAAGGCTCGGAGCACCGCTACGCCCAGAGCGGACGCCTGCCAACCCGATGGACCTTCTCGAGGAGGCGTGCCACAGAGTTTCCGATTCACGCCGTCATCTCACGTGTCCCTTGCTGAACGCCTGGCGATCAATACATGCCGATCCCAATGCTTTCAACTTCGCACTCGACCTGCTGGCGGCGGCCGTCAAGAAATGGGATTCGCAGACCGAGGACAGAGACGAAGAACGATGGATGGCAATCGGGGACCTCGGCTTACTCAGGAAGATTTGGTCCAATTATGCCAGGACCACCGCCAAGGATTCACGCAGCCTCGCCCAGTTGAGAAACCAGATGGCAACGGGTGCCGTGTTGCCGGACTCCAATCCTCATGGAGTGACACTGGCCACCGTCCATGCCTCCAAAGGTCTTGAATACGACGTGGTGTTTATCATGGGCTGGGTGGAGGGAGGTTTCCCTGACTACCGGGCCGTCCGTGCGGGTCCGGGAGCATTGACCGAGGAGAGGAACGACGCCTTTGTCGCACTCACGCGTTCCAAGCGCCTCCTTTATCTGACATGGCCCATGCAAAAGCTCATGGCATGGGATAAGGAACATCCCGTGGCTCAACGAAAGTCGCGTTTCTTGGATGAAATTGAACGCTTCATTCCGACTACGTCGGAAAGCTCACCCCTGTCCAAAGTAGCCGAAAAAACCTGGACCGAGCCCAAAAGAATGTAAAGATCCAGTTCCACTCTAGCCGCTGCCAACGTCTCAACCATGACGTGGTGAGTCGCCGCTTGGAGGGTCCAACGTTCTACGACCAGATTGTCAGCGGTCACCCAAAAGGGAGCACCTAGGGTCGAAATAGGCGGCTTCAAAATCACCCACCCCCTGAGCACGGGAAGACTGCGTCGGAATGGCCCATTCGGGCATATCCGATGCCGTCATGGCCAACGTGCTCAACGTGCAAGCTCAGGACTCCATCGTTCAATTGGCGGCGGCGGGATGGCCAATCCGGCGCATTTCCCGCCATCTCGGGCTGGATCGAAAGACCATCCGGCGCTACCTGCAGCATCCGCCTGATCCGGACAGACCTCCGCCGGATCCAAAATCACCCACCATTTCGACCCCCGGGGAGGATCTTGGGTCGCATCCAAAGTCACCCACCATTT
Organism: Verrucomicrobiota bacterium; assembly: GCA_039796255.1. Lineage (GTDB taxonomy): Bacteria > Verrucomicrobiota > Verrucomicrobiia > Limisphaerales > UBA9464 > UBA9464. Next base: position 3,576 of record JBDKKE010000083.1, on the reverse strand, counting down.
CGACCGCCGGGAACGAGGCTGCTTGCGGTCCGGCTCCTGCCCCCTTGGCCACCGGTTTGCCGGCCGGTCCAGGGCCCGTCCCACCGGCGGTTGCCGATCCGGGGCGCCCCAGTCGTTGCTCTCCTCATTCGGCGCTCATCGAGGCCAAGCTGGAGGCTGGCCTGAGCGCCCAGCGCATCCACCAGGATCTCGTGGCCGAGGTCGGGTTCACCGGATCCTACCAGTCGGTCAAACGCTTCGTCCGGCACTTGCGCGGTGCGGCCCCGGAGCGCGTCTGGCGCATCGAGGTTCAGCCGGGTGAGGAGGCCCAGATAGACTTCGGCACCGGTGCCTGGGTGATCGATCCAGTCACCGGCGTTCGCCGTCGTCCCTGGGTCCTTCGGGTGGTCTTGAGCTTCTCTCGCAAGGCCTACAGTGAGGCCTTCTTCCGCCAGGACACCGAGCAGTTCATCCGTGGTATCGAGAACGCGTGGCGGGCCTTTGGCGGTGTCCCCCGGATCCTCAACCTCGACAACCTCAAGGCGGCCATCCTCCATGCCGACTGGTTCGATCCGGGCCTCAACCCCAAGTTGGCCAGCTTCGCCAAGCATTACGGATGCACCATCCTGCCGTGCCGCCCCAGGACCCCAGAGCACAAGGGCAAGGTCGAGAACGGCATCGCCTATGTGAAGGACAACGCCCTCCGCGGACGCTCCTTCCCCAGTCTGGCGGCCCAAAACCAACACCTCGACCAGTGGGAACGCTCGGTCGCCGATCGGCGCATCCACGGCACCACCCGCCAACAGGTCGCCGTCCGCTTCGCCACCGAACAGCCTGCGCTGATGCCGCTTCCGGCGAACCTCTTCCCGGTGTTCTCCGAGGCCAAGCGATCAGTCCATCGTGACAGCTACATCGAGGTCAAAAGCGCCCTGTACCTCGTCCCACCCGAGTACATCCGGCAGACCGTCTGGGCCCGGTGGGATGCACGCGAAGTGCGTGTCTTCAACCTGCGCTTCGAGCAGATCGCCATCCACCCTCGGCTCGAACCGGGAAGGTTCACCAGTTGCCTCGGGCTGGGTGGTGGCCATGGATCGATCGAGCGGCAACTGGCCTATTGGCAGGGCCGCGCCGAGGCCCTGGGAACGCCCGCCGGGAACTGGGCCCGGCGCGTGGTAGCCGCCAAGGGACCGATCGGCCTGCGCTCGATCATGGGCCTGATCTCCCTGGCCGAGACGCACCCGTTCCGCGCGATCAACACAGCCTGCGACCAGGCCATGGCCCACGGCACCGTGCGCCTGCGCGACGTCAAGAAACTGCTCGAAGCCCCGGCTTCCGGGCAGATGACTCTGTCCTTCCAAACCGAACATCCCATCTACCGCAACCTGGCCGAGTACGGCCGCTTCATTGAAAACCATGCCTGATCCACTCCAACACGCCTGTCGCCAACTCCGCCTGTCCGGACTGGCTGCCAGCCTCGAACTGCGCCTCCACGAGGCGGCCTCCCATGGCATCCCCCACCGGCAGTTCCTCGAACTGCTTTTCCAGGACGAACTCAACGTCCGGAGCCACCGCAGCCTGGAGCGACGCAAGAAGCTCGCGCAGTTCCCGGACCTTCAGCCCTTGGAGAACTTCGACTGGCAGTTCAATCCGCAGATCAACCGGGCCCAGATCTTCCAGTTGGCCACGGCGCAGTTCGTGCGCGAACGCCGCGACGTGCTCCTGCTGGGGCCCCCGGGTCTTGGCAAGAGCCACATCGCCCAAGCCATCGGTTATGCGGCCCTCAGGGCCGACTTCCAGGTGCTGTACTGCTCGGTCTTCGAACTGGTGCGCGAGCTGCAGGCCGACCCGACTCCGGCCGATGCGCGCCGGACGTTGGCGCGGTACTTGAAGCCCGACCTGCTGTGCCTGGATGACTTCGGCATGAAGAGCTTCCCGCCCAAAGGAGCCGAAGCGTTGTTGGAGATCATCGTGCGTCGGCATCGCAACCGTTCGACGCTCATGACCAGCAACCGGCCGATCGAGGAATGGGGAGCCTTGCTGGGGGATGTCCCGGCTGCGACGGCGATCCTCGACCGGTTGCTCGAAGGAGCGGAGATCGTGCGCATGGAGGGGCGAAGCTACCGACTCCGGAACGCGGCGATGATGGCGGGTGCGCGCAAAAAGGCGGACAAGCCGGAGAACCCGACGAAGATGGAGGCTGGAGACCTTGGGCGATCCACCGGCGGTCCCCCCGATGGGGCCCCAGTCGCACGCCGCGGGACGCTATCGAACGACCGCTGCGCTTCGTCCCGCGACGGCTCTACCCCCATCGGGGACCCCGCCTCGTCGCCGAAGAACACGGACTGGTGAAGCCTCGGAACGTGGGACCGAAAACCACTGAAACGACAGAAGCCTCTTGAAAACTCTCAACCCATAATGGCCACTAATCCCCGTGCTGAGAGGGGTGGGTGATTTTGACGCCGGAGTTTCGACCCTGGGTGGTCCCTTTTGAAGTGACCGGTGACAGATTCCGGGTTTGTCTCGGATGGCCGGCCGCGTTTGCTCCCCGGTCCACCTCAACCGTAAGGTCGCCCGAGGCTCCCAAGTCCAGGGGGCAACTCGGGCAGGTTGGCCTGGGTGCAATTCGGGATCCTACGCAGCGCGTCGCTTACCAAGCTGCCGGGGCTAAGGCGATACCGGCGGGCGGTGATCAGCAGGCTGTAGATCACCGCGCTCCGCCACCCGGCGTCCGGGTGACCTATGAATAGCCAGTTCTTCTTGCCCACGCAGCTCGGTCGGATCGCGTTCTCCACCAAGTTCTTATCGATCTCGTACCGACCGTCTCGAGATAGCGCACCAGCGCTTCCCATTGACTCAAAGTGTACCGGATCGCCTTTCCCAGCGGGCTCTTGGGCAACACCGGCGAACCCTTACGGCTCAAAGAGGAATCACCTCGCGCTTTTTTAATTGACATTTCCGTGCGGGATGGTTACTCCGTGCAAACTCCCATCGGAAAATCATCAACATGGACCCAAAATATACATTTCGTCCCGTCTATGCGGTTGGTGCTATCCTCTTATCTCAGGCTCTATTGCTATTAGGATCAGACCCAACTTGGCAGTATGCGTCATACCAAAACAAAGAAACAACGACCAATTGTTCCTCGACCAACAGCCAATGTATCAAAAAATCCTGGCAGGAGTGTTTTTGCTTAAACTGCGCAACACACCCTACAGATGCGGCTGGCAAGGACGGATGTGACTGTGGACCTCTTCCCAGCAATCCAACACAGGTAAGCGTCTATTACGGTACTTGCACTACTAATTACTACTACCCTCCATGTGTTCCTTGCTGGCCGGTAATCACTTATTCTTGCTCTTGGCCATCTACTCCTTCGGGTGCGATTGAATCAAAACCTGGTTGCAATCTAAATGCCACACCATAAATCTTGATGCAATAGAAGGGTTTTACCCTGGACCTCAACAGCAAAAAATCTATTTAATGAATACCAAAATTATTTGTGTTTATATTTTCACCTTCGCCGCCTTATTGCAATTAGATGCTGCAAATACCGGCAAAATAGCTGCCCCAGAAACAAACACTTCAATCAACTCGACG
>JBDKKE010000082.1:0-4070 GCA_039796255.1 Verrucomicrobiota bacterium | reverse complement strand
TCGGTGGTCGGTGGTCGGTCACTGGTCACTGGTCACTGGTCACTGGTCACTGGTCACTGGTCACTGGTCATTCTGCCTTCTGCCTTCTGCCTTCTGCCTTCTGCCTTCTGCCTTCTGCCTTCTGCCTTCTCTTCCGCCTGGTCTTCCCCTCATCCTGCAGGCCGTGTTGCTGCCCTGGTTCTGGGTCATTCCCGTGCTTCTGCTGTTGGTGGCCGCGAGTTTCTTCTTCGCGGCGGCGGAGACGTCGCTCTTTTCCCTGGGGCAGTGGCGGGCACGGCGATTGGCAGAACAGCGGCCGGCAGCGGGAACCATTGTCGCAGAGCTGCTGGCCCGTCCGGACGATCTCCTGGCCAGCCTGGTTCTCGGAAACACGGTTTCCAATTTCCTGCTCGTTGCCATCGCCCTGCTGTCGCTGACCGGCGAGAGTTGGGAGCGCTTCCTGGCGGTGGTGGTTTTGCTGGCCGTGGTGCTGTTTGCCTGCGAAGTCACGCCCAAGGCGCTGGCGGTGCGCAGTCCGGAGTCGTGGGCGTTGCGTCTGGCGCGTCCGCTCAGGGTTTTCGTGCGCATCTCCCATCCGGTGCTCGGCCTGGCCCACGGGGTGGTGGAGCGCGTGCTGCGTCCGGTCCTTCGCCACACGGCACCCGTACCGCAGGGGACATCGGAGGAGGAGTATGCGGACCTGGTGGCCCTGGCGGCGCAGCAGGGGGCGTTGGCGACGAACGAGAAGGAGATCATTCATCGGATTCTCGCGCTCAACCGCCGGACGGCGGGAGACGCCATGCGCCCGCGCGCCCAGATGGTGGTGCTGCCCGATGATCTGCCGGTTCCGGAACTGATCCGCTCAGCCCGTGAATCGCGCCACCACCGGATCCCGCTCTTCGACGAGACGCCCGACAACATTGTGGCCGTCCTCAACACCCGCACGCTGCTCCTCGCGCCGGACTCGGGGCTGGACGAGGCGCTGGAGTTTCCCTCCTTTGTGCCCGAGAGCATGAACCTCATGACCCTCTTCCAGGCTTTGCAGCGTCAGAAGCGCGGAGTGGCCATCGTTCTGGATGAATTCGGCGGCGCGGCCGGACTGGTGACCGTGGAGGACATTCTGGAGACGGTGGTGGGTCCGATCCGCGGGGAGGGGGAGGCGGAGGGTTTCGTCATGGAGCGCCTGGCCCCGGGTCGCTGGAGGGTCAGCGGGGCGATGCGACTCGATGATTTTGCCCGGGAGTTTCCGGCGCTGGGCGATGATGACGACGTGGATACCCTCGGCGGACTGGTGGTGAAATTGGCGGAGGTGGTGCCTGTCGCTGGCGAGGTGTTCACCCACCGCGGGGTGCGGTTTACGGTCCGCGCCGCTGACGAACGGCGGGTGCGGGAATTGCTGGTTGAGGCGGTGGGAGGTGGCGCGTGAATCTGGAGGTGTTGCAGATGCCGGTGCTGCTGGTGGCCGTCCTCCTTTCCGCCTTTCTCTCCGGAATGGAGGCCGCCGTCATGGCCCTCAGTCGCCTGCGCATCCGCCAGTGGGTTCGCGAGGGGCGTCCCGGAGCCCGGGCCTTGCAGCGCTATCTGGCGAATCCGGAGAACTTTCTCTGGACCCTCCTGGTCGGCAACACACTGGCCAATTTTGTCAGCGTGGTGTTTACGGTCTTCTGGCTCGATGCCCAGGTCGGCCATCTGCCCTGGCTCTTCTGGCCACTCATCGCGCTGACAGCCTTCGTTCTTTACTTCGTGGACGACCTGCTTCCCAAGGCTCTGTTCCGCCTATTCCCCAACCGCCTCGCGCTCTGGTTGGTGTGGCCGTTTCGGATCGTCCATGCGCTCCTGTGGCCGCTGGTATTCCTGATCGAGGGTTTCACCGCGCGGTTGCTGCGCTGGACGGGTGGGCGCTCCATGAACGGCCAGTTCTTCGCCAGTCGTGACGAGGTGCGGGACCTGGTTCTGGATCCCGGAACGCAGCTCGCGCCCACCGAGAGGGCGCTCATCCACCGGGTGCTGGATCTGAAGTATCGCACGGTGGGCCAGATCGCGCGGCCGCTTTCCCTGGCGGATACGGTCAACGCCCAGACGCCCGTTTCCGAGGTCGTGCGGTTGTGCCGGGAGAATGGGCATACCCGGCTGCCGGTATGGGATTCCGGACAGAGCCACGCCCGGATTGCCGGCGTCGTGAGCCTTAAAAACATCCTGTACGACGTGTCGGGGGTGCCGCGGCTGACGGCAGGTGACTACCTGCGTCCGGCCCTCTTTCTGGAAGAGAACCTGCCCCTGGAGGAAGGGCTGCGGCGATTGCAGCGGAGCGGACAGCCCCTGGCCATCATCGTCGATGGAGCGCGCCGTGAACGGGGATTTCTGACGCTGGTGGATGTTCTGGGGACGGTCTTCGGGGAGGTGTCCCTGTGAACGCCGAGTGGTTGGGCGCCATTGCGGGTCGGCTGCTGGTCGCGTTGATCCTGATCCTGCTCAACGGATTCTTCGTCGCGTCCGAACTCGCGCTGGTAAAGATCCGGGAGACCCAATTGGACGGCCTGGTGACCCGGCGGCGGCGCGGGGCCAAGGCTGCGCGACTCCTGAAGCGCAATCTCAATGCCGCCATCACCGCCACCCAGCTCGGGATCACACTCGCAGGGATGGGGCTGGGCCGCTATGTGGAGCCGATGGTGGAGGTCATCGCCGAGCCCCTGCTGCATGCCCTGCACCTGCCACCCCGCCACTGGGGCTACGGGGTGCTGATCGGCGCGGGATTTGTGGTCACGTCCTTTGTCCTCATGATCCTGGGCGAGGCGCTGCCTAAGGCACTGGCGATCAATAAGACGGAATCGGTGGCCCTGGTGACTGCGGCGCCACTCACCTGGTTCTACCGGCTGGCGGGCCCCTTTATCTGGGTGGTCAACGGCACGGCCCTGTGGATTGCCCGCAAGATTGGCGTGGAGGCCCTGGACGAGGAGGAGCGGCACAGCGCCGAGGAGCTCCGCCTGATGATTCTCTCGGGAGGCAAGGAGAGCGGGGGAACGGACCTGGGGCACGAGATCGTGCTCAATTCTCTCGACCTCCGCCGGCGGGTGGTGGCGGAGGTGATGCGTCCGCGCCGCGAGATCACCCAGCTCAGTACCACCGCGCCGATTGCCGCCTGTCTGGAGATTGCCGAACACACCCGGTACTCCCGGTTTCCGCTGTGTGAGCGGGGAGATTTGGACCGCACGTCCGGGGTCATACATTTCAAGGATCTGTTTGCGATGCGCGAACAGGCCCGGACCGGCGCGGACCTCCTGCCGCAGGCGCGCCCGGTGATTTATGTGCCGGAGACGGCGCGGTTGGAGCGCGTCCTGCAGCTCTTCCTGGATCGGAAATTGCACTTCGCGTTGGTGGTGGACGAGTACGGGGGAACCACCGGCATGCTGACGCTGGAGAACGTCCTGGAGGAACTGGTGGGACAGATCCAGGACGAGTTCGACCATGAGAAGCCCCGCCTGACCCGTCGCAGTGACGAGAGCTGGGATCTCGAAGGGTCACTCCCCCTGTTTGAACTCTCGGAACTGACCGGCATTTCGGTGGAAGCGGAGGGAATCACCACGGTCAATGGATGGGTGACGCACCGCCTCGGCCGATTTCCGAGGCGTGGCGACCGTTTGGAAATCGGCGAGTTCCATCTGAGTGTCGAGGAACTGGAGGGACTGCGTGTGGCGCGGGTCAACCTCAAGCGAACCTCACCCCCCGCGGCGACCTCGGAAAGCGGGGACGAGACAGCGGGCGATTCCGGGACCGACTCGCCCTAGGCCGAGGGGGGCATAGGCGATAGGCGATAGGCGATAGGCGATAGGCGATAGGCGATAGGCGATCGTGACCACAGGGCAGGGAGGAAGGAAGAAGGCGGAAGGAAGAAGGCAGAATGGAGAATGACCAGTGACCGACCACCGACCACTGATCACCGATCACCGATCACCGATCACCGATCACCGATCACGGACAAAGGTCCAATCAACGGTCCCACTGCCTTGGCCAGTTCGTTTGAAGTTAAGGCCCCGAGGTAGCGGGCGGCGACCCGTCCGTCGCGTCCGATGACCAGCGTGGTGGGCAGCGGG
>JBDKKE010000081.1:0-6928 GCA_039796255.1 Verrucomicrobiota bacterium | reverse complement strand
TTCCGTTCGACGAAGCCATGGAGGTGGGGATGATGGTCGAGGTGCCGGCGGCGGCCCTGATCGCGTCCGATCTCGCCCGCGAGGTCGATTTCTTCAGCCTGGGAACCAATGACCTGACCCAGTACACCCTGGCGGTGGACCGTCTCAACCAGCGGGTCGCGCATCTGCATGCCCCCACTCACCCGGGCGTGGTGCGGCTGATGCGAATGACGGTCCAGGCGGCCCGGGAGCGGGGGTTGTGGGTGGGAGTCTGTGGCGAGGCGGCCGGGGATCCGGAGGTGATCCCGCTGCTGGTCGGACTGGGTGTGGATGAGTTGAGCGCGACGCCGGCCGTGGTGCCCGCGGCCAAGTTCCTCCTCCGGCGTCTGAAGCGCACCGAAGCCGTCGCTCTCGCGGAATCCGTCTTGAACTGTGGAACCGCCGCCGAAATCCTTGCCGCCTCTCGGTCCCTGGCCCGAGAATGCGCGCCGGAGCTGTTTTCCGCTGCCTGACGTCCCCCCCTATTTGCCTCATGAAAGTTCTCATCCTTGCCGCCGGTTATGCCACGCGACTCTATCCTTTGACCCTGACGCAGCCGAAGCCGCTGCTGCCGGTCGCGGGAAAGCCCATGATCGACTACGTGCTCGATAATCTGGCGCCGATTCCGGAGATCGACCGGGTGTACATCGTGACCAACGCGAAGTTCGCCGACCATTTTCAGAAGTGGGCCGACAACTACTCCGCCAACAAGTCCAAGCTGGACTTCACCATCGTCAATGACGGTTCCACCGACGACACCAACAAGCTCGGCGCCATCGGGGATCTCCGGTTGGTGATTGAGAAGGAGAACGTGGATGACGACCTGATCGTGGTCGCGGGGGACAATCTCTTCAGCCAGTCGTTGGCAGAATTCGGCGCCTTCTGCCGCAGGGTCAACGAACCGGTCCTGGGCGTTTACGACATCGGATCGCTCGAACAGGCGGTCAAATACGGCGTGGTGGATGTGGATGCCAGCGGGCGGCTCCTGAACTTCGTGGAGAAGCCCCCGCAGGCGACCAGCACCCTCATCGGCATCGCCCTCTATTACTACCCCAAGGCGACCCTGCCGCTCATTCACCAGTACATCGCCGAGGGCAACAACCCCGACCAGCCGGGACGCCTCATTCAATGGATGTACAAGAGACTTCCCGTGTCGACGTGGACGGTGCCGGGCATCTGGTTTGACATCGGCTCCAAGGAGACGCTGGAGGAGGCCAACCGCATCTACCAAACCCGGTGAAGCGGCTTCCGGGACCCGTCCTTGAAGTGTCGGGACTGACCGTGGTGCGCGATGGCAAGGTCATCCTGAGGGAGGTGTCCTGGCGCATCGAGCCGGGCGAACACTGGGTGATGCTGGGAGCCAATGGCTCGGGGAAGACCTCGCTGCTGGCCGCCCTCACCGGGTACCTCATGCCGACCCAAGGTGAATTGTCCGTCTGGGGTCAGCGCTATGGCGACTGCGACTGGCGGGCGTTGCGCACCCGCATCGGATTGGTCAGCTCTTCCCTCCGGCAGATGATGCCCGAGCATGAGACTGCCCTGGATGCCGTGGTCAGCGGTCGCGGGGCGGTCATCGACCTCTGGGGAGTTCCCTCGTCCGCCGACGCCCGCACCGCCCGGAGGCTGCTGGAATCCGTGGAGGCCGGGGACCTGGCGGACCGCGCCTGGGCGGTGCTCAGTCAGGGAGAGCGCCAGCGGGTTCTGATTGCCCGGGCCCTCATGGCGCGTCCCCGGCTGCTGATTCTCGATGAACCGTGCGCCGGACTGGACCCCGTCGCCCGGGAACATTTTCTCCAGTTCCTGGAGCGTCTCGGGCGGAAGTCACAGGCCCCCGCCCTGGTGCTGGTGACGCATCATGTGGAGGAGATCACCCCGGTGTTCACCCATGCGCTTCTGCTCCGCGACGGACGCGTGGTCACCTCGGGACCCTGTGCGGCAACGCTCACCTCGACTCACTTGTCCGCCATGTTCGGCGCGCCGGTCCGACTGCGCCGGGGCCAGGGGGGATTGACCCTCACCGTGGCTTCCCGCACGGACCGGGTGATGTAGAATCGTTAGTTGCCCACTTGGCGTCGCTATTCGGGCTCCTCACCCCTGAATGGCGGCCTTCCGCCCCATTTTAACCCCTGGAGCAGCGGGAGAAAGGCAATGTCTTCCATCACCTATGGGCATTCTCTCTCTGCGTCCGCGTTCCCTTTGCGGATTAGGTCTCCTTTCAGCGGCCATTATCTCCGTGTCAACCGACCCAGTCGTTGGACAAGGTTGTGTGGCCATTCGCGGCACGGGCATGGCGCACATGGAGCAGTTCGCCAAGCCGGCGGACGCGGATCTGACGTCCGGCGAATGGTTGGCGAGCGTTGGGTTTCGATGGTTCCAGTCCGACCGGCATTTTGTGGGTGATGTGGACCAGCATCGTGACGACATCGGCAATCAGGTGATTAACGACTCGTACTTCTGGGACCTCAGCATGCAGTACGCCTTCACTCCGCGAGGCAGTATCTCCCTGACCATTCCGTTCGTCTATTCGACCCGCTCGTCGTTGTACGAGCACAACCGGGTGAACCGCTACTCGTCATCCGCCGGGGGTATTGGCGACATCCAATTGATTCCCGCCGTGTGGCTGTGGGATCCGTCGAAGATGCCCAAGGGAAACATTCAGATCGGCATTGGGATGTCGGCTCCCAGTGGAGATTACCAGGCCACGGACACCTTCATCTCGGCCGCGGGTCCGGTCACCGGGTATGTGGATCAATCCATCCAGCCGGGCACCGGGGGGTGGGGAATCGTGAACTCAGTCGTCGCCTTCCGCGAGTTGTTGCCCCGTCTGACGGGATTTGTGAATGGCGTGTACCTGATGAATCCGGGCGATGTGAACGGGACGCCCACCACCACCGGGACTTCACGGCGGAATCCCTACGAGCAGGTGATGTCGATTCCGGACCAATACTTCGGCCAGGGCGGATTCATGTACACCGTGGTGCCCAAGTGGGGGTTGGCGCTCGGCGTTGGCGCGCGCATTGACGGCGTTCCCGCCGAGGATGTCTTTGGCGACAGCAACGGATTCCGACGCCCCGGATACGCCATCTCGGTGGAGCCACTGCTCCAATGGTCCCGCGGCCGGTTCACCTTCTCGGTGGCGGTTCCCATCGCCGTCTATCGCAACCGCACGCAAAGCGTGGCGGATGAGCGATGGACCGCCGACACCGGCATCTACCGTCACGGCGACGCCGCCTTCGCCGATATCTCGGTGATTTCCAATCTCGCCGCCTCCTTCTGAGTGGGCGGGTTGACGGCCCCCGGGACCTCGGGCCCGATCAACCCCCAATCTTGCCGAATCTTTTGGGCTGGTTACGGTGACCCCGTCACCATGAACGTCTCCCGAGTTTTTGTCGCCGCTGTCCTCCTGTGGCCGGGCATTCAGGCTGCCGAGTCCGCCAAATCGGTCGATGTGTCGAAGATTCCATTGCCGGTGGCGCGTCCGGTGGATTTTGTCAAAGAGGTCTACCCGATCTTCAAGGAGTCCTGCATTTCCTGTCACGGTCCGGAGAAGCAGAAGGGCAAGTACCGCATGGATTCGCGGGAGGCGCTCTTCAAGGACACCGAAGTCGGCCCGGCCGTTGTCGTCGGGAGCAGCGAGAAGAGTGCCCTGATCCACATGGTGGCCGGTTTGGTGGACGAAATGCTCATGCCGCCGCCGAGTGACAAGCCGGGACAGTCCGAGCCTTTAACCCGGGAGCAGATCGGCATTCTGCGGGCCTGGATTGATCAAGGGGCGGTGTGGCCGGCCGGGACGGTGGATGTTCCGCGGGAGCTCACCTTCGACATGGATGTTCGTCCGGTGTTTCAGCAGGCCTGTGCCTCCTGCCATGGTGCCGAGGCGCCCAAGGGCGGGTTTAATGCCGTGGACCGCGCGGCGGTTCTCAAGGGGGGCGGCGGTTACGGTTCCGTCGTGACCCCGGGCGATCTCAAGAAGAGTTCCCTGATCACCATCATCTCCGGATTGGACGAAGACCTGCCCGAGCCGGCCAAGCACAAGCTGCCGCCCCGGCAGGTGGAATTGGTCAAGCAGTGGATCGCCCAGGGGGCCAAGTAGGGGAGGGGGCAGTCCGGCATTCTGGCCGTTCCCCTCCCCCGTTCACGGACCCGTCGGTGATTGACGGGGTGACGATTGGCTAACGCCTTCCCGTGCGAACAGGTCGGTTCAGACGCATTCGCCGAAGGACTTCTCCGGATTGATCCCCAGTTCCTGGATCGCCTGGGCCACCGTGGCGGCCGGCAAATCGCCGCGCCGGGACAGCGCGTAGAGGACTCCGATGGCGGTGCACTCGGCGTCCACCTCGAAGAAGCGGCGCAGCACAGGACGCGCCTCGCTGCGGCCAAAGCCGTCTGTACCCAGTGAGGTGACTCCCCCGGGGATCCAGGGGGCGATCTGGTCCGCGACCAGCTTGAGGTTGTCGCTCACCGCAACCCAGGGGCCGGTCTCGCGGGCGACCGTCTCCTCCAGGAAACTGCGTCGGGGCGTCTCGGTCGGGTGGAGCATATTCCAGCGCTGGGCGGCCAGCGCTTCTGTGCGCAGGCGCTTGAAGCTGGTGACACTCCAGACGTCGGCGGAGACGCCGTAGCGCTCCAGGATCGTCTGGGCCTTCAACGCCTGCTGCAGGATGGAGCCGGAACCGAGCAGTTGGGCCCGGTGCGGAAGCCCCTCTTTGCCGGGCCGGAACTTGTAGAATCCGCGGAGAATCCCCTCGGTCACCGCCGAATCCTCGGGCATGGGCGGGTGGGCGTAGTCCTCGTTGTGCAGACTGATGTAGTAGAAGACGTCCTCGCCTTCCTGGTACATGCGCTTGAGTCCGTCGCAGATGATGACCGCCAGTTCATAGGCGAAGGCGGGCTCGTAGCTGAGCAGGTTGGGGACCGAGCTGGCGATGAGATGGCTGTGGGCATCCTGGTGCTGCAGTCCCTCGCCATTGAGGGTCGTCCGTCCGGAGGTGGCCCCCAGCAGGAATCCCCGGCAGCGGCTGTCGCCGGCCAGCCAAATCTGGTCCCCGACGCGCTGGAATCCGAACATCGAGTAGTAGATGTAGAACGGAATGGTGGGCACCCCATAGGTGCTGTAGGCAGTGCCCGCAGCCACGAAGTCCGCCATGGAACCCGCCTCGTTGATTCCCTCCTCCAGCAACTGTCCGCTCTTCGACTCGCGGTAGTAGGAGGCGTTGCTGCGGTCCACCGGGTCATACAACTGCCCCTTGGAGCTGTAGATGCCCACCTCGCTGAACAGACCGTCCATGCCGAAGGTGCGCGCCTCGTCCGGTACGATGGGAATGATCAGCTTGCCGATCTCGCGGTTCCGCAGCAGGGAGCTGAGCAGCAGCACGTAGGCCTTGGTGGTGGAGGCGCCGGTCAATCCCTTGAGCAATTGGGGAAAGGCGGTCGGCAGCGGCGCCTGGATCGGCTTGGCTGACGGTTGGCGTTTCGGAATGGACCCACCGAGGGCCTGTCGCCGTGCCAACAGATACTTCATCTCCGCGCTGTCCGGCGGCGGACGGAAGAAGGGCATGTCCGCGATCACGTCGTCGGCGATCGGGATGTTGAACCGCTTGCGGAACTCGCGCAGTTCGCGCTCGTTGAGCTTTTTCTGCTGGTGCGACGGGTTGCGCCCCTCACCGGCCTCGCCCAGCCCGTATCCCTTCACGGTCTTCGCCAGGATGACGGTGGGTCGTCCGGCGGCCTTGGTGGTCGCGTAGTGATAGGCGGCGTACACCTTGCGGGAATCGTGGCCTCCGCGCATGAGCTTCTTGAGCTGGTCATCGGTCAGATGATGCACCAGCGGGAGCAGTTGCGGATACTTTCCGAAGAAGTGTTTGCGGATGTAGCTGCCGGGTTCGACGACGTATTTCTGGTACTCGCCATCCACCACCTCCTCCATCCGCTTGGCCAGCAGTCCGGTGTGGTCGCGGGCCAGCAGATCATCCCAGTTGCCGCCCCAGATCACCTTGATGACATTCCATCCCGCGCCGCGGAAGAGGCCCTCCAGTTCCTGGATGATCTTTCCGTTGCCGCGCACGGGTCCGTCCAGACGCTGCAGGTTGCAGTTCACGACCCAGACCAGATTGTCGAGGCCCTCGCGTCCGGCCATGTTGATCTGCCCGAGGGTCTCCGGCTCGTCGGTCTCGCCGTCGCCGATGAAGCACCACACCCGCGGCTCATCCTCCGCGGGGATCAATCCGCGGTGCTGGAGATAGCGGCTGTAGCGGGCCTGGTACACCGATGCGATGGGACCCAGTCCCATGGACACGGTGGGGAAGCTCCAGTAGTCCGGCATCAGGTACGGATGCGGATACGAGCTGAGCCCGGGATGCTCCTGCAGTTCTTGGCGGAAGTTGAGCAGGTGCTGGTCATCCAGGCGTCCCTCCAGGTACGACCGGGCATAGTTCCCGGGCGAGGCATGGCCCTGGAAATAGATGAAGTCCGGGATGCGGCCGTCATCGCCGCCGCGGAAGAAGTGGTTGTAGCCCACCTCGTACAGAGTGGCCAGGGAGGCGTAGGTGGAGATGTGGCCGCCGACGCCTAGGTCGCCCGAATTGGCCCGGACGACCATGGCCATGGCGTTCCACCGCACGTAGGACTTGATCTGCTTTTCGATGGCCAGATCCCCTGGATAGACCGGCTGCTGGTCCAGGGGGATGGTGTTGAGGTACGGGGTTGAGGTGACCGTGGGGATGGCATGTCCACGGGATCGAAGTCCCTCGATGAAGTCGGCGATGATGAACTTCTGCTGTTCCGGTGGCTTTCCGACCAGCATGAGGTCGGTCACGTCCTCCAGCGAGTCGCTGAGGCGCACCAGTGTGGTGCCGGGACGGATGGCGGGGAGGGAGTCGCGTGGAGACAGATTCGCGGCGCCGGTGGGGGT
>JBDKKE010000080.1:0-4979 GCA_039796255.1 Verrucomicrobiota bacterium | reverse complement strand
CGATGTTAGGCTGGTAGGGGCGTGTTCCACCCACGCCCCACTTCAAATCCGCTGCGCGTGTGGGCATTCCCTCGCTGGAACGTGGAAATCCCGGCGTGCTGGAGCTTCCCCCCGATCCCCGTCGTGTATCCACACACCAGTCGGGGAATATGGGGACGCGGATGGAACGCATCCCTACCGATGTTAGGCTGGTAGGGGCGTGTTCCACCCGCGCCCCACTTCAAATCCGCTGCGCGCGGGAACATCCCTTGCTGGAACGCGGGAAGCCCCGGCGTGCTGGGGCTTCCCCCAATCCCTGTTGGGTATCCAAGCGCCAGGCGGGCGGAATGATTTGCGTGAGGCTGGCATCGATCTGTCCCACCACCCACCACGGATAGGAACCCAGCCGCTCCGCCCACGCCGCCGGCGCGGACTCCCGGGCCGGGAAAGGCGCCCGTCGGTTCTGGCCGTGTCCCTCTGCGGACGGCGTGTGGTTCATGCCCACCACCCTGTCGAATCTCCCGGGCGATTGCCAAATCCAACCCGGAGGACGAGTCCCGCTCGGGGCATCTATTGGACGTCAACGTGCTGCTGGACGTGAGTTCTCAGGATTCTGCCCCGGCGTTGCGCTTATCTTGGAAAGAGGGCCTTCGCCAAGGACGACGGCGAATGGATTGTTACCCCGCCAATTTACTGTCCGTAAAGCGACCCAAAGTGCGCCCGATCTCCGGTGACCAACGCCTCGCAGGTGCTTCGATTCGCCCCCACCCCTACTTCGGCCCGGTGCCTTCGCGGGCTTTCGCCTCGGCCACCATGCGGTCATAGGTCTCCTGGCCGCCGAAATAGGAGTAGTTGATCTCACCGAGCAGGGGGATCTGCCGGTTGAGTTCATCCCAGTCCTGGGCCCGCCAGGCAAACAGGGCGTAGTTGTGTCGCCAGGAGATATTCTTTGGATTCAGTTCAAAGAAGCGCTCAAAGGAACTCCGGACATCGGACCACACCCCCTTCTTCTGCCAATAGGAGGTTTGATCCTCCACGGGATAATCCGCCGCGATGAGTTCGCGGGCCCGCATCAGGGCGAGTGGCACCTGTCCCTTCCAGCGGGGATGTGTCAGACACCTGCGGCCGAACTTCAGCATCTCAGCGTGATCGCCATACCAGCGGGGCATCAGGTACCAGAGCTTGTCAGTACAGGCTTCGTAGTCGCTGGGGTCATAATCCATCGCCCGTTCGAACCAGAGATCCATCCGTTCGCGGCCTTCCCCCTGACCGAGTTCGAGGCGCATCATCTGGCGGGCCGTTCCACCAAGAGCCCCCAGGGTCCAGGAATTGGTCAGGAAGACTTCAGCTTGGTCCATTTCTGCGGAGAAGCCCTTCCATCCATCCTTGGTGACCTTGTCGGCATATCCGCCACCCCGGGCCATCCACGCGCGATCCAGATGCCCCCAGCCGATGGTCAGCAGCACCTGGGGACTCTTGGACCAGTGACGGGTCATGAGAGGAATCAGTTTGTCCCAGGCAGCCCGGTACTCGCTCTGATTGAACTTCAGCGCAATGAGGATTTCCTCGCTGGTGGTCATCACTTCGCTCGGGGGCAGCTCCCGATTTCCGAAAGCTTTGGCGAGCAGGTCAACCGCGGTGCGGTAGAGGGCAATGGCCTCGGGCGGCATCTTTGAGCGGGATTCGCCCCGTATTTGGGAGGCGGTTCGGTAGGTGGCCCAGAATTTCTCGAGGGGGTCATAGTCGGAGTCCCGCAACGCCTGGGAAGCGGCGCTCAGCGCCGGAATGACCTCTTCCTGTCTCATCGGCAGTTCGCCGTATCGGATCAGGAAGTAGCGGAAGAGCGGATCCGTGCAGTCCAGCGGCTGGATCTGACGCACCAGTTTCTCAACCTTCTTCGGGTCGGCGAGTTCGCTTCCGCCCCGCAGATTGCCCACCTGATCCAGCAGGGCCCGCATGGGTTCGTTCCACTTGGGATTCTTGATCCCGGCCCGCTCGTAAGCGGCGCGGAGGCGTGATCGGTGCCAGGCAGCGCTTTCGGTGGCCCACTGACTCCAGATCTCCTTCGAGATGGGCACTCCCTGGAGGGCCTCTTCCGCTTCGAATTTGGACACGGCGTCCATCCGGGAGGTCGCACTGGCGGCCCCGGCCGGCGAACCCATCCACAGCATCCCGAGGATCAGCAGGGCGAAGGACCTCGACTTCATGGCCAGACGGAATCATTGGGGCGCCGTGCTGTCACGCCCGGGATGGCCGATGCGGTTGATTCTCCGGGGAAAACACGCGCCTCGGCCGGTGCGCGTCAATGCTCACTGAAGGGTGGTGACTCCACCCACCCGACGCAGACGGCGGCAGGAATACCGCAAGGGACAGGACATTCGTGGGACTTGGAGGTCAACGGGCTTGGTGGTGGATGTCCTGTCCCCAGTGTCTCCCCTGAATCCGGAATCCTGCGGGTCTCCAGCTGGCAAAACCACGCTGGTCCAAACCACGCCAGAAGTCCGATTGTTGAACCGTGTCGAGAGGCGAGTGGATTACCTGTCCTGCGGATTCTCAGGCTCGAACAGACGGAACAAGGGAATGAGCCCCGAGAATAGAGCAATCACGCCATAAACCCCGCCCGCGAACCATCCGATGGCAAGTGCCGCCAGCAAGACCAGCGCCACGACAGTCATTGTTCGCTTGCGGCTCACGCGAGGCACTGCGGACTGCTAGGCGTTCTTATCATGGGGAGGGCAATGGGGTCTGATCTTAATCTTTTACTATTTGCCCCCGGTTGACTGCTTTCGACCGTTTTCTCTCCGTTGGGCCTCTCACGCGACGGATCTGAAGTGGGTCCGGGGTGGAACCGGACCCTACCGGTCGGTTGGGATTGCATCCCATCCATGCGAATGGGTAGGGGCGTGTTCCACCCGCGCCCCCATTGGGATCCGCTGCGCGTGTGGAGGCGCTGATTGGATCGGGGGAAGCTCCTGGCCCTGGAGCCACCCGGGTTCCCCTTCGTTTGTCCACGCGCGCAACGGATCTGAAATGGGTCCGGGGTGGAACCGGACCCTACCGGTTGGTTGGGATTGCATCGCATCCATGCGCCGGGGTAGGGGCGTGTTCCACCCGCGCCCCCATTGGGATCCGCTGCCCGTGTTGAGGCGCTGAGTGGATCGGGGGAAGCCCCTGGCCCTGGAGCCACCCGGGTTCCCCGTCGTTTATCCACGCGCGCAACGGAATTGAAGTGGGTCCGGGGTGGAACCGGACCCTACCGGTCGGTTGGAATTGCATCCCATCCATGCGCCGGGGTAGGGGCGTGTTCCACCCAAGGGGGCTGTTGATTTAATGCTCGTCGGTTCGAGCATCGAAGGTTGGATTGAGGGCGGGAACTGGCAGGCGATTCTTGGATCCGTGCCCCGGCT
Organism: Verrucomicrobiota bacterium; assembly: GCA_039796255.1. Classification (GTDB taxonomy): domain Bacteria; phylum Verrucomicrobiota; class Verrucomicrobiia; order Limisphaerales; family UBA9464; genus UBA9464. The sequence goes on along the minus strand of JBDKKE010000080.1, from coordinate 1,593 downwards.
TGTGAGGGGGGCTCCGAATCGGTTTACTCCAACGGCGTTGAAACGCGTCGCAGTTCATTTATGAAGCCGATTCAGGGTCACCACCTCATCAAGCCGGAGGATCTTTTCTGGCGGGTCTCCAATCTCATGAAGATCCCGAATGCCGATTACCTGGAACGCACTGGGAGTGAGAATCTTGGGACGCGGCTTTGGCGCCTGCCGCCCCGGAGCGCGAACACGCTGCACAAACACGTCCGGGCGGAGGAGTTCTACTTTGTTCTGGAGGGGGTCGGCCGCCTGCGTGTGGGCGACGAGACATTGACCGTGCCGAAGTACGGTGGGGTGCTGGTCGGGCCGGAATCCCTGCGCCAGGTGTTCAACGATACCGATGTCGAGGTGCTCTGGCTCGTCGTGGGCGCGCCGGAGGAATCCGAGTTTCTTCCCGGCGCAGCGATCAAGCCGGATCTGTCGCTCTTCTATCCGGTGGATCCGAAACAGTTGCCCCCGGAACTGGCCGGCGTGGAATGGCCGCCAAAGAATTGATCATCGCCGGGTGGAGCACAGGGAACCAGTGACCTGGTACCTTATCCGATGCGATTGCCGACGGTGGTGGGCGTGGTTGCGCTTGAGGTGGTCCACGGGCAGGATCGTCGAGAAAGGAATCGGGGCTGCCCGATGTTGCTTTGAACGGGGTCGCTTCGTACCTTCATTTCATGCCCGACAGCCTGCATCCATTGCCCGAAAATCCGGCCATTTTCGCGCTTTGCCTTGCCGGTATGATTTCGGTGGGTGGCGTTGCAGGTGAGCCGGAATCAATGCCCTTCCGTGGGGTTCCTCACCCGATCCCGGGACGCATCGAGGCGGAGGAGTTTGACCGCGGCGAGGACGGTATCGCGTTCCACGGGGCGGGACTCGGGTTTGCGGGGCACCCGGGTTTGGAGATCACCCGGGGACGGCCGGACGCGGAGATATCTGTGGGCCGGACGATTTATAGACAGGGTCCGGAACAAGTTTGGTCACGCAGTGGGGAATGGATGGCGTACACCGTGGAGGTGATGGCCTCCGATGCCTACAGCGTTCTGCTTCAGACGGGCGGAGCGCCGTTATACGCCCAGCAAACGGGCAATTGCATGAATCCGACTCCGGGGGGACGGGGTTCAGTAGTGTACCATCTGGAGCTGGATGGATTCCGCGTGACGCCGGACCTGGCGTCGGATCCACAGGTGGCAAGTCCTCGGATCTGGATGGAAGCCGGCCGGCATCAGCTTCGGCTGGTAGTGGATTATGTGCAGGATGTGAGCGGACTGGACTTCGCCCCTGGTGCGGCGGGGGATTATACCCTGTTTTTAACCTTCCCGGTGGATTGGATGGAAGTCGTGCGGGCTCCAGACTTGATGGTCCCGACCGCGGTGGCGGGTTCGGTTCCGGGGTTTCAGGACGGTACCGGAGCTGGGGCGCAGTTGGGGTACTCGACCCGCCTGGTCGGACAAAACTTTGCCGGTGATTTGGTGCTCTTCGACGAAGCTCGCCGCGTCTATCGAATCGCCAGTCCGGAGGGTGAGGTGCGGTCCATTGCCGGCTTCCCGGGCAATCCGCCCTAGGATGGGACGGGCG
>JBDKKE010000079.1:0-6424 GCA_039796255.1 Verrucomicrobiota bacterium | reverse complement strand
CAGCGGAGGCGGGCGCAGTGGCGGCGGCGTTGGTCATGAGCGTCGATTTCGGCACGGCGGTCCCGGTGGGGACGCCATCGTGTTGCCAGACTGTAACGAGGAACCCGTTTCGTGAACAAGTGCGACGCTGAATGGGGCCGGAGGAGGATGAGGGTTTCCGTCCCTCCGCGCCCGGACTAGCCGACGACTTCCAGGAATCGGTTCAACTCGGCGTCTGTATTGTAGTAGTGGGGGCTGATCCGGATCCACTGACGACCGTCGCGGCGGGTGCGAAGGGAGGTGACCACACCGGCCGCTGTCAGGCGTGCGTGCAGCGCCGGCGAGGATTCTCGGGGATGCGCGAAAGTGGTGATGCCGCCGCAGTGGGCCGGGGGGAGCTCCGGAAAGAGGACCTCGCATCCCCGCTCCTGGAGGGCTGCGGAGAGCCAGGCGCGTTTGCGGGCCAGGTCCGCAGCAATTTGCGCGATGCCGATCTCCTCCAGCAGGGCGAAGGAGGCCCGCATTCCGGCCAATCCGACCAGGTTCTGCGAACCGGCCTCGTAGCGGCGGGCATCGGTGCGGAATTTCAGGTGATCCTGGGCGACAAACTCCGGACAGCGCACGTTGTTCCACCCATGCACAATCGGCTGCAGGCGATCCTGCACGTCCTGCCGCACGTACAGAATCCCGGCGCCGCAGGGCCCCAGGAGCCACTTGTGGGAGTCGGCGGCCAGAAAGTCGACATGCTCTACGGTGGTGGGAAACGCACCGAGGGTCTGGATGGCATCCAGGCAGAACAGAATGCCCCGCGACCGCAGCCAACGACCGAGCGGTTCCACGTCGAGACGCCATCCGGAAACGAAATGGCAACTGGCCAGGGCGACCAATCGGGTATCCTCATCCACCTGTCCCTGGACGTCGACCAGGCGGATTCTTCCCAATTCGCGAATGTTGATGAATCGCACCTCGACCCCCCGGTCGGACAGGGCCATCCAAGGATAAACGTTCGACGGGTAGTCGTCGTGGTAAACCAGCACGTTCTGACCGCGCTTCCAGGGAAGTCCGGCCGCCACATAGCTCAGGGCCAGCGACGTGGGGCCGACGAAGGCGATCTCCGAAGGCTGCGCGTTCAGAACTCCCGCGATCAGGCGGCGAGTATCACTAAAGTAGGTGGGGGGCAGCCCCGCCTCCTGGTCATCCAGGGTGCCGGACTGCGCCCGCGCGTTGACGGCCTCCGCAACCCGCCGGGGCAGGGGACAAACAGCCGCATGGGCCAGGAATACCTTGTGGTCCACCACCGGAAACTCATGGCGCCGGAGAGCCTCATCAGACTGGATTTCGGAGAGAGTCAAAGGATTGAGTAAGTAGCAGGTAACCGACGGAGCGACGAACCGCTGACCACTGACCGCTGACCACTGACCACTGACCGCTGACCACTGACTCACCGATACGGCTGATGCAGCTTCACCTTTTCCGCAGAGCGGACCCGCAGGTTCAGGAGTTCAACGCCGACCGAGAAGGCCATGGCGAAGTAGATGTAGCCGCGGGGGATGTGCTGATGGAATCCCTCGGCGACCAGCATGGTGCCGATCAGGATGAGGAAGGAGAGGGCCAGCACCTTGATGGTGGGATGCCGTTCCACAAAGGTGCCGATCTGATTCACGAAAAGGAGCATGATGATCATGGAAATGACCACTGCCGAGATCATGACCGAGACCTGTTTGACCGTTCCCACGGCGGTGATCACCGAATCGAGCGAGAAGACAATGTCGAGCAGGAGGATCTGAACCACCACCGAGTTGAAGTTGACGGTCTTGCCCTCGGTTTTTCCACCGTCCTCACCCTCCAGTTTTTCGTGAATCTCGTAGGTGCTCTTGCCAATGAGGAAGAGTCCGCCGAGGAGCAGGATGAGATCCTTGCCGGAGATGGAGATGTCGAGTCCGACGATGGAGGTCTTCACCAGCGGATGATCGAGCTTCATCACCCAGGCCAGGGACATCAGCAGCAGAATGCGGGTGATCAGGGCCAGGGAAAGGCCGATGCGCCGGGCCCGGGACCGCTGTTCCATCGGAAGCTTGCCGCTGAGGATGGAAATGAAGATGAGGTTGTCGATGCCGAGAACGATCTCCAGCAGGGTCAGAACGGCGAGGCCGATCCACAGGTCGGGATTGAGCAAGGCATCCATGGCGCGCGAAGAGTCGGGTCAGGAGGGATTCTGACGCAAGTCGGGACGGAAGATTGAGCGATCAGGGCAACGCAGGAATCCAGGCAAAGAAAAAGGGGCGTCCCGAAGGACGCCCCTGAAGATTGCGGAATCGATTGCGATTATTGGCCGCCGCGGAACGGGAAGATCCACTCTTCGGTGCTGCCGGTGCTCTGGATCGAGTCACGCACCTGCTCGCGAAGGCGGCCGGAGGTGAGCTGCTGGACCGAGCCGTCGCCGAGGAGCAGGTTGCCCGCGTTCTGGTGAACCTTGCTGCTGTAGCCGAGGGTGGTGTTCACGTTGGCATTGGCGCCCGTGCCAGTCGCCTTGAGGATGACCTTCACGCCCTTGGTGGTCGTTCCGGTGCCGCCGTCGAAGGTGACCGGGGTGCCGCCGAGGCCGTTGGTGATGTTGCGGTCACCGCTGAGGATGGTCTGCGGATTCTCTTCATTGGCCGTCGTGCCGAGGAAGTAGCTGACACCGGTATTCGCCTTGAATCCGTTGGAGAGGACGATGGCGAGCCAGTTCGGGGCGACCTTGGTATCGCTGTCCGAGGGGCAGGCGATGATCTTCGGGGTGCTCAACTCATTGGAGAGAACAGCGAAGATGGCCCAGGTGGGGTTGTTGGCGATACCGGCAGGAGCACCGGCACCGAGGGGGAAGGTGGCCGGCGTCGTGCCGACGTATTCCAGCCCGCCGCCTTCGTTGGTGCTGACGTCCCAGGGGAAACGTCCACCGTTATCAGTGGCGAAGATACGCAGCGCCAAGCCGACGTTCTTGAGGTTGTTGACGCAGGCGATGCGGTTGGCCTTCGCCTTGGCTTTCGCCAGAGCGGGGAGGAGCATGCCGGCGAGGATCGCGATGATAGCGATCACCACGAGAAGTTCGATCAGCGTGAAGCCGCTGACCTTCTGCTTACGGAGACGATTCTTATCTTTTGGTGTGTGTGACGGAGTTGTGTGGCGCGGACGATAGTGAGCGCTCACTTTTGGTGTCAACGCCTTTCTCCCTGACGCAGCATCACCAGTGCCACCTTGTAGCAATGTTGATTTCCAATGCGTTCGGCGGTGAATCTGCGGGGAATTGCGTTGGATACCTGTGGGTCGGCGTGAAAATCACGCAGCGACGCGTCAGGAGTGGTGGCATCGGGACCTCGTTTCGGGGGCTGGTGCCCATTTTTGATGGAGGAAAGATGGTCCAGCCAAGGGGAGTCGCAGCGACGGTTCATTGGGCGCCACACAAATCTGGGAGAATGGATAGGTGGTGATGAAGTCCCGGTAGAATAGCCACGCCATTGCGATCCATGGATGGAGGTGACGTCGATTGAGTCCGGTAAAGCCAAGGTCTGGGCGGTAGGGGGCGTCTTCAAGGACCTTGAGGAGAGTGTGTCGGCCGGCGCGGGCGAGCCGGGGCTGAAGGCCGGTACGGAGAAGGGCGAAGGCGCGAGCGGCGTCTTTCGGAGAGTCGGCACTCCCCATCGCGCCGCTCAGATTGACTTCAGGAGAGGGCAGGAGCCTTTGAGCCGTCCTGAATGCACCGCTGTCCCTTCGCTCGGCAGTTTTCGAGTTGCGGCGGGGCTGCCATCGGTGAGGTGATTCGTCGTCATTATGACGCGATTTCCCCCCTGGCTCGTTGCTCTCTTGGTTCTGGCCGTCGGTGGATGCCGCGAGAAGCCGGGTCCGGTGCTGGCTTCGTTTGTATACTCCGCGACCGGATCCAACCGGATTGTCCTTTATGTGTCGGGAAAGTACGAGTGTTACGGTGCCAGCGAGGATGGCAGTCTCCGCCGTTCCCCGTATGAGATTGGGACATTTGTCGGTGGTGTCTCCAATTACGTGATCAGCATTGAGAAGGGCTTCTTTGATTCTCCAGCCATGCGGGCGAGGAAGGTGTATCGCATCATCAAACAGGGTGAGGTGGAGTACCTGTTTGATGAACAGGGCACCGAGGGTAAGGATTTCGAGGCGACGCGAGATGAGCGGAAATTGCGACAGGGTTGGCGTCGGGAGGGGGGCTAGACCTGCGATTGCCGATGGGAAGAGTCTGGCCTCATTGGGGGAATCGTTGCGCGCCTCGGCCCGGCCGGGGCGCCTCGGCCAGCACCCGCGGCACGTGCAGTCCCCTGAGAGTCAACTTCGAGGCTGGAAGGTGGTGCTTCGAGCTGCCAGTTGCCGATCCCGCGTCGTCGGCGTATCGCTGGCGCCACGACGATTTTCCCCATGGATCCTGCCTCCGCCTCACGCTCACCATCACGCCGTGATTTTCTGACGGCACTGAGCCTCTCCGCAGTGGGCTCGGTGGTTCCAATGATTTCGGCGGCGGCGGAGCCGTCAGGTGCGGTTTCATTGGACGCTTCCCGCGAACTTCGGCCCACCGGTTCGGATCTCGGCAGTTTGTGGCCTGAGGTCCAGAAACTGGCGGAGGCCAACCGGTATACTGATTCGTTTCTGAGCGGACGGTACGGAAGCTGGGAGGAGTTTCAGACCGGAGCGCGCGCCCGATTGCTGGAGGTGCTCCGTTACCAACCACCGCCGGTGGATCCGCGCGCCGAAGTGCTCGAGCGGGTGGATTGCGGGGATTACGTCCGGGAGAAGATTGCCTTTTCCACCTCACCGGTCCTGCGCGTTCCGGCCTATGTGTTGATTCCCAAGAATCTCAAGGCGCCGGCGCCCGCGGTGGTCGATCTGCACTCCCACGGCGGGATGTTTCTGTTCGGGAAGGAGAAGGTCACGGAACTGGGAGCGAACCACCCCGCCATGACCGCCTATCACGGTGAGAACTATGACGGTCGCCCGACCGCCACCGAGTGGGTCCGGCGCGGTTATGTGGTGATCACCATTGATGCCCTCATGTTCGGTGAACGCCGCATTCTCATGGATGCGGATCTGCCAGCGGGCTGGGACCGGTCCAAGTACTCGATGGAAGACGTGCGAAGACTCAACCAGCGCTGTCGCGACAAGGAAGCCACCCTGGTCAAGGCGCTGACCCTGGCCGGCGCCACCTGGCCGGGCATCGTGTTCTGGGATGACCGGCGAACCCTGGACTACCTGGTCACGCGTCCGGAAGTGGACCCCGGGCGCATCGGCTGTGTGGGCATCTCCATGGGGGGCTACCGGTCCCTCTTCCTCGCGGCCCTGGACCCGCGCATCCGCGCCGCCTGCGTGGTGGGTTTCATGTCGACTGTCCGCCCCATGATCCACGCCCATCTCGACACCCATTCATGGGTTCATTTCCTGCCGGCGCTTCACCAGTATCTGGATTGGCCCGATGTGGCGTCGCTCGCCGCGCCGCGGTCTCTGATGGTGCTCCAATGCTCCCGGGATGGACTCTTTCCGCTCGCGGGCATGAAGGAATCCGTGGAGAAGATTGCCGCCGTTTATGAACAGGCCGGGGCGAAGGACCGGTTCACTGGGCGCTTCTACGACGTGCCGCATCGGTTTACCCGACAGATGCAGGACGACGCCTTCGCCTGGTTCGACCGTCAACTGGCGTAAGGGTCGGTGGAGGAGTCACGCGTTGGGGTGAAACCGAGCCCCCGCTGGTAGTGCGGCCTTCAGGCTGTCCGGGAACGCCTCGAATGGCGAGTGGCGCGGGGCAGAAGCCTGAAGGCTGGAGTACCAAGGAGTTCCACGGGGATTGGTTCCACCCACAGGTTTCATTCGGCGAGTCAGGAGTTGAGGCCCGAAATCCGCTTGTTCGGTCACAAATCGGTGAAGCGGTCGTCGATGCTGGCGGTGGGGGCCTGTTGAGTTGATTCTTGGGGAACGCCGGTCCGTCCGAGCTTCGGTGCACTCACTACCATGGATTCACGACGTGATTTTCTGAAGAAGGCGACCCTGATGGCGGCGGGGGGCGGGATGTCCGGCGGATTCCCGGCGGTGATCCAGCGGGCATTGGCCATTGATCCGGCCCCGGGCAGCACCTGGCTGGACGCCGAGCATGTGGTGATCCTCATGCAGGAGAACCGTTCCTTCGACCATTGCTATGGCGCGCTGCGCGGGGTGCGGGGCTTCAATGATCCGCACGCCGTCACGCTGCCGAATGGCAATCCGGTGTGGCTTCAGTCCAATCGTGCCGGGGAAACCTATGCTCCCTTCCGTCTTAACATTCGGGACACCAAGGCGACCTGGATGAGTTCGTTGCCGCACTCCTGGGTGGATCAGACGGACGCGCGAAACGGCGGGCATCAGGACGGCTGGCTGGACGCCAAGCGTTCGGGAAACAAGGACTATGCCGGCATGC
>JBDKKE010000078.1:0-9468 GCA_039796255.1 Verrucomicrobiota bacterium | reverse complement strand
GGAGGATCCATCTGCCTGGCGACCCCGGCCGGAGTGGGAATCTATGACGGTCACGGATACGCGCCGCTCAGCGCCGCGGACGAACTGGTCCGCAGCATCACCTGCGTTTCGGCGGCGGCGGACGGCACCATTGCCGCGGGCACCGCCGGGGGTGACCTGCTCCGCTGGCGGGATCCGGTCTCGCCCGCCTCCACCGAAGCCCAGACCGACGGCGAGGGAATCGCCAGCCTGCTGTGCCTCTCGAGCAACCGTTTCTGGATCGGTTTCAGCAGTGGCGGAGGAGTGGCGCGGGTGGCGCCGGCCCCCCGCACTGATGGCTCGATGCAGGAGGTGACCATACGCTTTGGAGCCATGGACGGTCTGGCTGACGGGTACGGATTGGCCCTCGCCCAGGACCGCTCAGCCCACCTCTGGGTCGGCGGGGTGAAAGGCGTGTCGCGTTTCGACGGCACCCGGTTCACCGAGTTCAACCGCCGCCGCCAGGCCGGGGGCGAGGCAGTCAACGCCCTGTTGCAGGATGACCGGAACACCCTCTGGGTGGCCAAGCGAACGGGAGTCCGCTTCTTCGACGGCACGACCTGGTCCGGACTCGACGAACAGGAAGGTCTCGTGGGCAACAACGTGCGCACCCTCGTCGAGGATTCTGACGGCGCCCTGTGGTTTGGCACGGATCGAGGCCTCACCCGCTACCGGCGCAATCGGACTACTCCAGCGCCGACGATTACCATTCAGGGAGACCTCCCGGAGCAATCCTCTGGCGGAGCCGTAGCCATCCTCGCGGGTCAACGGGTGGTCATCGGATGGCATCTTGCGGAGTTTCGCACCCGTCCGGAGAATCGGCTCTTCCGCTGGCAATTGATCGACGGAACTTCCGACGCCAACCCATCCGACTTTCCCGACCGTTGGAGCCCGTCTGAAGCGGTCAGCAGCCTTGAATGGTCGACCAACCGGGCCGGGAACTATCGCTTCGCCCTCCAGTTCGTCGACCGAGACCTGAACTATTCCCGTCCGGTGATCCAGCAGTTGGTCCTGGTCCTCCCCTGGTACCAGAATCCCTGGATTCTGACCCCGCTGATCCTTCTCAATGGTGGGCTCCTGGCGTGGGCGGTGTTTTCCCTGGTCCTGGTCCGTCGGAAGCGGCTGGAGGCCGTCCGTCTCAGCCGGGAACTCCTGCTCCAGGAACAGGCGGCACGCCGGACCCTGGAAGCTGAAATCGACGTGCGCCGGAAAGCCGAGGCGGACCTCAAGCAGGCCAAGGAGGCGGCGGAGATCGCCAACAGCGCCAAAAGCCGGTTCCTGGCCAACATGAGTCACGAACTGCGCACCCCGCTCAATGCCATCATTGGCTACAGCGAAATGCTGGAGGAGGAGGCCGGGGACATGGGGGCCGCTGCCATGGTCCCAGATCTCCAAAAGATCCACGGCTCCGCCAAACACCAACTCGCCCTGATCAACGACATCCTGGACCTGTCCAAGATCGAGGCGGGCAGAATGACCCTGTACCTGGAGGCGACCGACCTCTCTTCACTGGTGAACGAAGTCGCCGCCACCGTCCAACCCCTGATCGCCAGGAACGGCAACCGACTGAACGTCGACTGCCCAGAATCCCTCGGCTCGCTGCGCACCGACCAGACCAAGCTGCGTCAGATCCTCCTCAACCTCCTCAGCAACTCCAGCAAGTTCACCCAGAAGGGCGTCATCACCCTTCGGGTCACACGGGAGGAAGTTGGGCCGGACAGCCTACTGGCAATCCCCGCCCTCGAGGAACTCCCCAAGGGAATCACTTCCTGGGTTGTGTTTCGCGTGGGGGATACCGGCATCGGCATGAGGCCAGAGCACCTCGAGCGTCTCTTCGAAGCATTTGAACAGGGGGACGCTTCCACCACGCGCAAGTACGGCGGGACAGGACTCGGATTGGCGATTTGCCGAAAATTCGCACACCTGATGGGGGGAGAAGTTCTGGCCTCCAGCACACTCGGCAACGGCTCCACATTCGCCGTCTACTTGCCCGCGAGCGAACCACCCCTCCCAGATTCCCGCCCGCCCGCCTGATCGCCCCTCGCCTATCGCCTATCGCCTATCGCCTATCGCCTATCGCCTATCGCCTATCGGCCATCGGCAGCGCCGCCCGCCAACCGACCCGTCAAAAACAGCGTGTTCAAGCTCCCCAGCCCCTTGACCGGAATGGGCCCGCGCGGTTCGAACTGGTATCGTCCGGACAGCCGCTGGGCAAACGCGGAAGTCACCTGGATTCGCCCGGGAACGCCGTGGGATTCCATCCGGCTGGCCATGTTCACCGTGTCCCCCCAGAGATCGTAACTGAAGCGGTGACGTCCGATCACCCCGGCAACCACCGGACCGGAGTGCAGTCCGATGCGGAGCCGGATCGGATGGTGCGTTCTCGCGGCGAAGCCGGTGATGAACTCCAGCATTTCCAGGCTCAGCTCGGCGGCAGCCTCCACGTGGTCCGGACGCGGACGTGGCACCCCGCTGGCCGCCATCCAGGCATCACCAATGGTCTTGATCTTCTCGATGCCGCACTGGGCGGCAAGACGGTCAAATCCGCCGAAAATCTCATCAAGCAACTGGACAGTCTCCGACGCGGGGAGTTGGGCCGCCAGTTCGGTGAATCCCGCGAGATCGGCGAACAGCACCGTGGCATCCTCCAGGGCATCCACAATCGTGCTCTCCCCCTGCTTGAGACGCTCCGCAATGGGACCCGGCAGAATGCTGAGCAGGAGCTTTTCTGAGCGCTCCCGCTCCTCCTGCACCTGGAGCGCCAGCGCCCGCTCCTGGTCGAGCAGCCGCTTTTTGTCCAGACAGGCGGCAATGCGCGCCCGCAACAGAACCGGATTAAAGGGCTTGGTCAGGTAATCATCCGCCCCGGCCTCAATGCAGCGGGCGATGCCGCTGCCGAGATCAAATCCGGAAATGATGATCACCGGAATGTCGGCCGTGGCCGGGTCACCCTTGAGCTTGAGCAACACCTGGTAACCGTCGAGGCCGGGCATGAGGATATCCAGCAGCGCCAGATCGAAGGTCTCGCCGCGGAGCCGCTGCAATGCCTCCAGGCCGGTGGCTACGACGACCACCTTGTAGCCATTCCTCTCCAGGCAGCGCATGAGGATGTCCCGGTTTGAGGGATCGTCATCGGCCACCAGAATGCGTCCACCCGCCGCGGCGAACGGGACGGCGATGGCCGGGGGTGCGACAAAGGAAATGGTGGGACGAAGGACCGGACTTGCCGTCCCCGCAAACTCCGGCGGCGTCTGGTCGAGGGGAAGCAGCAGTTCCTCCATCAGCGCCAGCCAGGTGCGCGCCGCCTCGTGGATCCGTCGGAGATCGGGAACAAACCGCTCCAGCTTTCGCTCGATCGCCAACTCTTCCAGGATCTCGGCATGACCGAGGATGTGATTGACTGGCGTCCGGAGGTCATGCTGCAGACGGGGCAAATCCAGCGGCTCCGTCTGCAACCGGTATTCATCCAGATAGTGGCTGATCAGTTCAATCAACTGGCGTCCACCGCTCCGGACCCGTTCCAGGTCGGCGGTGAATTCCTGGGGAAGTTCATCATCTTCCAGCAGGATTTCGGAATAGCCAACGATGTGATTGATGGGCCCGCGCAGATCATGGCGGACCTTGCTGAGATCAAGTCGGGAGGGATACATGGGAGGTTCGAACAGACCAACGGAAACATTACACCTTGCCCACCCGCGCGAGTTGGGCCTGCATCTTTTCCAGCAGCCGCGTCAGCTCAATCGGTTTGGTGTCGAAGTCGTCACATCCGGCCTCCCTGGCCTTCTTCTCGTCGCTGGCCATGGCGTGGGCCGTCAGCGCGATGATCGGGATGCTGGCGGTTTGCGAATCGGCCTTGATCCGCTGGGTGGCGGTCCATCCGTCGAGTACTGGCAGGCTCATGTCCATCAGGATGAGGTCCGGCCCCTCGGACTTCGCGCGTGCCACTCCCTCCTCGCCATCACAGGCCAGGACAATGCTGTACCCCCGACGCTCGAGCCGGCGGGAAAGCATGTCGCGATTCAACTCGTTGTCTTCCACCAGAAGGATCTTGGGCATGGGCTGCGAATTGGTCCGCAGCGTACTCCCCACCTCCGAGACGAGACAAGCCGTTCCCGCCGGACAGAGTTTGCGCCACCGCAGATTCCGATGGTTTCCGCGCCCGGGTTCGCGCCACCGTACCGGGCAACGATTCACCTCCCCGCCGTAAACATGCTCCTCGCCCGACTGCTCCCCATCGTCCTCGGGATGCGGCTTGCCGCCGGCCCCGTCGCCGTCGCCGCAGCCCCCGGGGTGGAGGTTGACGGCGACCTCCCAGCCGCGAATTCCGCTGCCAAACTGCGGAACTCCATCCCTCACCCCGCCTCTTCGGGAGCGGGACGCCAGCCCCACTGGGCCTTCGTGCGCCCGGAGCGGCCGGCGGTGCCGTCCGTACACTCGCCGGCCAGGAGAAGCGCGAACCCGATCGACGCCTTCATTGTGGCCCGGCTGAGCGGATTGGAGATCGCCCCATCGCGGGAGGCCGAAAGAGCCACCCTGATTCGCCGCGTCACGCTCGATCTCACCGGACTTCCGCCCGATCCGGAAGAGGTCCGCGCCTACCTGACCGATGCCACACCGGGTGCCTTTGAGCGGGTCGTCGACCGCCTGTTGGCTTCCCCGCATTTTGGAGAACGGATGGCGCAGGACTGGCTCGACGCGGCCCGCTTCGCCGATACCAACGGATACCAGGTGGATCGGGACCGCGAACTCTGGGCGTGGCGCGACTGGGTCATCGGGGCCTTTAACCGCAATCTGCCGTTCAACCGCTTCACGCTGGAACAACTCGCTGGCGATCTGCTGCCCGCCGCCACCCGGGATCAGCGGGTGGCCACCGGATTTCACCGCAATCACATGATCAACGAGGAAGGTGGGATCATTCCCGAGGAGTTCCTCGCCGAATACTGCGCCGACCGCGTCGAAACCACGGCCACGGTCTGGATGGGACTCACCTTCAACTGCGCCCGCTGCCACGATCACAAATACGACCCCTTCTCCCAGCGCGACTACTACTCTCTCCTGGCCTTCTTTCACAACGTCACCGAAAAGGGCGTCGGGGATTACGCCGCCAACATTCGCCGGAGTACCCCACCCTTTCTCAAGGTGGAGAACCCCGGACTGGAGTCGATCCTCGGCGCCCGGCGGACCGAGCTCGACGCGGCTGAGAAGGAACTCGCCCGGAGTCACCAGTCGTTGCTGAACGGAATGGCCGATTGGGAACACCTCGCCCGGGCCGCCACTCCGGAATGGCTGGGGGCACGGCTCCGGGAGGCGACGCTGAAAGACAAGGGACTCCGGCTACCGGTGACTGGCGATTGGATTGACGTTCCGGCACCCGTCGGCGCTTCCACAGTTTCCCTGGTGTTCCCTTTACCGACTTCTGGACTGACGGCCCTGCGCCTCGAATTGGACGCAATCCCGCAATCTGCTTCCCCGCCTCCCCAGCCGGCGATCACCGCCCTGCGTCTTCGCCGCCTCGCCGTTGCCCCTGCAGAATCCGCAGTCATTCCCCTCCACGCCGCCAGTCTGCCGGATACCGCCGCAGTGGATGATCTGGCCCTGGCGCTGGATCAGAAGGACGAAACCGCGTGGAAGGTTCGGATCACGCCGGGGAGTCCCTCCGCCGGATGGGTGCTGTGTCACGCCCCGTCCGAATCCAGCTCCGACACCCTCGAGCTCGAACTCGTTCTCGCCCCCGGCGGCTCAACAACCCCGTGGCGATGCCGCCTGCTGACGACAGCGCTCCCCGCGGACCTGCTCCTGCCCGTAGATATCCGGAGTCTGTTGGAACAGACGAATACCCACCGCTCGGCGGAGGAGCAGACCCGCCTGGTAGATTTTCGGAAGTCGCGTACCCCCGAACACCAATCGCTCACCCGGCGCGTCGCGGATTTGAAGAGCCAGGTGGATGCCGCGGATCTGGCCATCCCGGTCACGCTGGTGATGGAGGAAATGGAAACTCCCCGCCCCACCTTTATCCTCAAGCGCGGCGCCTACGACCGGCCGGCAGAATCCGTCTCCTCCGCCACCCCCGGAGCTCTGCCGCCATTTCCCGCCGAACTGCCCCGCAACCGGCTGGGCCTGGCCCAGTGGCTGACGGACCCCGCCCATCCACTGACGGCCCGCGTCACGGTCAACCGACTTTGGCAAACGGTGTTTGGAACCGGATTGGTGCGAACCACGGAGGATTTTGGAACCCAGGGGGACCCGCCGAGTCATCCCGAACTGCTGGACTGGCTGGCCACCGAATTCGTCGAGAGCGGGTGGGACGTGAAGGCGTTTGTGCGCCTTCTCGTGACCAGTGCCACCTACCGGCAGGATTCCCGATGTTCGGCGGACCAGCGCGCGCGGGATCCGGAGAACCGCCTGCTGGCTCGCGGACCGCGGCACCGACTTCCCGCCGAGGCAATCCGCGACCAGGCGCTGGCCTTGAGCGGTCTCCTGGTGACCTCCCTGGGCGGGCCGTCGGTGAAACCGTATCATCCCCCGGGACTGTACGAACAGGTGGTCGCGGGATCCTCCGCCAGCACCTACGTCCAGGACCATGGCAGCAGCCTGTACCGGCGCACCCTCTACACTTACTGGAAGCGATCTGTTCCCAACCCCGCGCTGCTGATGTTCGACATGCCGTTTCGCGAAAGCTGCGCCGTGCGTCGTGCGCGGACCTCAACTCCTCTGCAGGCCCTGAACCTGCTCAACGATCCCACCTTCGTCGAAGCGGCGCGGGGACTCGCGCAGCGGATGATGCGGGAAGGCGGCTCCCGTCCGGAAAGCCGGCTCGACTTCGGATTCCGACTTGCGACGGCGCGTCATCCACAGCCGGAGGAACTGGAGGTTTTGGTCCGGGGATATCATCGTTCCGTCGCGGACTTTCGCGCCGATCCTCGGGCAGCCGCCGATCTCTTGAGCGTGGGTGAGTCGGTCGCCGACCCGGCCCTCGACCCCTCCGAATTGGCTGCCTGTACCACGGCGGCAGGGCTACTCCTCAACCTGGATGAAGTCATCACCCGGGAGTAAAGCCTCCATCCACTCGTAAGGCCCCATGACACCTGAGCCCTTCACCCGACTGCACGAGACCCGTCGTCATTTCCTGGGTCGCACTTCGGCAGGACTTGGCATCGCCGCTCTGGCGTCGCTGCTGGGGCCTCCCCCTTCCCTCGCGGCCTCGACCGCAAAGGCCACCGGGAGTCATTTCGCCCCCCGGGCCCGCCGCGTTATCTGGCTCACCCAGGCCGGTGCCCCGTCCCAACTGGATCTCTTTGATCACAAGCCGAAGTTGAAGGCGCGATTCCGGGAGGAGCTGCCGGAATCCGTGCGTGGCGGTCAGCGGCTCACCGGCATGACTTCGGGGCAGAAGAGTTTCCCGGTGGCCCCGTCGCTCTTCGAGTTTCGACCCCACGGAGAAAGCGGCACATGGCTCAGCGAGACTTTGCCGCACACCGCGGGAGTGGCGGACGAACTCTGCGTGATCCGCTCGATGCACACCGAGGCCATCAATCACGATCCGGCGATGACCTTTCTCCAGACGGGTCATCCGATCGCCGGACGCCCCGCACTGGGGGCGTGGCTTTCCTACGGCCTCGGATCCGAGAACCACAACCTCCCCACCTTCGTGGTCATGATCTCGCGTCCGGGCGGCCCCACGAATGCCCAACCCCTGCACGAACGCATGTGGGGCGCGGGCTTCCTGCCCTCTGAACACCAGGGCGTCCGCTTCAGCCCAGGACGCGATCCCGTGCTGTTCCTTTCCAATCCCCCTGGAATCACCGACGCACGACGACGCGCCATGCTTGACGATCTGGGGACGCTGAACCGGATGAAGTTTGAGGACTACCAAGACCCCGAAATCCAGACCCGGATTTCCCAATATGAACTCGCCTACCGCATGCAGGCGGCGGTGCCGGACCTCACCGATTTCTCGAACGAACCCAAATCCATCCTGGACCTCTACGGTCCCGAGGCCGGCAAGCCTGGAACCTTCGCCGCCAATTGCCTGCTCGCGCGCCGTCTGGCGGAGCGGGATGTGCGCTTCATCCAACTCTACCATCGCGGTTGGGACCAGCATGACAATCTCCCCTCCGGCATCCGCTCCCAGTGTCGCGACACCGATCAACCGTCCGCAGCCCTGATTCAGGATCTGCGCCAGCGCGGATTGCTCGATGACACCCTGGTGATCTGGGGCGGGGAGTTCGGGCGGACCGTCTTTAGTCAGGGCACGCTGAGCTCTGACAACTTCGGACGCGACCATCATCCCCGCTGCTTCAGTCTCTGGATGGCAGGAGGGGGCATTCGTGGCGGCCAAGTCTTCGGAGAAACAGACGATTACTCGTACAACATCGTCCGCGATCCCGTGCACGTTCACGATCTAAACGCCACCATCCTTCACTGCCTCGGACTGGATCACGAACGACTTACCTACCGCCATCTGGGAAGAGACTTTCGTCTCACTGACATCCACGGAACCGTGGTGAAGCCAATCCTCACCTAGGTCGGGACGCTGCGAGCTGGCGACCCCAACATTTACCCCACGGTGCGGACCTTGAGGTCGCGGAGGACGCTGAAGTCGTGGAGGGGGACGGCGCGGATGGGCCGGGCGCCGTCCTTGCGCCGGGCCCCAAACTTCTCCCGGTGCTGAAGGAACACCTCGTTGACGAAAGCGCGTGATCCGAGTGCCACCCCGTCGGTCAGGTGGCGCACCCGGAGTCGCAGGATCTGGCCCATGCCCAATACTCCGCCCCGCTGGAGTTCTTCCAGAATGGTCTGCCGATCCAGTGCTGTTTTGTCGCTGCGTCCGGAGACCCCGGCGGTCACGAACAGGCCCATTCGGTAGTCGGCGGCAGCCGTCTTCCAATCCCCCGGCTTCAGACAGCTCATCAATCCTTTGCGCAGCACCGGATGGCCCGCCAGGGCGGCGGCGTAGCCGCAGAAGCGGTAGTCTTTGGGATCCTGGACCAGGCCAGCCCGAACCGGGTTGAGGTCGATGTAGGCGGCGACCGTGCGCACCGCTCCCGGGGAGTCCTCCACCAGCACGCTTTTGAAGCGTTCGGCCCACAGGGTGCCGAAGCGGCCGTTGTGGCGGTTGTACCAGCGACTGAAGCGTTGCTTGAACTCCTTCATGAAGGCCGAGACATCTCCCATCCGTTCCAGCAGCGACTGGCGCAGGAGAGGATCCATGGATCCGCGCTTTTCGATGCTCTGACGGGCGAGGACGGTCACGATGCCCTTTTTTCCGTAAAGGCCTTCCAGACGTTCCAGCAATTGGGCATCGCTCAGTTCGAGTCGCTCCGGGACGCGCAACAGGAGGTGGAAGTGGTTTCCCATCATGCAGTAGGTGATGACCTCCAGTCCGCAGAAGCTGGAAAGTTTGAGGAGGATCTTGGCGAGCATCTCCTTGCCCAGGTCATCGAGCAGGAA
>JBDKKE010000077.1:0-26025 GCA_039796255.1 Verrucomicrobiota bacterium | reverse complement strand
CGGGGTGCCCAGATCGTCGGTGACCGGCGAATTGATGAGTCCCGCCCTGGCCATCGGCGTGATGAAACGTGCGTCCCAGGTGCCGCGGCCCACGCCGCCGGGCATGTGGCAGTACGCACAGTTGGCGTCCAGATAGGATTTGAACCGCAGTTCGAGACTGGCGGTCGCGTCATCGGTGGCCACTATTTTGGGAAGGGAGGCCGGATTGGACACCGGTGGATCAAAGACCCCCATCGCGCTGAAGTGGTTCAATTGATTGACCGGTGCGCCGTTCACCACGATGTCGCGGTTCAATTGACGGGAGACGAAGCCCAAGCCGAAGCCCGCGGTGGCGTTGTGGCAGGCCATGCATTCCGTGCGTCCCGGATAGTGCCAGGTCTGGGCGGTGACCGTCCCGCCGTCCTCGACGAGAATCTCTTCGTCGAGTCCCTCGTCCGGCACGAGGTCGGCGTCCGATTCGTCAGATCGCCACCGGTAGGTGATTCCGTAGGCGGCGTTGGTGGTCATCACCAGGAAGCGCGTCTCCAGCCGGCGGCGGGTGGTGGGATTGCCGCGGATCAGCTCCATGTCGAAGTGTTTCACCCAGACCATGCCCGGGGGGAAAGTCCACTGGTCCGACGGACTTCGGCGGACCTGGGAAACGGCGTCCTGAAAAAAGAACCAGCGGCGCTTGATGGCGAAATCCGACCAGAAGGGAGAGGAGACTTCGTAGGGCTCCATCTCGGCGCGCGGCGTGAGGGACTGCAGATCCGCAAACACCCCGGTTTCGCTCAGGGTGGCGGGCAGCGTGGGGCCCTCGCCGACGTGGCGGACCAGACGGGAAATCCGTTCTCCGTTGCGCTGAACCAGGAGGATTTCGCCGGTGCCCGGATGGATGCCGAAGGCCGTGGGTCCGTAGTCGCCGGAGACGAGCCGTGAAACGGTGGGGCGATTGGTCCCCAGGAAGGTCATGGCCCAGACGTGGGCCGTCACAAAGTCGCCGAAGATGTACTTGCCCGTCAGTGAGGGATAGTTGGTGCCGCGGAACATCAATCCACCAATCACTGCCTGGCCCTGGTTGTTCGGATCGCCGCCACTGCGGGTATACTCGTAGATGGGAGGGGTAAAGGTGACCCCGGCGGGCGGGGGGCCGATGGGAGACGCCGGATTCACGAGAGAGCCCTCGTAGTAGGACCAGCCGTAGTTGGCACCCTTCACCACCAGATTGACCTCCTCCCGACGGACCCCTCCCACGTCTCCCGTGTACAGATCGCCGGTTTCCCGGTCGAAGTGGATCCGGTGGGGATTGCGCAGTCCGACCGCCCAGAACTCGGTTCGGACGGAAGAGGGGTTTACCGGCTTCCCGTTGAAGGACGTCGCTCCAACGAAGGGGTTGTCGGGAGGAATCCGGTAGCCGGTTCCCACGGCGGGATGCGGATTGGGAGCCAGACTTCCGGGACGCTCGTCCACGTCCAGCCGGAGAATGCCCGAGAAGAAATTCTCGTCGATGTGCTGGGAGGAGCGGTAGGGATCATTCTGGCCGCCTTCATCGCCAATCGGGACGTAGAGGTATCCGTCGGGTCCGAACTGGAGGTCCCCGGACTGATGGACGAAGTCCCGGTCGGGTTGGGAGAGGATAACCTGTTCCGAATCACGCAGGGCCCGGTAGGGGTTGGCGGGATCGGTCAGGAAACGCGACACTGTGATGAAGGTGCGCCCGACGTCCCGGTTGGTCCGGGTGTAATAGACGTAAAACTGCCGGTTGTCCGCGTATTGCGGATGGAAGGCCAGCCCCACCAAACCCGACTCGCCGCCGGAGAAGGTGACGTCGCTGACGTCCAGGAAGACGGTCTTGGTCGGGGCGGCCAAATTGGAGATGACCAGGATTCGCCCAAGTTGTCCGGTGATGAACAGCTCATTGGTGCTGTCCGGAGGGACGGCCAGCCCCACGATGCGGTCGTTGGCCAGGGAGAAGCGGAGGTTGGGGAAGGCATTGACCAGCTCGAACTCCGAGGACGGCGCCTCCAGCGGAAGGGCGGGGGGATTCTTGACGTAACGCTGGGCCTGGGCCGGAAAGTGGGCCGTCCACAGCACTATCGTCAGTATCAGGAGAAGGGGTGACCATCGAAGGGTCATGGCGAAGCGTCTCTGGAATTCTCCGGCGCGCAATCCTTCAGCGGCGGTTGGGGGCGCCGCCGGGACCATCCGGCTGGGAAGTGAACGGGTTGGGTCAGGGTTTTGCACGGGCGAGAATCCAATGGAGCAGTTTCGACTCGGAGGCCGGCTCGGCAGAAAGCAGCAGTTGATCGGGGGCCCCGCTCGCCGCGTAGGCTGCGGTGCTCCAGGGAGTGGTAAACCGGCTGCCGGTGTGATGAATCCAGAACGGCCTCGGGGCGGCGAGGGCGGCTGCCCCATCGAATCCGCCGATCAGGCGCAGGCCGGGAACGAAGACTTCGGCCGCGAGCATCGAACGATTCTCCGCGGGGTCCAGAGCTCCGGCGTCCGCAACCACCGCATCGGCCGCCCGGGCCGCCAACAGGCTCCAGAGTCCCGCCGCACCGTCGCCCACCAGGATCACGCGCTGGGGACGGACCACCTGCCGGACGTAGGCAATGGAGGTGAGGATGTCCTGCACCCGTTCCTGCATCAGGGTGCGATTGTAGGCGGTGAACAGGTTGGTGAGCGGGGTGTAGTGGGGAAGGGTGGGGTCCTTGGAGGGCCCGGTCTGAAACGCATCGAAGGCCAGCACGGGGATCTGGTTCTCCAGCAGCCGTGCGGCAAAGGCCTCCCGGGCGCCCCCGGGTCCGATGGCGGCCCGTCCGTCCGGATGCACCAGCACGACTGCCACCGAGAATTGGTCCCGATCCGGCATCAGCAGTCGGCGTTCCACCCGGTCTCCTCCCCCGTTTCGGCCCAGCGCCCCCTCGATCACCAGCGGGGGACGTTCCGCGCTCTCCAGCGCCAGCGCGCGGCTCCAGTTGGGCACGAAGGTCCGGAGAAAGTTGGTGAAGGTGATGGCGTTGGTGGGCTGGAGCGCCTGGAGTTCGTCCTGACGCCGGCGCGTCCAGTCGGTCCCGAACGCCGATTCCGAAAGGGCCCCCGGGGGCGGGCGTCCATCGGAGTACAGCCGGAGCAGGGACACCGGGGGCACGGGCACGGTCTGTTCGGTGATGGAGACCGAGGGCGGGCGCCCGAGGAGCCAGCGTGCGAACCAGCCGTACATCACTTCGCGTGAGGACTGGTTATAGTTGTGCGGAAAATCGAGGCACACGGCGCGGAACCGATTGGTCGCGTTCATGAGCGCGTAAATGCGTGCGACGTCTGGTCCTTCCTTCTCCAGGGTGGTCTTGGTCCAGTCTCCGGTGGCGCCGATCAGCAGTTGAGGCCGCGGTGCGGTGGCGGCCGCATATTCCACATTGTATCCGCTGATCCGCAGTCCCGGGGCGTTCTCACAGACGCATCCGCCCTGCATCGAGTGGGACACCATCACCGCCGGCACCGAGGCCTTGATGCGGAAGTCCACTGCCGCCAACAGGAAGGTCTGCGTGCCCCCACCTGAGGCGCCAGTGCAGCCCAACCGGTCCGGATCCACATCGGGAAGGCCGGTCAGAAAGTCCAGGGCCCGGATGCCGTTCCACAGTTGTTGTCCGAGCAGATTCAGGTTCCAAAGCTGCAGGGCGGGATCCTGCAGGGTCGCCACATGATTGTCGTAGAAGGCCGGGTGGGCCGGGGTTCCGTCGGGACTCCTCGGGGTGAACTGGGTGGAGTCCTGGTAGCCGATCATGTCGTGGCTGAAGACCACGAAGCCGAGCCGCGCAAGCTGGATGCACCGCTGGGGGACGCTGGCAATCTCGGTGTCTTCCAGGCGGCCCTGCTTCCAGTGCCCGTGGGGACAAAGGATGGCCGGAAAGGGGGCGGTCCCTTCCTTGGGACGATAGAGATTCCCCGCCAGGTAGACGCCGGGGGAGGTCTGCATCTGCACCTTCTCCGCCGTGAAACCGTCGCCTTCCACGCGTCCAAAGATTCGGGGCTCCAGTGGCGTCCGCTGCGGTAGGGGGGAAAGTCCGCAACTGAACAGGATCTGGGAGCGAAGTTCGGCCGCCCGGGCGTTCCAGACTCCCAGGTTGGGATAGGTGCCAAAGGTCCGCGGGGTGTTGACGTCCCGCACGGTCTCCGCCCGCCGGTCGACGGGAGGCAGCTGGGCCCCAGCCCACCCTCCCAAAAGGAGAGTCAGGAGAGTCACCCAGCAATTGCGCATGTCCAAGACTACCAAAATTCAATCCGGGGGAAAGTCAAAGCCCGGATCGTGGGTGAGGTGATTGCCGTTGCCGGATTTCGGACGATTCCGGCGGGGGCGGTCAGTTCAGTCCCCGGAAAAAGGTGCGGGCAGTGGACCCGGTGTCGCTGGCGATTTCGTCCACAGATCGCCCGGTCGTCGCCGCGGCCGCCGTGGCGACTTCCCGGACGAACGCCGGCTCGCAGCGGCGACCCCGGTGGGGCACCGGTGCGAGGTAGGGGCAATCGGTTTCCAGCATGAAGCGGTCGGCGGGGGTGGCTGCCAGCGTCTCGCGGACTGTGGCGCTGTTCTTGAAGGTCAGGATGCCGGTGAAGCTGACCAGCGATCCCAGGTCCAGGACCCGCCGCATCTCGGCGGGCGTGCCCACGAAACAGTGGAAGACGGCGCGGACACGTCCCGCAAACGGCTCGAAACAGGCCAGGGTCGCGTCGAAGGATTCCCGGGTGTGGACCACGACGTTCAGGCCGAGTTCGGCGGCAACCTCCAGTTGCTGTTGGAACAGGACGGTCTGGCGTTGGCGTATCCGCTCATCGTCGTCGGGGGTGCCCTGTTCCATCCGGGAGGGAAGCCGGTAGAAGTCCAGTCCGCATTCCCCGATGGCCGCGACCGCGGGATGGGAGGCGAGGGCGCGCAGTTCGTCCCGGAGATCCGCGGGGGCTTCCCCGGCATGTCCCGGATGCCATCCGACGGCGGCCCGGATCCCGGGGAAGCGTCCCGCCAGCTCCACCGCGCGCCGACTCGACGGCAGATCCGTGCCCACGCTGATCATCTGCGTCACCCCGGCCGCCTGCGCCCGCTCGATCACGGCGGGAAGGTCTGCGGCGAAGTCGGAGTCGGTGAGGTGCGCGTGGGTGTCGATCAACGGAACCATGGGGGGAGGGTAGAAGGGGGAAGGCAGAAGGGAGAAGGCAGAAGGTGAAAGGTGGAAGGTGGTGCGCTTCTTGTTCGAGGTTCGACAAGACTCGGTGCTTTAGTAGGCTGCCCGGCCATGTCGCTTCCACGACCCTCTGTCATTCTCACTCACGAAAGTGATCTGGATGGACTGTTGTCCGGACTTCTCCTGGTTCGGCTGGCCCGCCACCTCTTCTCCGAGGAGGTGACCCTGCAGGCCTGGAATTATCAGGGGTGGCGGAATCGGCAAATGACCGAGCCCTCGGCGTGGGTCTCCGACTTCACCTTTGAGGCCCGGCTTGACCGGCCCAACTGGGTGGTGATGGACCATCACGTGACGTCGTCCCGTCCGACCCAGGCCCGGTTGATTCATGATCCGACGCGGTCGGCCGCGCGGTTGGTGTATGATGTGTGCTGCGAGGCGGGCATTGGCACCCCGGCCCTGGATCGGCTGGTGCAGTTGACCAATGTCGGCGACCTGTGGTTGAGCAAGGATCCCGATTTTGACGTGGCCCTGGATTACGCAGGCATGGTCAAGGAGTACGGTTTCTGGAACCTGCATCATGTCATCGGAGGGGATCCGGAGCGTCTGCTGGATCATCCGCTGCTGGAGGTGATGGCGGTGAAGCGGCGGGTGGAGAATCCCATCGGATACACGTGGTGTGCGAGCCATGTGGAGGAGGTTTCTCCCGAGGTGGGCGTGGTGAACACCACGCTGGGCGACACCAATCTGATCGTGCATCAGTTGCTCGACCGGGGAGCGACCCCGTTCCGGGTGTTGGTGACCCTGTTTCCCAAGGCCAACCGGACCATGGTTGCCAGCTTCCGCAGCCTGAATGGGGAAGCCCTCGCCGTCGCCTCCCGTCTCCAGGGCGGGGGACATCCCAATGCGGCCGGCACCACCCTTCCGCGATCGGTCACCGATGCGGAATCGGCGAAGGAATACCTCCGCGAGACACTCTCACCGGCGGGCGCGGGCCGGGGTCTGAACGAGGCGTTCACCGGATTGCGAATGTAACAGCCTGCCCCGCCGGGATCCCGTCCGCCGCCGCCAACACGATCCTGTTCGGATCCCTCGTTGCGTCGGGCGGACACCTTCGGCATAACCCTTCGCGAGTCACCTGCACCATGTGGTTTGGTAAGCCCCGCAACCCTGAGGAACATCGGTATTATCTGCTGCCTGGACAGGGCCGCAGCAACCGACGAAAGCGCCGCCAGCAGTTGTTGGCGGCGATCATTGTTGGCGTCATTTTCTCGGCGGGCATCGCCTCGCTGATGTGGATCGTCAACGAGCGAAGGTAGGGGAACGCCTGGCGGGTGGGATCAGGACCGGGCGGGGGGCTCCAGGCGCGTGACCGCTTCCTGAAGCGTGAGGCCCTCGAGACGGAGGACCTTGTGGCGGGAGGTTTGTCCGCGGATGAGGGTGACGGCCCGTTTGGGGAGATCCAGGGTGTCCGCGAGGAAGGCCACCAGTGCGTCGTTGGCCGCCGAATCCACGGGAGGAGCGGTGACCTTGATCTTGAGTTCCGCACCGAGAATTCCCGCGAGTTCCGTCCGACTCGCGCGGGGTTGGACCCGGATGGCCAGCAGCAGGCCATTGTTCTGCTCCTGGAGGTAGGCCGGCGGGCTCACGGAGGAAGGCGGAGGTGCAGTTCGGTGAGACCCAACTCCGCGCCCCAGGTTGCCAGGCCGACCAGCGCTGCGCCGACCAGTGCGGTGAGATCGAGCTTCCCAATGCGCGCAGGGAGCCATTCCAACGGATGCACCAGGACCCCACCCACCTGATGGACGAAGTCCCAGAACGGATGGGTGCCGAGGTACACGTAGGTATTGATGAGCCGGAGCAACAGCAGGCCGCAGAGCATCCATCCTGCGGAAGCCCAGACGCCGGCACCGATCAGCGCCGCCTGGAAGGCCAGGTGCTGCCAGGAGTGGAGGGAGGGCAGGATGCCCATCCACTGCAAAGGAACCGACACGGTGACCCAGACCAGACCGGCGGCCACCGGAGGGACCAGCAGCATGAGCACCACCGGCAGCCGGGAAAAGGGGCCCAGCAGATCGCCAAAAAACCGGTTCCAGACCGAGGGATCGCGGGTGCCCCGGGCCAGCGCCGAGGCGAAGAGCATCCAGGAGAGGAACTGCAGGAGGGTCCAAGTAAAACTCAGCAGGGAAAATACCAGAAGCCGATTCAGGAAGTCGGCCCGAAACGGAACGGTTGCCGGCAGGGGATTCCACTCGGGCACCCAGCCGCTCACCTCGGCCAGGGGCGCGTAGATGAACGGACGAAGAAGCAGCACTGCGGCCAGGCCGGCGAACAGCGGCCAGCGCCGGGTGTGGCTGCTTTCGGCGAGCTTGAGGTTGCTGAGCAGGGTTCCGGCCCGGTGGGCCGGCATCCGACTGCCGACGCCGAGTCCCGTCAGCAGCAGGACCAGGGCGACCAGATCAAGGAGGAGGTTCAGCAGGGCCATCGGCTTCGGATCCGCCCCAGGGAGGCGGTGGAGTCAGCAGGACGGCTCCCGTCCCCGAACCCGGAATCCGCGGCGGGGGGCGGATCCGGGCCGGCGCTCGGATTACATCATCTTCAACAGGGTGTCCGCCATGTCGCTGGGAGTGGCGGCCACGCCGATTCCAGCCGCCTTGAAGGCCTCAATCTTGGCCTCTGCCGTGCCCTTGCCGCCGCTGACGATGGCGCCCGCGTGGCCCATCCGGCGTCCGGGAGGTGCGGTCGCACCGGCGATGAATCCGGCGACGGGCTTGGTCCCGTACTTCGCAATCCATTCGGCGGCTTCCTCCTCGGCGGCGCCGCCGATTTCACCGATCATGATGATGCCCGTGGTTTCGGGATCGGCCATGAACAGTTGGATGATGTCCAGATGCGAGGTGCCGTTGACCGGGTCGCCTCCGATGCCGACGCAGGTGCTCTGTCCGACTCCGCGCACGGTGAGCTGGTAGACGGCCTCGTAGGTCAGCGTGCCCGAGCGGCTGACGACGCCGATGTTGCCGCGCTTGTGGATGTAGCCCGGGGCAATGCCGATGCGGCAGCCTCCGTGGCTGTCCTTGCCCTCGCCCGGGGTGACCAGTCCGGGGCAGTTCGGTCCGATCAATCGGGTCTTGGATCCCTGCATGGCCCGCTTGGCGCGGACCATGTCATTCACCGGGATTCCCTCGGTAATGGCAACCACGAGTTCGAGTCCGGCGTCCACGCCCTCCAGGATGGCGTCGGCGGCGAAGGGCGGCGGGACAAACACCGCGCTCGCCGTCGCGCCGGTCTGCCGGACGGCTTCCGCGACGGTGTCAAAAATGGGGACGCGCGCGCCCCGGTGTTCAAACACCTGGCCGCCCTTGCCGGGCGTGACGCCGGCGACGATCTGGGTGCCGTAGTCGAGGGAGAGTTGGGCGTGGCGGCCTCCGAAGGAGCCGGTGATGCCCTGGACGAGAACCTTGGTCTGGGGGGTGACGAGAATGGACATGTCGAAGAGGAGTGAAGTTCAGTGGCCGGTCAGTGGTGGCCGGGATGCCGCTTATGAATGCAAAGGGTGTTGCCGTCGGGATCGAGGATGAAGGCCATGCGGCAGACGGGAGTGGGAAAGGGTTCCAGCTTGAAAGGAACCTGATTCGCCTTGAGATGGGCGACGGAGGCGTCGAAGTCCTCGACTTCGAGGGCCACGCAGCAGCCGTCCGCACTGGGATTCCAGCCGGGGGCACTGCCGATGGACAGCGTTCCGCTGCCGATGTCGTACTCCGTCCACTGCATGCCTCCGGGCTCGCCGTGGAGCATCGTGGGCGTGAGTCCGAGCACTCCCTCGTAGAAGGCCCGGGCCCGGGCCATGTCGGTGACAGGATAGCAACTGAAGGCGATTTCGGTGGCGCGAATCATGGAAGGGTCACTTGCCGACGGCCGCGACGACTTTCTTGGCGGCATCGGACATGGAATCGCCGGAGATCAGGGTGAGTCCGGAGCCGGCCAGGGTCTGCTTGCCGGCGGCCACATTGTTGCCCTCCAGACGGACGACCAGCGGCAGCTTCAGTCCCGTCTCCTTCACGGCCTCGACGATGCCGGTGGCGATGACGTTGCAGTCCATGATGCCACCAAAAATGTTCACCAGGATGCCCTTCACTGCGGGATCGCTGAGAATGATGCGGAACGCGGCGGCCACCTGATCCTTGGAGGCGCCACCCCCGACATCCAGAAAGTTCGCCGGACTGCCGCCGAAGTGCTGGATGATGTCCATGGTGGACATGGCCAGGCCGGCGCCGTTGACCAGGCAGGCGATGTTGCCGTCGAGCTTGATGTAATTGAGGCTGAACTTGCTGGCCTCCACCTCCAGCGGCGATTCCTCGGCGAGGTCGCGCATGGCCACAATGTTCGGATGCCGGTAGAGCGCGTTGTCGTCGAGTCCGATCTTGGCGTCCACGCACATGATGGCTTCCTTGCCCTCGGCGGTCTCCACGATGGCCAGGGGGTTGATCTCCACCATCGACGCATCGCACTCCCACCAGGTCTTGTACACGCCGGCGATCAGCTTGCAGGCCTGGTTGAAGACGTCGCCCTTCAGTCCGAGCGCCGTTGCGATCTTGCGGGCCTGGTAGGGCATGAGGCCCACTGCGGGGTCCACGTGCTCCTTGAAGATCTTCTCGGGCGTCTTGGCGGCGACCTCCTCGATGTCCATTCCGCCCTCGGTGCTGGCCATGATCAGCGGACGCGAATTCGCCCGGTCCAGCAGGACAGCCAGATAGAACTCCTGCTTGATCTTCTCGGCGCCGGCGATGAGCAGTGTGCTGACCACCCGTCCGTCGGGACCGGTCTGCTTGGTGACCAGCGTCTTGCCGAGCATGTTTTCGGCGACGTTCACCGCATCTTCCAGGGTCTTCACCAACTTGACGCCTCCCTGGTAGCCGTGGGTGAACGTGCCCTTGCCGCGTCCGCCGGCGTGGATCTGCGACTTGATGACCAGCAGCGTCTGCCCGGCGGCGAAGAGCTTCTCGGCGATGGCCTTCGCCTCGGCGACGGTCTGACAGGATTCGCCGGGAGGGACGGCGACACCGTACTGTTTGAGCAACTGCTTGGCCTGATACTCGTGGATGTTCATGGAAATTCAGCGGAGTTCGTCGAGGGAGGACAGCACGGTCACTCCCGGGATGTCGAAAAAGTGGTTATCGTAAGTGAGAATCGCGGCTTCAATCCGGTTGGCGCAGGCGGCGATCACCAGATCCTGAGGGGGAATCGTGATGCCTTTCCGGGCAAGTTGCCAAGCTTCCCGCGTGGCCTCCTCCCAAATTCGATGGTCCGAAGGGACGTTGATCATCACGTCCATGAGCCCCTTCACCGCATCAAACACCGAGGGGCGAACGATGCCGCGCAACACTTCCAAACGGACCATACCGCAGGTCGCCAGATCGAAGGTGCGGGCCCGGCGGGCCAGTTCCTGTCCGGGATCCCGACCCTCTCGCAGCAACCCGATCCAGACGCTGCTGTCAACGAGCGCGATGGCGGCCATGGGTCTTCGAAGGTGCCTTGGCAGTGGCGCCGTACCGGCTGGCCATCAGGTCGTAGCCGGGATCGACCGCCTCCCGCAATTCATCGGCGGTCAGGCCGAGCCCCTTATCGGCGTAGTTTCGCAGGGTGTGGCGCCGTTCCATTTCGTTGAGGGCGAGGGCGACCGCTGCGGTCTTGCTCTCGCAGCCGTAAATGGCTGTGACCCGATCGAGAAGCGCCTCGTCAATGTGGAGCGTCATCTTCATGCCATACCGTGTATGGCATACGGGTCGCCGGCGCAACCCAATTTTGCCCGACACCGTTCCCGATTCCCTGAAATGAATCCGCAACGGCGGGTGGGCAGCCCGGGGGAAATGTCTGTCTTCGTTCACTCGATGGTAAACTGGGCGTTGACCACCGAGTTGATCGATTTGTCGGCGGTCGTGGTGTCATTCATTCCGTCCCAGCTGGTCTCGCCGGAATAGAGCGGCGTAATCTGGAAGACGCCCATGCGGGCGGATCGAAGGTCTTTGACCCGGCGTCCGCCCTCACGGGCGATCTGCTCGGCGCGCTGGCGGGCGTCGCGGGTGGCCTCGGCAAGCATCTCGATCTTGGCGTCAGCCGCGCCGGTATAGATGAACTGGGGCGTCATCGGAACGAAGGCCACGCCTTGCTCCACCAGCATCATGCTGGTTTGGTCAAGTCCCAGAATCCGGGCGACCTCGGGGGAGCGGATTTCAACGGTCTGCGCGAGGCGGTATCCTGCGGTACGCGAGTCGGATTCCCCTGCTGCCGCCCATTCCTTGAGTGGTGTGATGGCAATCGAGGAAATGATCGCGTTGGTCACTCCCTGCGTCGCGAGGAACGCCTCCACCTTGGTCCGGTGTTGTTTGAGCGTGTTCTGAGCCTCCAGCAGCGTGGCGGCCTCGGTGGAGAAACTCGCCTTCCAGAGAATCAGATCGGAATGAACGGTCCGTCGCGAGGAACCGGTGACGGTCACCGTCTGCGGCTCCGCAACCTTGAGCCATGCCCGGGAGACGATCAGTGCGGCCAGCACCAGGCTGGCGGACAGAAAAAGTCCGGCCAGAAAGCCGAACCACTGCGGACGGGCGGTTGGGGCCATGTCCCGCTCAGCGCTGGGCCAGGGGAACGACCTTCAGGCCCACCGGACCGGTGTAGACCGACTGCGGACGGATGAGACGGTTGTCGGCGAGCTGTTCCAGCACATGGGCAGTCCAGCCGCTGGTGCGGGCGATGGCGAAGATCGGGGTGAACAGGTCGGTGGGGATGCCGAGGCTGAAGTAGACCGTGGCGCTGTAGAAATCCACGTTGGCGTGGAGGTTCTTCTTTTCCAGCATCAGCGAGGCGATCCGCTCCGACATCTGAATCCATTTCGGATCCCCCAGTTTGGCGGAAAGAATCTGGGCCATGCGTTTGAGATGCGGGGCGCGGGGATCGAGCACCTTGTAGACGCGGTGACCGATGCCCATGATCTTGCGCTTCTGGGCCAGCGATTCGGCGACGTAGGCATCCACGCCTTCCAGGGATCCGATCTCCTGCAGCATCTTGATGACACCCTCGTTCGCGCCGCCGTGGAGCGGTCCCTTGAGGGTGCCGATCGCGGTGGTGATCGCCGAGTACATGTCGCTCAGGGTGGCGATGGTCACCCGGGCGCTGAAGGTGGAGGCATTCATCCCGTGGTCGGCGTGCAGCACGTAGCACATGTCCATGGTGCTGACCTTCTCCGCCGACGGCTTCTCGCCATCAACCATGTAGAGGAAATTGGCCGCCTCACCGAGGGAGGCGTCGGGGTGCACCAGGGGCTTGCCCTGGCGGGCACGGTGGAAATAGGCGGTGACCACCGGGATCTGCGCGATCAGGCGCAGGGCCTTCCGGCGCTGCGCGTCCATCGTGTCGTCGTCGGCCACCGTATCGTAGCAGCCCAGGGCGCTCACGCCGGTCCGGATGGCATGCATCGGCGGGCAGTCCGCCGGCAGCTTCACCAGCAGGTCGATGACTCCCTGGGGCAGTTCGCGGTAGCCGGCGAGCACCGTCTTGAGTTCCGCCAGTTCCTTGGAATTGGGAAGGTGATTGTGGTGCAGGAGGTAGACCACCTCCTCATAGCTGACCTTGCCCGCCAGTTCGTCGATGTCGTAGCCGCAGTAAATCAGTTGGCCCACATCCCCGCGCACGTCACTCAGCCGCGAATGGGCTGCGACGACTCCTTCGAGGCCTTTGGACACGGTGGATGGGCTGGCGGTGGCGGGAGTTTCGGCAGTACTCATCGGCAAAACAGTTAAATCGGGCGCAAAATCGGATGGAGTCTGTTCCCAAAGTGCGAGGCGTCAACGGATTTCCCCCGCTCCGCTGCGGGGAATTTCGGGCGGCCGTGCGACGGAGGTCCTGGGGCTGTCCGGCGTCGGCGCGAAAACGGTTCCGGCGGGTCCGGTCACGGGCAGCTCAATGACCACGCACAATCCGCCGTCCGCCCCCGGCTTCATGCGGATGGACGCGTCGCCGCCATAGAGCTGGGTGAGGCGGCTGCGGCAATTGGTCAGTCCGATCCCGGAGTCCGTGTTTCCGCCCGGGGTGAGTCCGATGCCATTGTCCTCTACTTCCAGCCGAAGCGTATGGGCCTCCGGACACTGCGCCCGCAGGGTAATGACGCCTGCGCGCACCTGGGGTTCGATGCCGTGCTTGAGGGCGTTTTCCACCAGGGGTTGCAGGATCAGATTGGGCACCGGAATCCCCAGGGCCGCGGGGTCCACCTCGTGGCGAACCGTCAGGCGGTCGGCAAAGCGGATCAGTTCAATGTCCAGATAGCGGTCCAGAAAGGCCAGTTCGTCGCGCAGGGGCACGCAATGCTCGCCGGAGCGGTCCAGGGCGTGCCGCAGCAGTTCACTCAGGCGGATGAGCATCCGGTCCGCCGCATCCACGTCCCGGTACATGAGGGTGCTGATCCCGTGCAGCGCATTGAACAGGAAGTGGGGATTGAGCTGCATTTGGAGGGCCTGCAGCCGGGCTTCGGTGAGGTGACGTTCGAGCTCCAGTTCCCGCCGTTCGCGGGCCTGGGACTCCCGGTAAAATCCTGCCGCGTGCGCGGCCACCACAATGACCCAGTACACCAGGATGTTGAACACCAGCGTGGCCACCAGCGCGTAGCGCAGCGTCTCGGCAAAGGGCGTGCCGTCGAGCCAGACCGCCAGTGCCGCCCGCAGGAGCATCCAGACCAGCGAGAACACGACGCTGGCCATGAGGTGCAGGGCAACCAGCAGGCGGACCGGTGCGCTGCCCAGCGGAAATCGCCGGGCCAGGGAAATGGCCGGCAGGGACAGCGCCGCAAAGGTGTACCAGTCGGCCAGGGACCGGCGGAGCGCCAGCGGCCAGTCCACGGGCGTTCCCCGCTTGGCCTGCGTCAGGTAGAGCTGGCCGGCGAAGGCCAGTCCCACCAGGGACCAGAAGCCCAGGAACAGCAGAACCCGCGTGGCGCGGGGTCCAATGGGCGGTCGCGTTTCGATGAACGCATTTTGCCCGGAGAACGCCGGATTGAAAACCGCCAATCGAATCGGACACGTGTCACGCGCGGTCTCCCCCTGAGAATGATCGCTTCCCCCCGCCCCCGCCCCGTTCGTATCCTGGCCTGGTGATTCTGATCGTGATGGGTGTTGCGGGTGCGGGGAAAACCACGGTGGGCCGGCGGTTGGCGGAGCGCCTGGGGTGGGAGTTTAGGGATGGGGACGATTTCCATCCGGCCGTGAACGTGGCCAAGATGCGGTCCGGTCAACCCCTCAACGACGAGGACCGCCGTCCCTGGCTGTTGTCCATTCAGGCCCACCTTCGCGACACCCAGGCCCGGGGAGAATCGTGCGTCATCGCCTGCTCCGCGCTGAAGGACGCGCATCGTCAATTGCTGCTGCACGGCGAGCCCTGGGTTCGGTTCATTCATCTGCATGGATCCCGCGAGCTGCTCGCCGAGCGGATCAGCGCCCGAAAGGGTCACTTCATGCCGGCGTCCCTGCTGGACACCCAGATGGCCACCCTGGAGCCGCCCGCCGATGCCCTCCAGGTGGATGTCGCCCCGGGTCCGGACGAAATCGTGTCCGAAATTGTGAGGCGCCTGAACCTCGGTCCAGTGAGCGGAGCGACGGGTGCCGCCGCTCCCTGAGGCTCAGGGTCTGACCTGAAGAGCTCTTACTCCCGGGAGTTCAGCTCGAACTCCAGCTTGGTCTCCGTGCCGCGGACCTCGTCAATCATCTCCATGTCCCGGAGTTGCCAGACACCGTCCACCTTCTTGAGCGATCCAATGCTGAACCGCTTGATCAGGCGTCCGGAGGCATCATAGGCGTCGGCCAGCATGAGGCCGTGATGCTCGATACTGATCCACGACACCACCCGGGTGTAGACCGGGGCGTCCGGATTGGTGCTTTCCAGGATGCGGCAGGCCTGGCCCTTTTTCATGGGCGGCGGTGTGCGGGGCTGGAGGCGCTGTCCCGGCCAGTGCAGGAACTCCAGGCCCAACTCCCGGAGCGTGAAGTCGGATCCGGCAAACGGCCGTGCGGATCCGTTGGTCCCCGGTGTTTCCTCGGTGGGGCCTGTCCCGGTGAGGACCCGGTACTGCGGGGGCTGGTCCGGAGTGCGGGTCATGATCAGGGTTTCCGGACGCGGACCGCCGGCGGCGTAGATCACCTCCCAGTCGGGTGTTTCGCCCACCCGGTTGATAATGGTGAGTGGAAGGCGGCGCACGTTGCCGTCCGCATCCCGCAGTCGGAGGGCCGCCGCATTGGTGAAGCTCTCCGTCGGCCGCATCGCGCGAAGTTCGGCGGCCAGGGCGCGTCCCTCTTCCATCTCCCGAACCAGGCGGTCGGCCGCCTGCAAATGGAGAAACCCGGCAAGGAAGAGGACGGTGGGAACCAGGGTGCGGCGTCGGACGAACATGGCGGGGAGGCAGTGATTCAGCGATCGGTGACGATGACCCGGGGGCGTTCACCCCGGCGGCCGGTGACGCAGACCGATGGAGGGCGGGGGCCCGACGGCGATCCGCAGCCGCACCCCGTTTCCCGGTGGAAGTCGAACCGGCGTGGACGCAGGCGCCGCCACGCGATGAGCGCGGCGGTCGCCACCACCACCGCCAGAGCCGCCGGTTGCTGCCAGTCCATGGAGCGACGGTAACCACCCGCCGGACGATGGCAACCGCGATGCCTGTCCGAGTCCGGGCGCGTTTCGACGCCGCCCCTGTTGCAGAGAATTGACGGACGTGAACCCAACGCGCTCTAGTTGCGCATGGTCTTGCGTTGGCGCCGATGTCTCGGAGGGTTTGCCGTTGTGGTGGGACTCTGGGCGTCCGGATGCGAGAATCTATCCCCGGTTCCCCCGCCTCCCCCCAAGCCGGAGCCTCCTGCCCCCCGCTTCGTGCCGCTGGACGGCGTCGTGGGCCGCGTGCAGACGGTCAACGAACGCCTGCGGTTCGTGGTGCTGGACTATTCGCTGAACCAATTGCCGGCCCTGGGCGACCGGCTGGACCTGGTCCGCGGCGGACAGGTGGTGGGTGAGCTCAAAGTGACTGGCCCGTTCCGAAACGCGAGTGTCGTGGCGGACATCGTCAGTGGTTCGCCCCAGGTGGAGGATGTGACCCGTCCCAAGTGAGCTGCGGCGGGCGTTTGGGCCGGGGGTTGGCGCCGGGTACGGGGGATCCGGGGAGGCGCGCCGGTTCGTCAGTATCTGGAAATACCGTTTGACCGTGTTTTCGACACCTCGCTACGTTCCCGGGCTCCGAGCGTTTCGGTTCTATCGCCATGTTTGGCACTATTCGTAAGCATCAGCGGTGGCTGTGGGTGTTGATCATCGCCGCCGTCATCATCAGTTTCGTCGCCTTCTTCAGCCCGAATCAGGGAGGCGGACGCGGTGGCGGGTCGTCGGTCATCGGCATGCTGGACGGCAAGCCGGTCAGCGATACCGAGGTCAGGGACCAACTGCGTCTCGCCGAGCTGAGCGGATTCCTGCGCTATGGCCAAAACTACCGTTCCGCCCAGGCCCAGCGCATGGGATTCAGTCTGAAGCAGGCTCTCGCGCAGCGGATGCTGATCGAGTCCCGCCGCAAGGCCTACGGCATTGAAGTGAGCGATGAGGCGGTAGCCCGCTGGATTCGGGAGTACCTCACCGATCCCAAGACCAAGTCCCTGAATTACGAGGGCTTCATCCAGAATTCACTGATCCCGCAAGGCTTCACCAAATCCCAGTTCGTGGACTTCGTCCGGCAGGAAGTGGCGCTGCAGGAACTTGAACGTCTGGTGCAGGTCACCGGCAAACTGGTGACCCCGCAGGAGGCCGAGTCCGAATTCCGCCGGGTCAACGAGACCCTTAGCGTGACCCTGGCCTCCTTTCCGGCCTCGAATTTTATCGGTGCCGTGGTTCTGGACCCCGCGGCAGTGGGCGCCTTTTACACCAACCGGCTGGCGGAGTACCGGATTCCCGAGCGGGCCAAGCTGAGCTACGTCCGGTTCGAGGTGACCAACTATCTGGCGGAGGCGGCGGCGCTGATGGCCGGGCGGGCGGACATCACCAACCAGATGGAGCAGATGTATGAGCAGCGGGGAGCGGACGCTTTCCGCGACGACGCCAACAATCCTCTGAGCAAGGAGGCTGCGCTGGTAAAGATTCAGGAGCAGTTCCAGCGTCAGATCGCCAACCAGTTCGCCGGCAGCAATGCCGTGGTGTTCGCCAATGAACTGGGGCAGATAGAGCCGTTGGCCGCAGCCAATCTGGCCAGCCTGGCCACCCGAAAGGGACTCACCGTTAAAGAGACCCCGCCGTTCCCCGCCGGATCCAAGCCGGCCGGACTGGAGGATATTCGCGATCTGAGCACTGGAATGAGCCGTCTCGCGCCGGACCAGCCGTTCACCGCCCCGATGGAAGGCGCCCGTGGCGTGGTGATCGCTGCGGTCACGGAACGGCTTCCCAGCACGGTGCCGCCCCTGGATGCCATCCGCCCTCGCGTGGAGAGTGATTTCAAGGAAGTTCAGGCCGCGGCCGCGGCCCGCGCGTCGGGACAGGGTTTCCAGAGCGCGGTGACCAGCGCACTGGCCTCCGGAAAGACATTCGCCGATGCCGCGACGGCACCCGGAGCGACGCTCACCGAGTTGGTTTTCACGCTCAGCACGCCCTCCATCACCGGACTCGACCCCCGCATAAATCCGGCCCAGATCAGGGATGTGGCCTCCACCAACAAGGCGGGAACTGTCTCCGCATTCATCCCCACCGCGTCCGGTGGATTCGTGCTCTTCGTTCGTGAGCGCAAGCCGGTGGACGAATCCCTGACCCAGTCCACCCTGACCGCGTTCCTTGCCGAGCAGCGCGAGGCCCGGGAGAACGACGCGTTCAGCGTTTGGTTTGCCGAGCAGATGAAGAAGTCGGGAATTCAGCAACTCGTCGAGGGGCTGAGCCTCTAGCCTGCATGAAGCCGGCCGAGGCGGTGATCCGGTTGTCCTCGCCGGCCACCCGCGAATCGTGGGCGGTGCCGGTGATTTACGAGGACGAACATCTGCTGGCGATTAACAAGCCAGCCCGCCTGCTGAGTTCTCCGGACCGTTACGATCCGCAGCGTCCCAACCTCATGCGGCTGCTGCATGAGGGATTGGCGTCGGGAAAGCCCTGGGCCGTGGCGCGTGGACTCGACTATCTGTCCAGCGCGCATCGCCTCGAATTCGAGACCACCGGGGTTTTGCTCCTGGCCAGGAATCGCGCCGCCTTGGTGACGCTGGCCAATCACTTCGGATCCGAGATCCCCCGGAAAACCTATGTCGCCCTGGTGCAGGGGAATCCTCCCGAAGAGACCTTCACCGTGGATGCCCCGCTGTCGCCCGACCGGTATCGTCCTGACGTGATGCGCGTCAGCCGGGGGGGCAAGAAGTCGGTCACCGACTTCACCGTCCGCGAGCGCTTCGCCGGATGTGCCCTGATCGAGGCGCGGCCGCGTACCGGTCGAACCCACCAGATCCGGATCCATCTGCAGCACGCCGGGTTTCCCATCTTCGGAGACGCCACCTACGGAGGCGGCGAGCTGCGGCTGTCCTCCCTAAAGCCAAAGTATCACCGTCGCGCGGACGGCACCGAACGCCCCCTGGTCTCCTCCCTTGCGCTGCATGCCTGGCGGCTGGAACTGCCGCATCCGGTCACGGGTCAACCCGTGTTCATTGAGGCGGAGTGGCCGGACCCCATGCAGGTGGCCCTGAAGTATCTCCGCCGCTTTGCCACCCGGTTTGCGAGCCCGCCGCAGGGTTCGAGGACCCGTGGGAGAGAGTGACCGGATCCCCCTTGGCTCCCCAGGGACTCTCACGGCATCGTCCGGGTCATCCATGCGCGCTTCTTCCCGTTCTGTGCCGGTCCGGTCGACCTCCGGCGCCTTTCGTTTCGCCCGGGAGCGTTATGTCTCCCTGGGGGTGTCGGTGGAGTCGGCGATGGAGATTCTGGCGCGGGTTCCGCTGTCCCTGCACTGCTGGCAGGGAGATGACGTCCGCGGATTCGAGAATCGGGGACGCGACCTGGACGGTGGTCTGGCGGTCACCGGAACCTATCCGGGACGGGCGAGAACGGCGGAGGAATTGCGCGCGGACCTGGAACAGGCACTGGCGCTGATTCCCGGACGGCACCGCGTGAATCTGCACGCCTCCTATGGGGAATTTAGCGGACGTCCAGTGGACCGCGATTCCCTGGAGATCGGGCACTTTCGCGCCTGGGTGGACTGGGCGAAGGCCAACGGTCTGGGACTCGACTTCAATCCCACCTGTTTTGCGCATCCTCGGGCTGCGGACGGCTTCACGCTGTCCCATCCGGACGCCGGTGTCCGCCGCTTCTGGATCGAGCATTGTCGCCGGTCGCGGGAGATTGGGGCTGCGATGGGCAAGGCCCTTGGGTCCCCTTGCGTGACCAATGTCTGGATTCCGGACGGCTTCAAGGATACCCCGGCGGATCGCGTTACGCCGCGCCAGCGTCTGGCGGAATCCCTGGACGCGGTCTTTGAGCGGAAGTTTCCGCAGCGCCAGTTGCTGGACGCCGTGGAACCCAAACTCTTCGGAATTGGGGCGGAGAGCTGCACCGTGGGGTCTCATGAATTCTATCTGGGTTATGCGGTTTCGCGCCGGAAGCTGCTCTGTCTGGACGCCGGGCATTTTCATCCGACCGAGTCCGTGGCCGACAAGATCTCTGCCGTCCTCCAGTTCCTGCCGGAGATCCTCCTGCACGTAAGCCGGGGAGTGCGCTGGGACAGCGACCATGTGGTCACTGCCACGGACGAGGTGCTGTCCCTGGCGCGGGAAGTGGTGTCCGGCGGCTATCTGCCGCGGGTGCATCTGGGACTGGACTACTTCGACGCCAGCATCAATCGCGTGGCGGCCTGGGTCATCGGCGCGCGCGCCTTTCAGCGGGCCTTGCTGATCGCGCTGCTGGAGCCTCCGGGAATCCGGGCCGCCGAAACAGCCGGGGACACCACTGCGCGGCTCGCGCTGCAGGAGGAGGCAAAGGCGCTGCCGTCGGGAGCGGTGTGGGATCGATTCTGCGAACTTCAGAACGTGCCGGTCGGCGCTGACTGGCTGGTGGCTGTGAAGCAGTACGAGACGCGGGTCCTGTCGAAACGTGGATGATCGGGTCCGGCGAAGAGACGCTTTCCGACCGGCGAACTGCCAAATCCCTTGCGCTGCGGTGCCGGGGGGCTAAACAGCGCGCCCCAATTTCATGCAAGAGCGCTTCGTTGCCCGCATCGCCGCCGAACTGAACGTCCCGGTCACCAAGGTCGCCGCCACTGCCCAGTTGCTGGCGGAGGGCGGCACGGTGCCGTTCATCGCCCGCTACCGGAAGGAGGTCACGGGCAGTCTCGACGAGGTCGCCATCGCCGCCGTCCGCGACCGCATGACGCAACTGGTCGAGCTGGAGCAGCGCCGGGAGGCGATCGTGAAGTCCCTGGTCGAACGCAATCTGATGACCGAGGCGCTTAAGGCGTCCGTTGCCGGGGCCGAAACCCTGTCGGCGCTGGAGGACATTTATGCACCGTTCCGTCCCAAGCGCCGCACGCGGGCGACCATTGCCCGGGAGGCCGGACTGGAGCCGCTGGCGGAGCGGTTGTTCAATGAACAGGCCACGGTGCAACCGCCGGAAGCTGCCGCCGCCTTTGTCAACGCGGAGAAACAGGTGGCCGATGTCGCGGCGGCGCTGTCGGGAGCGCGGGACATTCTCGCCGAGCGCTTCAGCGAGGACGCCATGGCCCGCGCCCGACTGCGCGAACTGTACTGGAGCACCGGCACGGTGCGCTCGAAGGTGCTGACCGGGAAAGAGACCGAGGGCGCCAAGTTCAAGGACTACTTCGACTGGACGGAACCCGTGGCCAAGATTCCCAGCCACCGGCTGCTGGCCATCCGCCGCGGCGAGGAGGAGGGATTTCTGCTGATGCGGATCAACCCGCCGGAGGAGGACGCCCTGTCGATCCTCGAAGGACTCTTCTGGAAATCCCGGGGAACGCCGGGCGGGGAGCAGGTGCGTCTGGCGGCCGTGGACTGCTACAAGCGCCTGATCGGATTCGCCATCGAGGCCGAGGTGCGCATCGAGTCCAAGAACCGTGCCGATACCGAGGCCATCCGGGTCTTTGCCGAGAACCTGCGCGAGCTGCTGCTGGCCCCGGCGCTGGGGCAGAAGAACCTGCTGGCGCTGGATCCCGGATTCCGGACCGGCTGCAAGACGGTGGTGCTCGACCGGCAGGGCAAGCTGCTGCACCACGACGTCATCTACGCCACCGCGGGCGGTGCCGCGCAGGTGCGCGAGGCGGCCGAGGTGGTGCGGGCCCTGGTGACGAAGTTCGGCGTGGAGGCCATCGCCATCGGGAACGGCACCGCCAGTCGGGAGACGGAGCAGTTCATCCGCGCGCTGAAACTGCCCCCGGCCATCGTGATCGTGCTGGTCAATGAAAGCGGTGCCTCCATCTATTCGGCCAGCGACGTGGCCCGCGAGGAGTTCCCCAATGAGGATCTCACCGTGCGCGGTGCCGTCAGCATCGGCCGCCGGCTGATGGATCCGCTGGCGGAGTTGGTGAAGCTGGATCCCAAGTCCATCGGCGTGGGGCAGTATCAGCACGATGTGGACCCGCCGGCCCTCAAGCGCGGCCTCGACGACGTGGTGGTCTCCTGCGTGAACCGGGTGGGGGTCGAATTGAACACGGCGAGCAAGCAACTGCTGAGCTACGTCTCCGGACTCGGGCCCGCACTGGCCACCCACATCGTCGCCCACCGCAATGAACACGGAGCCTTCCGCACCCGTCGCGACCTGCTCAAGGTTCCCCGTCTGGGTCCGAAGGCCTTCGAACAGTGCGCTGGATTCCTGCGCATCCGCGATGCAGCGAATCCGCTCGATGCCAGCGGAGTGCATCCGGAGCGCTATGACCTGGTGGACGCCATGGCCCGCGACCTCGGATGCGGCGTCAGCGACCTGGTGCGCGACGGATCCCTGCGGGCCCGCATCCAGCCGGAGAAGTATGTGACCGACTCGGTGGGGCTGCCGACGCTGAAGGACATTCTGGAGGAGTTGGCCAAGCCGGGACGCGATCCCCGCCAGCGTTTCGAGATCTTCGCCTTCCAGGAGGGCGTGGAAAAGATGGAGGACCTGAAGCCCGGCATGAAGCTCCCGGGCATCGTGACCAATGTGACGGCCTTCGGCGCGTTTGTGGACATCGGGGTGCATCAGGACGGCCTCGTTCATGTCAGCCAGCTTGCCGATCGCTTCGTGAAGGATCCCTCCGAAGTGGTGAAGGTGGGGCAGAAGGTGTATGCCA
The DNA here is from genome assembly GCA_039796255.1 of Verrucomicrobiota bacterium. GTDB lineage: Bacteria > Verrucomicrobiota > Verrucomicrobiia > Limisphaerales > UBA9464 > UBA9464. Next base: position 3,573 of record JBDKKE010000077.1, on the reverse strand, counting down.
CCGTCACCGAAGTGGATCTGGAGCGGAAGCGCATTGCCCTCTCGCTGCGCGCCAATCCGCAGATCGGTGCGCCCAAGGAACAGCGCACCTCCCCCGGCGGGCCGCGTCCCCCCGGCGCCGGGCCACGCCCGGGGCAGGGAACCAGGCCGTCCTACAACCCGAACGCCGGCGGTTGGAACGCGCTTTCGGATGCCTTTGACAAGGCGAGCGGGAGGAAGTGATCCGGCGGAAATTCCGCGGCGCGCACACCCCGCGCTGAGCGGACGGCGGAATGGAACCGGAAGTGGAACGGGCCGCTCCTCGCCCGGCCCTCGGCGTTCGCAGGGCGCGTGCGGGGGCACCACCGTTCAGTGAGTCGTTGCGCGCCCCGGCCAAAACGCGGGGCGCGTGCGCTCCCCGGAAAAATCGGCTGCATGGAGACGTATCGGCCGTCCCGAAATCCGGGAGATTGCCCAAAGGATTGACGGTGGCGTGAGTCGGCCGCGAGTATCTGCGGATCACTTAAATTCGCCTGTCCGCCCGTCATTTGAAAACCCTGCTCCAGTTGACCGCCGTCTCGAAGTCGTTTGGAGCGGTCCGGGCGCTGCGGAATGTCTCGCTGGATTTGCGGCCGGGTGAGGTGCACGCGCTGTTGGGGGAGAACGGCGCCGGGAAGTCCACTCTCATCAGGATCATCACCGGGGCGCACGCCCCCGATTCCGGACGCCTGGAAATCCAGGGATTGCCGGTGCGTCACTTCTCCCCGGCCACGGCGCATTCGCTGGGAATCGCCTGTGTGTATCAGCAGCCGGCCCTGTTCCCGGACCTCACGGTGGCGGAGAACATCGCGCTTCGACTGGAATCCGTGTCGGCTTGGCGGCGGGTGCGCTGGAAATCGCGGCGCGACCTCGCCACCTCCCTGCTGCGGCGCCTGGGTTCAGACCTCTCCCCCGATGCCGAGGTTCGGACGCTGTCCATGCCCGCCCAGCAGTTGGTGGAGATTGCCTGCGCGCTCGGGGCTGGCGCCCGCATCGTGATCATGGATGAACCCACCGCCTCCCTCACGCGCCCGGAGCAGGAACGGTTGCAGGGCATCGTGCGGGACCTGCGCGCGGATGGCGTGGGCGTCATCTACATCACCCATCGGTTGGAAGAGGTCTTTGCCCTCGCGGACCGCGTGACGGTGCTGCGCGATGGCGAAAGTGTGGGAACACGGCGGGTCCATCCGTTGCCCCGGCAGCGGGGAGTCCCGGACAACTTCGCGTCGGTGGTGGGTGACCCGCCGGTGCAGGATGAGGCGGAACTCATCCGGTTGATGGTCGGCCGTGAGGTGTCGCAACTGTTTCCGTCCGCCGACGGGACGCCCGGCAGGGTGGTCCTGTCGCTGCGCGGGGTGAGCTGCGCCGAGTGCGGGGTGCGGGACGTCTCTCTCGATGTGCGGGCGGGGGAGGTGGTCGGCCTGGCGGGATTGATGGGTGCCGGACGCACCGAGTTGGCCGGCGTTCTCTTCGGACTCTCCCCCGCCGACTCCGGTCAGATCCTCTTGGACGAAACGCCGGTGACGATTCGTTCGCCGCAGGAGGCCGTCGCGCTCGGAATCGCCTACGTGCCCGAGGATCGGCGCCGCCATGGAGTGATTCTGGAAATGGCGATGGCCCATAACATGACCCTGGCCATTCACCGGCGACTTTTCCCCGGCACCTGGCTGCGGCTGGGCGCGGAGTGCGATCTGGCGCTGGAGTTCATGCGCGAATTGGCGATCAAGGCCACCGGACCCGACGCGCCTGCGGGATCCCTATCCGGCGGCAATCAGCAAAAGGTCGCCCTGGCCCGCTGGCTGGCCACGCGCCCCCGGCTGTTGATTCTCGACGAGCCCACGCAGGGAGTGGATGTCGGCGCCAAGAGCGAGATCCACCGGCTGATTCGCCGGCTCGCGGATCAGGGCATGGCCGTCCTGATGATCTCCAGCGATCTTCCCGAGATCCTCGGCATGAGTGACCGGATTGGCGTCCTGCGCGGGGGCGCGCTGCAGGCCATGCTGCCGCGGAACTCGGAGGCGCGAACGGTGATGTCCGCCGCCCTGGGGATGTCCGGGGCGGGGGAGGTTGCGGCGTGAGCACCTCCGGGAGGACCCGAGCGGAAGCGGGTGCGAAGGCGGGGCGGGGACGCGGTCTCCGCTTCTCCCGCGAGTGGACGGTGACCGGGGCGTTGCTGCTGCTGTTGGGCTTCATGGCATTCACGGCGCCGGGATTCTTCGAGCCGCAGCCGCTGCTCTCCCGGCTCACAGCTGCGGCCCCGCGTCTGGTGGTCACCTGTGGTCTCGTCCTGGTGATGCTGTGCCGCCAGATCGACATTTCGGTCGGATCGCTGTTTGCGATCTGCAGTGTGGCCGCCGGCCTGCTGATCGCGGCTTCCGTCCCCTTTCCCCTGGCGGTCGCGGCGGCCGTGGGACTCGGCGCGCTGGGCGGCGCGGTGAATGGCACGCTGGTCGCCGGACTCCGCCTGCCGTCCATTGTCGTCACACTGGCCACCATGGTCACCGGACGCGAGGCGCTGCGCCTGGCCCGGCAGGGCGTGTTCGTGAATCTGCCCGACGGCGTGCAGTGGTTCGGACTTTCCATGGTGTCCGGCCAGCTCGTGGTGTGCGGCGTGGCGTTGGCGGTGCTGACCGGACTTGCCCTCGCGCTCCGGTTTCTCTCCGCCGGACGCTGGGTGTATGCCGCGGGCTCCGATGCCGAGGCGGCCCGGCTTGCGGGATTGCATCCGCGCCTGACCACGCTGGCCACCTTTGTGCTGCTGGGAGCCCTCACCGGAGTGGCCGCCATTCTGAACCTGGTCCAGTCCCCGCAGGTGGATCCCGCTTCCGGACGCCTCCTGGAACTGGAGGCCATCGCGGCTGCGGTGGTGGGCGGGGTGGCGGTATCGGGGGGGCGCGGATCGCTCTGGGGCGTGTTTGCGGGATTCCTTCTGCTGACCTGCATCAGTCCGGCCCTCACCCACCTCGGAGTGAAACCGTATTGGGACAAGGCGATTCAGGGCGGCATCATCCTGCTGGCGGTGGTGGCTGACGGGTTGGGCCGACGGAAGGGAAACCGATGAAGGAACTGAACCGCGGCCAGAAGTCGGAGACCTCCGCGGGAAGGGCGTCCTCCCGTGCGTTTGTGTCCTGGGGACGCCATGAGGTGGTTCTTCTGGGACTGGTGATTCTGGAGGTGGCTTTCTTCACCCTGGCCGGACGTAACTTCATCACCCCGGACAATCTGGTGAACTTAGTCCGGCACTCGGCGGAGATCGGCCTGCTGGCCCTGGTGATGCTGCCGGTCATCCTGGCCGGAGGCATTGATCTGTCGGTGGGATCCCTGCTGGGTCTGTGCGCGGTGGTGTTCGGCCTGTTGTGGCGCGATGCCGGCCTCCCGTGGGGAGCTGCCGCCGCCGGGACCCTTGTCCTGGGGGCGCTGGGCGGTGGATTCAACGCGGCGTTGATCACCGGACTTCGCCTCCCACCCCTGATTGTGACGCTGGGAACCTACTCGCTGTTTCGCGGACTGGCGGAGGCCCTGACCCGTGGCACCGATGCCTTCACTGGATTCCCGG
>JBDKKE010000076.1:0-6134 GCA_039796255.1 Verrucomicrobiota bacterium | reverse complement strand
GTCGAGATCTGTCCTGGGCAGGCGGCCTCCCCTGCATCCAGGGGTTGAAAATGCCAGTCGCCCAGGTTGCGGTAGAGTTGATTCAAGCCCTGCAGGTTGCAGAGGTAAATATCCACCAGGCCGTCGCCATCGACATCCCCGACCGCGACTCCGGCCCCATTGTGGGCGACAGCATTGGTCAGGTAGAGATCTCCGCGCAGCGAGTTCGTAAAGTCGACGCCCGTGTCGGCGGACTTGGTGAGCGTGAACCCGGCCCGGCCGGTCGCGGCCGGTTTGACCCCGCGGCTTCGAACTCCAGCGCTGTCCGGGTCTGCTCTCCCCGTCTGTCCAGATGCGTAGAAGGAAAGAAGCAGACCAATAAAAGCGCTGCCCGCCCAATTCACTGCCGCAGGGAATCAGGCGCTCCGCCATGAGTCAACCGCCAGCCCCTGCGGGGCTTTCTTGAGGTCGCCGGGAGAAAGGGTAGGGCGAATGGCTTGCTGAAAGTGGTCAAGTGGTGGTTTTTGGGGGCGGGTCGCGGAATGGGCTTTACACTCGTACGGTGAACTGCTTTCTACCAAGGGTCGGTTTAAGATTTTGGAAAAATTCGGTAATCTGACAGTTCGTTTGTCTATGAAACCATCTCGAATCCTCCTGCTGCTGGTTGCAGCCCTCGGTTTGGCGAGGTTTACGGCTCGCGCCAACGACATAGAACCCACCAAGGAGTTCTACACGGTAATTTACGCACCCAAGCCCATCGTTCTGGATGGCGACCTTGCGGAATGGTCGGGGGTGCCGGTACTGGCGGATCCCAAATTCGCCGTTCCCAAGGGATCTGGTGCCAATGCGAATCCCAATTACGTCCTCTTCGAGGAATACGCCGGTGGCACGTGGACCGGTCCCGACGACCAGACGTCCGCAGTGCAGGTGGTTTACGACGCCGACAATGTCTACTTCGGCTTCGTGGTGACCGACGACTACCATGAGAACGCGGCGAACAGCGCGTGGAACGGGGACTCGATCCAATTGATGATCGCCAGCGAGGATCGGACCGCCCAGGTCGCCCTTTACAACTACGCTCTCGGTGGCATCGAAGGCGCAGTTGGTGACATCATCGTCAATCACGAGGCGGGTCCCGGTGGCACCGAAGCCGTCGTTACCCGCAATTCCGTCACCAAGAAAACAACCTACGAAATCAAGCTTCCCAAGGATTCCCTCGGACTCGCGAGTCTCAAGGGTGGTCCCCAGTTTGGTCTGGGAATGGCCATCAACGATGGCGATCAGTTGACCCCCGGACAAAGGGGATGGGGCGGTCTTGGCGCTCACGCCATTGTTTTCGGAAAGACGCCTTCCGAGACGGCTCTCTTCACGCTCGCCAAGGGCAACGACATCGAACCGACCAAGGAATACTACACCGCACTGCGCACCACGGCCGCCATCGTGCTGGATGGCAGCCTCGCTGAGTGGACTGGAGCCCCGGTTCTGTCGGACCCCAAGTTCGCCGTACCGAAATTCTCCGGAACCAATGACAATCCGAACTATGTCCTCTTCGAGGAATACGCCGGTGGCACATGGACCGGTCCCGACGATCAGACGTCTGCAGTGCAGGTGGTTTACGACGCCGACAATGTCTACTTCGGCTTCGTGGTGACCGACGACTACCACGAGAACGCGGCGAACAGTGCATGGAATGGCGACTCGATCCAGTTGATGATCGCGAGTTCTGATCGCACGGCCCAGGTAGCCCTCTACAATTACGCACTCGGTGGCGTCGAAGGGGCGATCGGCGACATCATCGTCAACCACGAGTCAGGTCCCGGTGGCACTGAAGCGGTTGTGACGCGGAATGCGACGACCAAAAAGACCACCTACGAGATCAAGTTGCCGGTCGACGCCCTGGGCTTGACCGCTCCCCTCACGGTGGGAACGACGTTCGGCCTGGGTATGGCCATCAATGACGGCGATCAATTGACCCCCGGCCAAAGGGGATGGGGCGGCCTCGGTGCCCACTCCATCGTCTTCGGCAAGACTCCTTCCGAGACGGCTCTGGTGACGCTGGGAACGACCGTGTCGGGAACGGACCGTTTGTTCCTGTCGGCGATCAATCCCGGAATCTCTTCCTTCACCTTCCGTGCGACCGACAAGGGCGCGTCGGTGGTGAATCCCGCCCTCGCCAAGTTGACCCTCGATGGTGTCGTGGTTCCCCTCACCTCGGTGAAGAACAATGACGCGACGGACTTCTCCTACACGGCTCCGACCAAGTTCCCCTATGGCTCGTCCCACACCTACTCCATCGAGGTGCAGGATAGTCTGGGCAACGTGGTGACCGATTCGGGCACCTTCAAGACGCTCTTCCCGCTGACCGCCTCCCAGATCGTGCCTGCCGACTTCGAGTTGCCGGTGGTGATCCCGTCGGGATCGCTGGTGGTAAACGGCGATGACTTCACGGTCTCTGGCCCTGGCCTCCAGGCCTTCCCGTCCGCGTCCAACGCGTATCAGCCCGGCGACGTGCAGGAGTTTGCTTACGAAACCATCACCGGTGACTTCGACATCGTGGTCAAGCTGAAGAGCCTGACCAGCGGTCCGGTGACCGATCCCATCGATGCCCAGGCCGGCGCGGGACTCTCCGCCCGGGTCAGCCTCAATTCCCTGAGCCCTTCCTTTGACCTGAATGTGGCCAACCCGCTCGGAGCCAACCAGGTTTCGGTGATGGGCCGGGCCATTGAAGGACAGAACTACACCCGGTTCAGCCGGACTTATCCGGGAGTGGACTTGGTCGTTCCCAATCAATGGCTCCGTTTGCGTCGCGTGGGCGACTTCTTCGCCGCCTACGTCGGCAAAGATGGCAAGAGCTGGTCGCTGGTGGGCCAGCGGTATCAGCAGTGGCCGGCCGCGCTTCTGGTCGGTACCTATGCCTTCTCGGCCAGCTATGTGGTGACCGATGGGGTGGGTTCGGGCGGACTGAACCTCGCGGTCGCCAGCTTCTCCAACTACGGACGGGCTGAAATTTCGGACAGCGTCGCTCCGACGGTGGCTTCGGTCGGAACCACGGACAAATTGGTGGTCGGCGTGAAGTTCTCCGAGGCCGTGAGTTCGCTCACCGCGCTCGTGCCTGCCAACTACACCCTCAGTCAAGGTACGGTTACCTCGGTGCGGTCCGGCATTGGCGGTGACTCGGTCTATCTGACGGTGGAGGGGCTTTCCGACAACGCGTTCACGGTCACCGTGAACAACGTCAAGGACACCGCCGGGAACGTGATTGCGGCCAACTCGAAGGCCACTGGTAAGTCGTCGAACTGGGTGTCCTCGGATGTGGGACTGATCCAGGATCCGGCGAACCGGCCGACGCCGGGAGATGACCCGTATCGGGTCGGCCAGGCGGTGGCGGTTTCCTCCGGCGAGACGGAGACGGAAATCGAAATCATCGGTGGTGGTTCGAACGCCTGGAATCCGGGTGATTACCTGCACTACCTGAATGGAGCGACGCCGCTGAAGGGCGACTTCGACGTGATGGTGGAAGTGAGCCGCAATGATCGTCCGGCCAACACGGCTGGATGGGCGAACTCGGGCCTGATGTTCCGCCAGGCGGTATATCTGCCGGGTCAGGAATACACGGTCGATGGCACGAAGGTGCCGATGGTGGCGAATACGACCTATATCGAAGGTTCTGACCCGAACCGTGCGGGCATTCCGCTGTGGCGTGAAGAGGCCGGTGGCGGCTACGGTAACGGCAATGCTGGTTTTGGCTGGACGACCCCCATTGACGGCATCAAGGGCTACTATCTGGGACTGCGTTCGGTTGATGCGGCTGGAACTCCGGATCCGGAGAGCTCGGCGACATCCTCGCGCTGGCTGCGGGTGAAGCGGACGGGAAGTTCCTTCCTGTTCTACGTCTCCTACAACGGCGAGGAGTGGGCGGCGCTGGATGAGGCTCCGAAGGAACTGCCTCTGGGCGGTGACCTGCTGTTCGGGTTCTCGACCATGAACGATACCGGTTCGGCGGCGCCTCCGGGCAACGCGTATGCCGGTAACGGCGTTCCGACTCCGGAGTTGGAAGGCAATCAGAATGCCTCGAACTACTCGGTGCAGCGGATCCGCATTGGAACGAATGTGGCTCCTCGTCCGCCGGATTCGGTGCCTCCGACGGTGAGCATTCAGAGCTCGGCGGCGGGCGCGCAGATCATCTTCACCGGGACGCTGCAGGCTGCAGACACCCTGGGTGGAGCTTATGCGCCGGTGGCGGGTGCGACCAGTCCGTACACGGTTCCCGCTGGAACCAGTTCGAAGTACTATCGCGCCTCGAACTGAGGGCGTCTGAACTGAGAATTCACGGGGCCGGGCAGCAATGCCCGGCCCTTTCTTTTTTAGAACCGGTCCGCGGACGGGCGGCGGTTGAATGTGTGACCGCCCTTTGCTATGTCTCTGCGGGTCCTTCCCGAAGATTGGCGAAGGCGCGGACGCCGATTCGTTCCACCGTCTTTCCGGGGTGACTATTTCTCTTCGATTCCCACGCTCCTGTCCTCGGCAGGCCGCCGATCCGGCGCCTCGCTCTTGCCGGCTTGGTGGTTGGTTCCGGTGGATGGTGATGGTCGCTATCCTGTGCGGAGGCTGTGGGCCCTGTGCAGGGAAATTGCTTGGGGGAGACGCCCGCACCGGTTTCTCCCTGGTGCCCGCCCGGCAGACGGGGATTACTTTCACCAATCGCCTTTCGGAGGCCTCCATTGCGGCCAACCGACTTCTGGAAGATGGGTCCGGCGTTGCCCTCGGGGATGTGGATGGTGATGGCCGGTGTGATATCTACCTGTGCGGATTGGAGGACGGGAATCGCCTCTATCGAAACCTGGGTGGCTGGAAGTTCAGCGATGTGACCGCGGCTGCGGGTGTCGGTTGTCAGGGGCAACCCTCAACCGGAGCCCTGTTGGAGGACGTGGACGGTGACCGGGACCTGGACCTGCTGGTCAATTCCCTCGGAGGTGGGACGCACCTCTTTCTCAATGATGGCCGCGAAGTCTTTTCCGCAGCCCCTGCCTCGGGTTTGGCGGACCGCGGTGGCAGTCATTCTCTCTCCATGGCGGACGTGGACGGAGACGGAGATCTGGACCTGTATGTCACCAACTATCGGACCACCACCGCCAAGGATTCGCCCATCAAGGTGAAGGTCCGGCAAGTGGGGGGAAAGTGGGAGGTGCCTCCGGAGAATCGCGATCAGTTTCGGGTGGAGCGGGGCGCATCCGGTGGGGTGGTGCTCTTGGAGATGGGGGAACCCGATGTGCTGTACCTCAACGACGGTCGTGGGCACTTCGTTGCCGAGCCGTGGACGGGCGGTCGGTTCCTCGATGACGAAGGCCAAGTGCTGACCGAGGCGCCGAGGGACTGGGGCCTGGCGGCGCAGTTTCGGGATCTCAATGGGGATGGCCTTCCAGATTTGTATGTCTGCAACGACTACTTCACTCCGGATCGCATCTGGATCAACCAGGGAAAGGGAATCTTCCGTCTTTTGCCGCGCCTCGCCGTTCGCAAGACCAGTTGGGCGTCCATGTCCGTGGATGTCGCCGACGTGAATCGCGATGGATTCGACGATCTGTTTGTTTCCGAGATGCGGAGCCGCGATCCGGTGCGCCGTCAGGTCCAGCACAGTTTGCTGGAGATCGAGCCGCTCCCTTCCTGGGGTTGGGGATGGAGTCCGGAGACTCCAGAAGCCCGGGTGCAGGTGATGCGCAACGTCCTATTGATGAATCGCGGGGATGGTACCTATGCCGAAGCGGCGGCGATTTCCGGCGTGGAGGCGTCGGAATGGACCTGGGGTTGTCTGTTCTTGGATGTGGACCTGGATGGTTTTGAGGATCTGCTCATCGCCAATGGGCATTCCCGCGATCTGGCCAATTCGGACTCGCTCGCCGCGTTGGATCGATTGCCCCCCGCTCGGAATGCCCAGGAACGGAGGAGTGCCCTGGCACTCTTTCCGCCGCTCCCCCTGCGGCATCTGGCCTTTCGTAACGAGGGAGGGGCTGGATTTCGGGAGGTGGGGCGGGAGTGGGGATTTGACGTGAAGGGGGTGTCGAACGGGATGGGATGCGGGGATCTGGACAACGACGGGGATCTGGACGTGGTGCTGAACAACCTGAACGGGGAGGCGAGTGTGCTGAGGAACGAGG
>JBDKKE010000075.1:0-3115 GCA_039796255.1 Verrucomicrobiota bacterium | reverse complement strand
ATGGGGACTCATCTCCCTGCGGGAATGCCCACTGCCCAGCGAATTGAAGGAATGCACCTGCCCCGCCCAGGCTGCCAGCTATTGGAACACACACGTCCGCTCCAACCCCTACTTCAACCCCGAGGTGGAATGCTTCGTGGTTCTGCTCCTCAACGTCCGCCGCAAGATCAAAGGGCACGTCCTCGTCTCCACTGGCCTCATGGACCAGGTGCTCATCCACCCCCGCGAAACCTTCCGCGCAGCGGTCATCGCTTCAGCGCACAGCGTCATCCTCATGCACAATCACCCCTCCGGGGATGCCAACCCATCGGAGGCAGACATCCGCGTCACCCGCGATCTCATCCGCGCAGGACAAGTGCTCAAGATAGAGGTGCTCGACCACATCATCGTTGGCCGCGAAAACCACCGCTCCCTTCGGGAGCTGGGCTACTTCAGCTAGGGCTTCGGCCCCGGTGACGGGGCCTCTTTTTGCTCAAGACTGATTCTGCGGACACGCAGTCGGGCGCACCTCTGCAACGGCTGATCGTCATGCGCCGCTAAAGTCAGGCGGGCACCAGGACCCGGATACCAGGTGCCCGAGTGCGCTTTCTGGTCTGGCGGATGACAATCTAGATTTCCTGGTCCAGCGCATTGAGGAATCGAAAGAGGCGGTCCGACGAGAATCCCTCCAATCGGCCCCGGAGAAGGGCGGAAACCCGGGGCTGGTCCGTGCCCAGGATACTTGCGGCCTGTTGCTGGGTGAGCTTGCGCTTCTGGATGAGTTCGCAGATGCGATAGGCAATCTGCGCTTTGACGTTGAGTTCCTCAGCGTCCGGCAGTTTCAGGTCCTCGAAGATGTTCCTCCCGCCTTGGCGGACGGTTTCTTGGCTCTTCATGGCTCGTCCTTTCTCTGTTTTTCGGTCCACTGCCGGTAATGGACTGATTCCTCCGGCAGTCGGTGGACCGGGTCAACCCAGGATGTAACGCCCAGACTTCTGTGAGCCGACTCTGCGCACCAGTCTCGCGTCGAGCAGTGGCTTCATGAGTTTCGCCGCGGCCTGCTTTGAGACACCGATGGCTTCCCAGATTTCCTTCGGCGTCATGCTTTGGCGTTCCCGCAGCAGTTGCAGGAGTTGCTCCTGCTTGGGGCGCAGGACAATTTTCTCTGCACCGGATTTCGCGGTGAGGCGCTGGATCCGCAGCCAGACTTTCTCCAGGGTCAATCGGAGTCCCTCGGCCGTGTATTCGAGCCAGGCCGTCAGGTTGCCGCCTTCAGCCCGCACGGCTTGCAGGCCGGCGTAGTAACGCGGACGATCCTCCCAATAGACTTCGTCAATTGAGAAGATGTGATGGGTATCAAAACCGCGGCGGTAGAGTTCCCACAAGGCAAGCATCCGCCCGGTGCGGCCGTTGCCGTCGGCAAACGGGTGGATGTCCTCGAACTGAAAATGAACGATAGCCGATGAAAGAACAGGCGACCATTTCGGCCCTTCCTTGTTCCACCAGTCGAGCAACTCGTGCATGAGGCCGGACACCTGTTCCGGTGGTGGAGGCACATGCCGGCCCACGCGCACCATGATGCTCCGATAACGCCCGGCGTCTCCCTGATCCATGACGCCGCCCGCGATGATCGAGTGCAGTTTGAGAACGTGCTCGTGGGTGATCGTTTTCACCCCAAAATTCTTCTCCATGTAACGCAGACCGGCGAAATAGTTGAGAACCTCGCGCTGGGAACGCTGGGCAACGGCGGCCAGCGGGCGGCCTTCCTCCAACTCCCGGACCTGCTCCAAGGTGAGCGGATTACCTTCGATGGCGGTTGAACTGTGCGTGTTGCGGACTCGGGCATCCTTTTGCAGCGCCGGAATCCAAGCCACCTGCACCGTGGCAGCCGCGATGCGCTCTCGCAGGGCAGCAATCGTCTCGACGGTCTGTAACAACCTGGCCGTAACGCTGAACTCGGGCTCGAACGCCATGCCCAGCATGATATTGATGGGTCAACCGTGAGTCAACTTATTGGTCAATCAATGCGCACCGCGACACCATGATCGACCTGATCTGGCGCGGTGTAGGTTCACACCGTCCAGAATAAACGTATGCAATCCACCCATCTGAAACTCCTCCGCCCCTGCCCAATCGGCCGCCCGACCCGATGACCATCGAACTGGTGGATATCACCCGCGGTAAGCGCAACCTGCCCAGACGAGTGACGTAGCTCTGGGCAGTTCGGCTGCTTCCTCCCGCAGGACCGCTCACAGCAGCACTAGCAGGCTGGACACCAAGAATCGGACTGACTCCATGCACACGGTCGCCTGACAGCGACCGGCGGTCCCCAGGTGCAGCAGGTCATCGGTCAGGACCACCAAGTGCCGCATCAGTTTGCGGGAGGGCTCGTCCAGGTTCTCCCCAAGGCGTGAAGCGAAGAAGGAATCCAGGACGTGAACCGCCACCCTCGGCTGGCTCACATCGACCTCGCTCAATTCCTTGGGGTACACGCGGGCCACCACATGGGCCGCGGCGCACAGCACCCGCTGACAGAGGACCCCCACCCGACGGTAATCCGGATCTGACACAAAGAAGCATTCGTCCAAGGACTGAACCAGTCGATGCAGCTCCCGGATTCCCAAGGCTTCAGCCTTCTCGGATTGCAGGAACGCACCGGTTTCTTTCGGTGTCGGTTTCTGGACGGGGGTTTCCTCCCACGGGGGGAGGTCTGCCGAACGACCCGAATCTGCTGAAGACTTGGAACACGCCCCAACGGGGCGTCTTTTGGGGCCGATGTCGGACATCAGGACCTTCCACGAACTCCCCAGACTAGCCTGAGCTCGTTGCCATTCCTCCACGGTCTCCTCGCTGACCCCCTCGATGGGCTGCTCGTCACCGCGCTCCTCCAGAAGCACCACGTTTGTCGGACACGTCTCTTTCTTCGCTACCTTTCCCATTTTCACTCCTCATCACTACACATCGGTCCCGACTCGAACGGCCTCACCGGTCGTCTTCGCCACGGCAGGACCTCGCGTGGCACGGGCTCCAACCCAGCGACCTTCCGCCGCCGGTTGATGGCCCTCCAAATCATGAACACCTGGTTCCTCACAGGCGCGTACCGCTCGAAGGGAAGCTCCGCCAACTCCCGGGTCAG
>JBDKKE010000074.1:0-11665 GCA_039796255.1 Verrucomicrobiota bacterium | reverse complement strand
AGATTGAGGAACGGGTCACCCGGCCGATGGAGAAGCTGCTCTGGGAGATTCCGGGCGTTGAATACCTCTACAGCACCTCGCGGGACAGCGAGAGCCTGGTCATCGTCCGCTTCAAGGTTGGCGAAGATCCAGAACGGAGCCTGGTAAAGCTGACCGAAAAGCTTCGGGCGAATTTCGACCGCATCCCAATGGGGGTCACCTGGCCGCTGATCAAGCCCAAGAGCATCGACGACGTGCCGATTCTCGCGCTGACCTTCCACAGCAGCCGCTATGACCACCTCACCCTGCGACGCCTCGCCGCGCAGGTGGAGGAATCCGTCAAGCAGGTGCCCCTGGTGGCCGAAACTGCCCTGCTGGGCGGCGCGCGGCGCGCCGTGCGCGTCCAACTCGACCCCGTCAAACTCGCCTCACGCAACCTCAGTCCGGCCGGCCTGATCCCCATGCTGCAGCAGGCCAACCGCCAGTTCCGGGCCGGCGGATTAACCACGGGCAACCGCGAAGTGCTGATCGAGACCGGTGCCTTCCTCAGGACGACCGAGGACGTGGGCAACGTCGTCATCGGAGTGTTTGGCGGGCGTCCTGTCTATGTGCGCGAAGTCGCGGATATCGTCGATGGAGGGGAGGAATCGACTCAATATGTGCTGTATGGCTCCAAGACCTCCGAGGAGCCCGCAGTGACCCTCAGCATCGCCAAGCGTCCCGGCGCGAACGCGATCTCGGTGGCGGACGAGGTGCTGCGGAAAGTGGATCTGCTCAAGGGCACCCTGATTCCCGCTGACGTTGCGGTGAGCATTACGCGCCACTATGGCGAGACCGCGGCGGAGAAATCCAACGAACTGCTGCTGCACATGGGCATCGCCGTCTTCAGCGTGGCGCTGCTCATCTGGATCACCCTCGGATGGCGCGAGTCCGGCATCGTGGCCATCGCCATTCCGGCCACCCTGGCGCTGACCCTCCTCGTTTTCTATCTCTACGGCTTCACGCTGAACCGGATCACCCTCTTCGCGCTCATCTTCAGCATCGGCATCCTGGTGGATGACGCCATTGTGGTCGTGGAGAATATCGTCCGTCACTTCCACCTCCCACAGAACAGGGGACGGAGCTGGTCCACGATCGCCGTCGAAGCGGTCAACGAGGTTGGGAATCCGACCATTCTGGCCACCTTCGCCGTCATCGCTGCAGTTCTTCCCATGGCCTTTGTGGGGGGACTCATGGGCCCCTACATGCGGCCGATCCCGATCGGCGCCAGCGCTGCCATGTTCTGGTCGCTGTTGATCGCCTTCGTCGTCACTCCGTGGGCGTCGATCCGCGTTCTTCGATGGGGCACCAAGTACTCGAAGTTAACCGCCGGAGTTGCCACGGAAGATGGACACCGGCACCTCGCCTCCGAGCACGCCGAGGACTTCTTCACCCGGCTCTACCGCCGAGTGATGGGGCCGCTGATTCATCACACCGGATGGCGCTGGACCTTCCTGATCGGAATCACCGCTCTTCTCCTCGGCTCCATGGCCATGGTCGCGATGGGCTGGGTTAAGGTGAAGATGCTGCCTTTTGACAATAAGAGTGAGTTCCAGGTCATCCTCAACATGCCCGAAGGGTCCTCGCTGGAACAAACCACCGCGGTGGCGCGCGCGATGGGCGCCGTGATCCGCAACGAGCCAGAAGTCACCGATTACCAGATCTACGCCGGCCTCGCCTCGCCCTACAACTTCAACGGCTTGGTACGCCATTACTTCATGCGTCGGGGCGCCAACGTGGCCGACATCCAGGTCAACCTGGTGGGCAAGCACGAGCGCAAAGCCCAGAGCCACGACATTGCGAAGCGCGTGCGTCCGGCAGTGGCGGCCATCGCCGACCGTTACGGAGCCCGGGTAGCCATCGCTGAAGTGCCCCCCGGACCTCCCGTCCTTCAAACGCTGGTTGCGGAGGTTTACGGCACCACGGACGAGGCTCGCCTGAAGCTGGCGGAGGCCGTGAAGAGGATCTTCAAGTCCACGCCGGGGGTGGTCGATGTGGACTGGTACATCGAGGCGGATCAGCACAAGGCGCGGTTCCTCATCGATAAAGAAAAGGCCGCACTGCATGGGATCAGCGCAGCCACCATCTCCCAGACGCTCCGGGTCGCCGTCGATGGCGAGACCGTCGATCTGCTGCATCAGCCCGAGGAGAAGGAGGACGTGAACATCCGTCTGGAACTGCCACGGTCCGCCAAGACGACTCCGGATGAATTGCTGACGATCCGCGTGCGATCCGGGGACGCCAATGCCCTACCCGAACCGGGTGCCTCTGACTCACCGCTGGTCCCGCTGCGCGAACTGGTAACGATCGAGAACACCACGGTGGAGAAGAGCCGCTACCACAAGAACCTCATGCCGGTGACTTACGTCATTGGGGACGTCGCCGGAGTCATCGAAAGCCCCGTCTATGCGATCTTCCAGATGAACACCCAGCTTCGAAAGCTGGATCCGCGGGACTTCGGCGGCAGTGGCGCCGACCTGAAGATTCTCAACGCCTCCATGCCCTTTAGCGACGCCGAACCCGCCGTGAAATGGGACGGCGAATGGCAGATCACCCTGGAGGTCTTTCGCGATCTGGGCGCTGCGTTCGCCGCCTGTCTGATTCTCATCTACGTGCTGATGGTCGGCTGGTTTCGCAGCTTCCTGACGCCGCTTATCGTGATGATCGCGATTCCGTTTTCGCTGGTGGGGATTCTGCCAGCACACGGACTCATGAGCGCGTTCTTCACCGCCACCAGCATGATCGGCTTCATGGCTGGCGGTGGCATTGTGGTGCGCAACTCGATCATCCTCGTGGACTTCATCGAACTCCGCCTTCGGGAGGGCATGCCCCTGAGCGAGGCGGTCATCGATGCCGGTGCTGTCCGCTTCCGCCCCATGCTGCTCACCGCCATGGCCGTCGTCGTGGGCGCGGCAGTGATTCTTGCGGACCCCATCTTCCAGGGCCTCGCCATTGCCCTGATGGCCGGTGAAATCGCCAGCCTGCTCATCAGCCGCATGGCGGTGCCCATCCTCTACTTCATGGCCAACCGCCCTGCTCATCCAGAACCTCAATTGTCACCTCAATCACCTGTCACCTCATGAAACCAAATATCGGAACCATTGACCGCATCCTCCGCTTCATTGTCGGCGCCAGCCTCATTGCCTACGGCGTCATCAACCAGAGTTGGATCGGTGCGATTGGCGTGATCCCCCTCCTGACGGCGTTCATCCGCTTCTGTCCACTCTATTGCCCGCTGGGGATTAGTACCACCGGAGGAGGGACCAAGTGCGGATAACCCATCCCCATTGAATCGATGACTCCCAAACGCCTGGTTATCGTGGGGAGGCGTCGCCGGTGGGGCCAGCGCGGCCGCTTCAACCTCGACGTGCGGGTAAACAGCGAGGTCACTGGCATCGACCGGACCCGGCAAACCGTCGCCGTGCGGGATCTGGTTTCCGGTCGCGAATAGGAGCAGCCTGACGACTCCCTCATCCTTTGCTGACGCAGCATGGGTTCCGCGTTCGAAACCTGACAGGCGCCTGGCGCACCTGGAATGCGGCGACCCACGATGGAGCTACTGGCCCCTGGTTCCGGCACCTGACTCCGGAGGAAGGGCGTGACGCTCGCGCAGTTGTTCGAGCAGCGCATTGCCGACGTGGTCTTCGACATCCGGTTTGAATCCGCTTTCGTGGATCAACTCCTGAAGCGACTGCAAATTCTCCACGGTCACACCCGGCGGCAGATTTGCAGCGAAGGAAAGTGCCTCCGCACCGGCTTCGAATAGGACGCAGCGCTGGCGAACCGTCTCGGGCAGAGTCAGGAACAGGTAGTAGTGCAGCCAGGTTCCCCGGCGGGTGAGCACAAAGGAACACTCCCGCATTTGAGGATCGGCGGGATCGCAGCCGTCCTGGACCAGCAGGAATGGACCCCGTCCAGTCGAGTTCTTCATCAGCCGGCTGAGGTCAAGCAGGTGAAAATCCTGATAGCGGTTGGTGATGGTACGGGAAGCAGTCATGGACGGAGAGGATCAGCGGATGGACTGCCGGATAAAATCGCGCAGGCGGGACGCCGGCATGACTCCCGAGGTCCGGGCCGCTTCCACGCCACGATGGAAAACCACAAAGGTGGGAATCGATTGGATCTGTGATTGCGAGGCGAGTTCGGGAAGTGCCTCCGTGTTGACCTTGGTGACGACTGCTTCACCGGCACTCAGCCGGGCGAGTTGTTCAACCTCCGGCGCCACCATACGGCAAGGGCCGCACCACGGAGCCCAGAAGTCCACAAACACCGGCACGCTGGACTTCCGGACCAGTGAAGCGAACACCTCGGTCGAAAGGATCTCGACCACGCCGGACGGCGGCGCCAGTTCCGCTTTGCACCGCCCGCAGCGAGTCGGCGCGTTTTTGAATCAATGACGCCAGAGGGCGTTTGATTACGCTGCAAGGCAGGCGGTCAATGTTTCGCTGTTGTTGTTGTTTTGCACGCTGGATTTCTGCTTTTGATTTTCCTCCCGGCGGCGGCGGCGTTGGGAGGACATTTTTGCCCGGCGTTGATCCACGATTTCCTGCCGCAGTCCTGCGTGGGCCTGCTGCGGGGTCACGTAGTCGATTCCCGAGTGGTAGTGCTCGGTGTCGTACCAGTTGAAGAACCGGGTGAAATAGGCGGTGGCTTCGGTGTCGTCCAGGAAGCGGCCCGGGTATTCGGGCGCCCGCTTCACTGTGCTGAACGCCGACTCGATGAACGGATTGTCATTGGGTGTCCGCGGGCGGGCAAACAACTGGGGCATGCCGTGATCTTCGCACAGCCTGCGGATCGGTTTGGCCTTCATCTGGCGACCGCGGTCACTGATGATTTCGGGACGCAGGTCCTCGGGTAGATCCAGGATGTTCTGGTCGACCAGCCCCCCTTCCAACAGACGCCTCGATTCCTCGGCCGTCTGATGCCAGGCGACGCGCCACTGGACGGCCTTCCGGGACCACTCGTCCAGCAGCAGGTAGAGATAAAGGTATTCCCCCTTGTGAGGGGTCGGCAGGTAGCTGATGTCCCAACACCACCGCTGGTTCGGTCCGGTGAGATCCTTGCGGGCCGGAGCCTTCGAATTGCCGTTGTGAGGACCTCCGGAACCCCGTGCCGTCATCAGATTCTCTTCCTTGAGAACCCGGTAGACCGTCGAGAAGGAGGCCTGAAACAGGCCCTGGTCGCAGGCCGTGACCGCCAGGATGCGGTGAGACAAATCAACATATTCCTGGCTCGTGGCCATCGCCACAATCTGGTCCACCTCCTCGGGCAATATCCGGTGCAACGGCTCTTGGGGACCGGGTACCAGGTCGCCCAGACCCTGCCCCTGCCGGATCCGCTGCTGCCACCGCAGGACGCGACGCTGTTCGATCATGAGGATCGAACAACTGCGTCGCACCGATACGCCTTGCTGCTGGGAGGTCTGGATCACCGTAAGGATGGCCCGTTTGGTTTCCGCCTTGATCCACTGCTTGCTTATCGATCCCACGAACCCCCATTCGTTTTTTTTCGCAGGATGGCCAGTTCGACCGCCAAGTCCGCCAAGGCCCGCTCCTTGTCTTGGAGTTCCCGCTTGATGGCGTCGTAAGCGTCGGTGTCGACCGCGTCACGCTTCTTGCCAGGCTTGGCGCTGAGGCGCTGGAGGGCGCCCTCCTTGACCTGAGTGCGGATGCGGGCCAGATCCGTCGAGAAGAGGCCTTCCCGGCGCAGCAATTCACCGATGGGTTTGTCGGGGGATTGCGCCTCCAGGTAGATCTGAAACTTCTTCTCGGCGCTCAGGAACCGGCGCTTCTTCTTGGAGGCCTTCGCGGGCACCTCCGATGGAGTGGTATTCGTCATGTCGTTGCTTCCGTCTGCGACCGCCTCGGGAGAGGGAATGGTTCCGGTCGCCCTACGGGCTCCCTCCACCATTCCCTCTCCCGCCACCTCGTAGCGTATTGTTTCCCTCCCCTGACGTCACAGACTCAGAAACGGCGGGGAGTCCTATCGCCAAGATGCCCGAAAGCATGGCGATTCCCCTGCCCACAGGACGGACAGACGACAATCACTCCGTTAGAATCCGCTGCAAGCGGTGACATACAATCTCAAGCCTTCTTAGCGGGGGACGCGCAACAGCCGCCCTTCGAAGTTCCCAACCGCTTCAACACCATCTCCGCCGGGCAAAAGCCGGTGAAGGCGGACTGAATCAGGTTCAATCCCACAAAACAGGTGAGCAGGAGCCACCACGGGCTGACGAAGTGGGCCAGGGCAACGCTCCCCAGAACCATGGTTCCGGCGAGTACTCGAACGGCATTTTCTGTGTTCATGGCTAGAGAGACTTTAATTGCTGATTATGGCTTCTTCGGAGGCGGGACTGAGTCGGTGTCCACATCGGCGGACGACCGACAGGCGACAAGCGACGAGCGTCCCGCATCATCGAGCACTCGCCTCCATTTTTGCAACATGCCGATGCGGATCTCGTGGTGGTCGCCGATTCCGAAGTGAACCCGGTCGTGAATACCGCCGCATGGTCACCATCATGGGAATCCGATCCGAGGATGGCAAAATCCGTCACCACATTCGCGTGGATCTGAGCCCCCTTGATCGCGGTTGGAATCGTGCAGGTGAATGCTTCGATGCGCACGCTTGGTTAGAGTCGGCGAGGAGTTCGGCGCCAACCTCTGCAACGGTGCGCTCGGACGCATTCGACGAATGGCGTGATGCGAAGCACGCCACCACTTCCGCCAATCCACTATTCGGCGAAAGTGCTGCCTTGGCACCGAGCCCCTCGTCGAGGGCAGCCAGAAGTGATGTGCCTGAAGGGATCACCTTGCGACAAGCGGCCACGAAGGTTTCTGCGCCGGAGGGCGTGAGGCGGGTTGTTTCTTGCCGTCCGGCAGCGAGATCCGCAGCAATCCGTCGATCTCGCCGCCCCTCGGCATCGTAGAAGCT
This sequence comes from Verrucomicrobiota bacterium, assembly GCA_039796255.1. Taxonomy (GTDB): domain Bacteria; phylum Verrucomicrobiota; class Verrucomicrobiia; order Limisphaerales; family UBA9464; genus UBA9464. The sequence continues at coordinate 4,717 of JBDKKE010000074.1, read as the reverse complement.
GATGGTGAAATCCGCGTAGGGCTTGCGGGGACGATCCGATTCCGGGGGTAAACTAAAACGTCGACCTACGCCTTTTCGACCACGAAAGAAGCCAAAAGCCTGCCTCTCCTTCCGTCAGAATGACGGAATCGCACGCCGCGATCTGTCGTCAAAGAATCGAACAACCTCTAAAACCCAATAAAAATTGGCGGAGAGGGAGGGATTCGAACCCTCGTTACGGCTTTTGGCCGTAAACCGGTTTAGCAAACCAGCGCCTTCAGCCACTCGGCCACCTCTCCGCGCCGGCCGAAGGAAACACGCGGGGACGGCAGGGGTCAAGGAAGGTGTCAGGCGGGGTGACGGATGATTGACGACGGTCAGCCTGAGGCGGCACTTGCCTCAGGGAGCATCCTCCCTAGTATCCGCCGCGCATGGATTCGCAGTTGATGCAGTATTTGCCCGTCCTCCTCCTGCTCCTGGTTGCGGTCGGATTCGCCGCCTCCACCCTGGTGATCTCCGTCGTCCTGGGCAAGGTGGGTCGCCGCACCGCCACCAAAGACGTGGCTTACGAATGCGGCATGCTTCCGGAGGGCGAGGGCAGCGCGCGCATGTCGGTGAAGTTCTATCTGGTGGCACTGCTGTTCGTCCTCTTCGACATCGAGGTCATCTTCATGTTTCCCTGGGCCATCATCTACAAGCAGATGTTGCGGGAGAATGCGGCCTTGATCCTCGGCGGCATGGTGAGTTTTCTGGGGGTCCTTTTTGTGGGATTTCTCTACGCCCTGAAGAAGCGGGCGTTTGACTGGACCCGCTAGCGTGCACCGCTGCCGGCCGAGCCTGCCGTAATCCGCGGTCACGACCCCAGCGCCCGCCGCCATGGCTCCCGCCCCTCATTCGTTCGATTTTCTCGTCCTCGGCAGCGGCATCGCCGGGCTCAATTTTGCCCTGAAGGCTTCTCGACACGGTCGGGTGGCCATCGTCACTAAAAAGAACCGGGCAGACTCCAACACCAATTGGGCCCAGGGGGGGATCGCCAGCGTCACCAGCCGCGAGGATTCGTTTGAACTGCACCTGCGTGACACCCTTGAATCCGGGGCGGGACTTTGCCGGGAGGAGATCGTCCGGACCATTGTGGAGGAAGGCCCGGCGCGAATTCAGGAACTGCTGGCGCTCGGGACCCAGTTCACCGAACGGGACATTCCCAGTGAACCGGGCCGCAGGGAACTGGACCTCACCCGGGAGGGAGGGCACTCCAAGCGGCGGGTGCTGCACGCCCGCGATGCGACGGGTGCCGAATTGGAGCGTACCTTTCTCAAGGCGGTCGCAGCCCAGGCCAACATCACCGTCTTTGAGAATCACCTGGCGATCGACCTGATCACCTCGGCACGATTGGGCCATGCCGGACCCGACCGGGTTCTCGGCGCCTATGTCTTGGACCGACTCGCGGACCGGGTGGTCACCTTTTCCGCACCGGCGGTCATCCTCGCTACGGGCGGCAGCGGCAAGGTGTACCTGTACACCACCAATCCGGACATCGCGACAGGGGACGGCCTGGCGATGGCGTATCGTGCCGGACTCCCGGTGGCCAATCTGGAGTTCGTTCAATTCCACCCCACCTGCCTGTTTCATCCGCTGGCCAAGAATTTCCTGATCTCCGAGGCGGTACGCGGGGAGGGTGGCGTGCTGAAGGGCGCTGACGGTCAGCGCTTCATGGGACGGTACGATCCGCGCGCCGAACTGGCGCCCCGGGACATCGTCGCGCGGGCGATCGATTCGGAGATGAAACGCACCGGTGCGCCCTGCGTCTTTCTGGACCTGACCCACAAGCCCGCAGCGTTCATCGTGGAGCATTTCCCCACGATTCACGCCCGCTGTCTGGAACTGGGACTCGACATTGTCCGCGAGCCGATCCCGGTGGTCCCGGCAGCGCACTACCAGTGCGGAGGGGTGGTGGCCACGGTGGATGGCGTCACCGAACTGGGGGGACTCTATGCCATCGGCGAGGTGGCATGCACCGGACTCCACGGGGCAAATCGTCTGGCCAGCAATTCCCTGCTCGAAGCCCTGGTCTGTTCCCACCGGGCCGCCATTCACGCGCTGGCGAATCCCCTGCCGTCCGCTCCCGGAGCCCTACCTCCGTGGCAGACCGGGCATGCTGCGGATCCTGATGAACTGGTCGTGGTGGCGCACAACTGGGACGAGATCCGGCGGACCATGTGGGACTACGTCGGCATTGTGCGAACGACCAAGCGGCTGCAGCGCGCGCAGAAGCGGCTGGGTAACCTTCAGGACGAAATCCGCGACTACTATTGGAACTTCCGGGTCACCGCCGATCTCCTGGAACTGCGCAATCTGGCCACGGTGGCCGAGCAGATCGTTGCCTGCGCGCTCCAGCGGCCCGAGAGCCGCGGACTGCATTACAATCTCGATTTCCCCAAGCCGGATCCGCTGTGGTCGCAGAGGGACACCCTGGTGAGGCGTCCGGCGGTCTGAGCCGCCCGCCCAAGGAATCGACCGGCGCTTGGGACGCTCCGGGGCAACACCGCCATCGAGCACCCGGGGCCGGTCCACAGTCAGGGAAGATCGCTTCCTGACCTATTCCCTGCCGAGAGTAGCCGTTCCGCCGCGGCGCGGACCGATGCCACCAATTGCGGAGGTGCCAGCACCCGGGCAGCGCCTCCCCAGCCGAGGACCCAGCGCTGCACTTCCTGGAGGCTGCCCAGCTTCAGGTGCATTTCCACCCCACCCCCCGGCAGTTCCACCAGGGTCTGCGAGTTGTGCCATTTCTTCTCCCGTATGTAGTCCGCCACCTGTTCGTCAAACCGCAGCACGACCTCAAACTCCCCTTCCCGTGAATGCACTCCAAAACTATCCCGGAGCTGCTTTTCCAACTCGAACCGCGCCGGCCGCGCAAAGGTCTCCCCGGTCGGCTCCACCGCAACGATGCGGGCCGGAACAAAGGTGCGGATGGCCTTGCGCAGGTGGTCGAAGGCAAACAGGTACCAGTCGCCATCCACGTTCGCGAGTTGGTACGGATCCACCGTCCGTTCCTCGGGCTCCCGTGTTCCGGGTTTGCGGTAGCGGATGCGCAACTGCTCTCGCTTCTGCGCCGCGCGCGTCAGCGCCTCCAGAATGGGTGGCACCGATACCAGCGGTTCCGAGGTGGTGCGAAAAGTGATCGCCTGCTCCCACTGGGCGAGGTTCAGGGACACGGCATCCGGCAGCGCCTGCTCCAGTTTCCGCAGCGCCCCGACCAGACGGGCTTCGAAGGGCGTGCCGCGATACTGTTGAAGCGCCTTTTCCGCCACCAGCAGGGCAAACAGTTCGCCCTCGGTGATCTGCAGCGTGGGAAAGGACTTCACCTCCTCCGTGTAGCGGTAGCCGTTGTGGATGGGATCAAACTCCACGGGAAGATTCAGGCGGTCGCGCATGAACTCCAGATCCCTCTGGACCGTCTTGGTGCTCACCTCCAGATGACGGGCGAGAGTCGAACAATTGGGGAACTTGCCCTCCTGCAGGGCCGTGTGAATGCGCATCATGCGATCCAGCGGTGGACGCGTGGTGGGCAGCGGGGCGGGGGCGGCGCGTTTCATGGGGACTGTCCGTCGTCAGTTTGAGGCCCTGGGTTCAGGGCACAAGCCGCCAGTGAAGATCATGGCGCACCGATTGGTATTGAATGGGACCTGGACCCGTTCACGTCCACGCTTTCCCCCGTCCATGAAGTTCGGATTTCACTCCCCATTCCCGCGCCCGAAGTGCCGCACCAGGCCGCTGCTGTGCGTCGCCCTGCTTCTTGGGATGGGCGCCCTGGTAATCCGGGCACAGGACGCTGCATCCGCCGCAACAGCAGGAACACTCCCCCCGAACCCCGCCGTCGCTGCCCGGGCCCTGGAAATCGTCTCCCGTCAGTCGGGCATTTTCACCGCGCCACCCCGGCTCATGCCCACGCGAAAACTTCCAGACGGCCCCCTGCTGGGCAATGGCGATGTGGGGGTGGCCATCGGGGGAGTTGTGGAACGTCAGCGATACCAAGGCCTGGGAGAAGCCGGTGGGGCCAACGTGACGGCGAAGTCCCTGTCGGCAACCAATTGCCCGGAGCGCCACCGATTCTGGATCGCCAAGAATGATTTTTGGAAGACCAAGTCGGTCTATCCCAACGCGCACCCCTGCCCCATCGGCGGCATCGATGTCAGCATCCCCGCTCTGGTGGGCGGCGAATACCATGCCGAACAGATTCTCGAAACGGCCGAGGTGCATCACACGCTCACCACCGCCCTGCGAGTCGAGGATCCCCCGCCCTTCACCCGCGCCGGAACCCGCATTCACTTCCGCTCCTGGGTGGCAGCGACCGAGAACCTGCTGATCATCGAACTCTCGGTGGACGGCGATCCGTCCGAAACAGATCCCTTCCGCGAAACCAGCCTGGTCGGGGTGGACGTCACCCTGTGGCCCATGACCGGCAATGAATCCGAAACCGCCACAGGAAACCTGCCGGACGGCTATTGGGCGATGCGGCGATTCCCCTCCGTCACCAACTCCATTGCTCTGGAGCAGAAGCCTTCCCGCGAAGCCACCGAAGCAGCCGTCGCGGTGCGGCTCTTCCACCACCGTCAGCCCGGATTGCCCTGGAGCCGCGGCGACGGCTGGTCCGCGGACCGTTTCGTCCTGTCATCCGCCCGCCCCATCCTGATTGCCGCAGCCATTGTCACCGGTGAAGAGTCGCCGACGCCGCTCGACG